>CP034928.1:1020993-1361324 GCA_004102645.1 Candidatus Bipolaricaulis sibiricus | reverse complement strand
GCGGACATAACGAGGATGTTCGCGCCCTCCCCCTTCGCCTCGAGGGCTGCCCGCTGGACGACCCCGAACCGGTGCTGCTCGTCGACGACCGCCAGGGCGAGGTCCGCGAACGCCACATCCTCCTGGATCAAGGCGTGGGTCCCCACCACGAGGTGGACGGACCCATCCGCGATCGCGGCGAGGAGAGCCCGACGCTCCTTGCGCCCGAGACTCCCCGAGAGGTAGCCCACCCGCACCGGCAGGTCCCGTACGAGGTCCTGCAGGACAAGGTAGTGCTGCTCGGCGAGGATCTCGGTCGGGGCCATCACTGCGGCCTGCGCTCCGGCGGAGATGGCCATCACGCACGCTCCGGCGGCGACCACGGTCTTCCCCGACCCGACGTCGCCTTGGAGGAGGCGGAGCATCGGCTGGGGGGAGCGGAGGTCGCGCTCGATCGCCTGGAGGGCCTGCTCCTGGGACGGGGTGAGCGTGAACGGGAGCGACGTTTTGAACCGGCGAAGCGCCTCCCGATCCGGGTCGAGGGCCCGACTGGACGCGGACGCGGGGGTCCGTCGGCGCGCAATCCCGAGCTGGAGAAGGAACAGCTCCTCGAACGCGAGGGCCCGGCGGGCCCGCTCGAAGTCGTCGGGGTCTGCCGGGGCGTGGATTCGGGCGATCGCGGTCTGCCGTGGGGGGATCCCCAGCCGATCGCGGACCGTCCGGGGGATCGCGTCCTCGACCTGATTCCGAAACCGGTGCAGGGCCTGGTGGACCAAGTTCTGGAGCGCCGGCTGGGTGAGGCCCTCGGTGGCGGGGTAGATCGGAACCCACCGACCGGTCTGGATGTTCGCTCCTTCTGGTTCCCACACCGGGTTCTCGATCTGAAGTTCCCCGTAGCGGAGCTGCGCCTTGCCGTAGAGGACGTAGGGGTGACCCTCGGTGACCTGATCCCAGAGCCAAGGTTGGTTGAACCAGATCGCGAACAGGAACCCCGTTCCATCGTCGAGGGCGACCTTGACGAGTTCGAGCCCTCGACGCACCTTGACCCGGGACTTGGCACGCACCGTGCCGCGAACGAGCGCGACCTCGCCGTCGCGGACGTGGGCGATCGATCGAAGCTGGGACCGGTCCTCCAGCCGGCGCGGGAAGAACGTGAGGAGGTCCTCGACACTGCGAATCCCCAGCCGAGAGAGGAGCTCGGCGCGCTTCTTCCCCACCCCCGCAAGGCGCGTGACGGGGACTTTCCAGAGGGGCTCGCGGACGGTCGGGTCCCTCAGCCAGCGCTCGAGTGCCCCCACCGCGCTCTCGCGGGACGCCCGGTCGAGCGCGGCGTACCCCGCCACGAGGCGCGCTGCTTCCGGAACGTGCTGGGCCACGAACTTCTCGAGCCCCCCGAGGACAGCCGTGTCGGCAAACGCCTTCTCCCTCTCCAGGGCGAGCACCTTGTCGAGAAGCGTGCGGCGTGGGGCCTCCGGTCCCGTTGTAGGCATGATCGGATCTTCCTATAATAGTGGACTCAAAGGAGGCGGTCCAAACTGGACATCCTGACGTACCCCAACCCGGTCCTGCGCCGCCCGACGCGGCCCGTGGTCCCCGGGAGCCCCGAGGCCTGCGCGGCAGCGGCGGCGCTGCGCGACGCATTCGGTCGGATCGAGGCGTTGGGCCTCGCCGCGAACCAGATCGGGCTTCCCGTGCGGGCGATCCTCGTGCGCCTGGGCGGCGAGGAGCGGGTGTTGTTCAACCCCGAGATCGTGGGCCGGGGTCAGGAGATCGACGTGAGCTGGGAGGGGTGCCTGTCCCTCCCCGGGGTGGAGGCGGAGGTACCGCGGGCCAAGGAGGTGGTCGTGCGGGCCGCCGACGAGGCCGGGCAACAGGTCGAGTTGCACCTGTCCGAGCTCGAGGCGCGGCTTCTCCAGCACGAGGTGGACCACCTCGACGGCGAGCTGTACGTGGACCTCCTCCCCACGGACGAGCGGCGACGGGTGCTCGCCGAGTTCCGCGCTATCCAGGAGTCGCGCAAGGAGAAGGTGTCTTCGCTCCCGTAGGGTTGCGCGTTGCGTTCGCAGGCACGGGCGGGTTTGGGGTTCCCGCGCTGCGGCGCCTGGCTCAGACGTACGGGGTCCTCCTCGTGATCACCCAGCCCGATCGGCCGGCCGGGCGGGGGCTCAAACTGACCCCCCCACCCGCCAAGGAAGTGGCTCACGAGTTGGGGGTCCCGATCCTCCAGCCGCGCACGATCAATGCCCCTGCAGTGCTCGACCAACTCCGGGCCCTCCAGCCCGACTTCCTCGTCGTGGCCGCGTTCGGGCAGTTCCTGCGGGAGCCCGTTCTCACTCTTCCCAAGCACGGGTGCGTGAACATCCACGCCTCCCTTCTCCCCCGCTATCGCGGGGCGGCGCCGGTGGCGTGGGCGATCATCCGCGGAGAGAGAGAGACCGGCGTCACCACGTTCGTCCTCGACGAGGGGATGGACACCGGGCCCCTGCTGCTGCAGCGGGCGGTCCCCATCGGGCCCGACGAGACGGCAGGCGAGCTGGAGGCTCGCCTCGCCCAGGTGGGAGCAGAGCTGATTGTGGAGACCCTGGAGGGGATCGCGAACGGAGAGGTCGTACCCAGGCCCCAGCCGGAGGAGGGGACGCTCGCCCCGAAGCTGCACAAGGAGGATGGGCGGATCCGCTGGGAGGGAGAGGCGCGGCGGATCCACGATCTCGTGCGGGGCACCAACCCGTGGCCCGGGGCCCACACCACGCTCCGGGATAGGCTCGTCAAAGTGCACCGGACCCGGATCGCAACCGAGGAGCCGATCGATCTCCCCGCGGGGGCGATCCTCCCCCGGCGGGACCGGCTCCTCGTCGCCACGGGGTTGGGCGTCCTGGAGATCATCGAGCTGCAACCAGCGGGGTGTCGCTCCATCTCCGGCCCGGAGTTCGTCCGTGGCTACTGCCGGACCCCCGGTGAGCGGTTCGGTTGAGGCATCCCGAGAAAGCGTGGTCGATCCCGCAGGGTGCGGTTCGGGCTGAACTCCTGCCCGTCACGCCGGGCGGCGTGACCCGAGGGAGCCGGCCGAGAGAACGGCCCCCGCACGAAAGGTAAAGGCGCACCCGGAAGCGAGATGGATACACATAGGGCCAGCGCCAAGGCGAACGGAGGCCCGCTTGACAGCTGGTCCCACCCAAGTAGAGTATAAACCAAGGTAACGAACCCGGATCAAGGGCCAACCCATTGCGAAGGTGGGACCAGCCGGGACCGGTTGGCCCGCCAGGCGGGGCGCGTGGGGCGCAAGGAGGAGGGGAGGGGATGCAGGCCACACTCTACTACCGCGATGAGGACGATTACTTGTTGGACCTTGTGGACCGTGAAGCAGAGCGACGGCGAACTTCCCGGTCGGCGGTAATCATGGCCATTCTCGAGAAACACTTCGAACGCGAGAAGAGGTTAGGAGAGATCCTGGTGGACATGGGCATCATCTCCCCCGAGAACGTGCGGGCGGCGTTGGAGCACCAGCAGTCCGGGCAACACCCGCGGCCAATCGGGGAGATCTTGGTCGAGAGAGGGCTCGCAGCGCACGAGGAGGTCAGACGGGCCCTCCTCGTGCAAGAGCGGGCTCGGGGAGGGTAGGGAGGGCGGACCCGCTGGTTTACTCCAAGATAGAGCCGGCCACGATCGGACGACGCGTTCTCGGCGGTGTCGCCACGCCGGGGGGCAGCGGAAGGAGCGTGGGCGGGAGGAACGTAGTTGTGCTCAAGCGAACGTGCGGCTACCATCGATCCAGGAGGGACGATGGAGAGCGAAGAGGACATCCTGAAGGGAGCGCTGCTCCTCGAGAAGCGGGGCAAGGCTCTGTACGAGGCGAGCGCACGCGGCGCAGAGAGCGAGGCAGTGCGGGAGATCTTCCTCACGTTGGCCCAGGAAGAGGGGCGCCACATCGAGGTCCTCTCGCAGGCGTTCGCTGACCTCATGCGCACGGGACAGGTGACCATGGGCCCCCCGGCGCAGGGGCCGACCGAGATCGCGACCCGCGTGCTCACCCGTGCGATCGAGACGGAGATCTCGGCTGCCTCGTACGAGGCGGCAGCGCTGTACGCGGCGATGGCGCTCGAGGAACGGGCGGTCGCGTTCTACGCCGATGCCGAGGGGAAGTCGAGCGGGGAGGCGAAGGAGCTCTACGGGTGGCTCGCCCAGTGGGAACGGTCCCACCTCGATCTCCTCACTTCCCTCGACCAAGAGCTGCGCCAGCGGGTGTGGAACGACCAGCGCTTCTGGCCGTTCTGAGAACGGCCTACGGACCCTTCAGCTCCACATAGAGGGCGGATTCAGTGGGACAAGAACCGTGGCCACTGCCCGTCCTCCAGGGGCCGAACGAGCCCGTACGGACAACGGACCACGGGCGACCGAGCACGGAGCCGCGCGCCGGGACGTCCGTGGACCAGCGGAATCCCCGCCCAGGCTGCTACAGGAGGATCTTTCCGCCCAACGCGACGCTCAGTTCCCCCGCGTGCGAGGCGGAGAACCCCACAACAAGCTGGATGCCAGCCGTGAGGGGAATCCGCCCCGTTGCCTCCACCTCGCCCAGGCCGAACGGGCCGCTGTCCCCGAAGTAGAACGTGACCGCCGCCTCACCGTCTCCGCAACAACCGGGCACCTTCCAGATCAGCTCCAGGAGTTCCCAGTACGGTTCCTTCACGAGACCGATCGCGTCCTCCGCCAGACTGGTCACGCTGCGGAACCGCAGGTTCCCCACTTCTCCGTGGAACCCGAACCCGTACACCTTGATCCCCTGCAGGGCCGAGGTGGCAGCATCCCAGTCGAGGACAAGGAAGACGTCCACGCCGGCCGGTCCCTGGTACACGAGGCTCGGGAACAGGGACCCCTGCGCCTCGTCTGTGCGGAACCGCAAGCTTGCCCCGAACGACACCCCGCAGCCGAGCTTTCCGGGAAGCGGGAAGCTTAACGCTGCCTCCTCGAACCCGGCCTTGGTGAACGCGATCCGACCCCGCACCCGCTCCACGCAGCACGAAAGGGGGATCCCGAACCGCGCCTCACCGAACGAGAACGACGGAGCGAACGTGGGACCCGCGACCTCGTCCAGTTGACGCTTCAGGTTGAACCGAAGCCGCACCCGCTCGAGAAGGGATCCAGACGGGCCCTGAAGAACGAGACCCCAACCGAACCCCACGCTCTCGATCTTCGCCAAGACCGAGCTCTCGATCCCCTCCCAGGCGTACCCCCAGGAGAGCCGGGCCCCCTGGAACGCAGGGGCCCCCGGGGCCATCGCCACGGATGCGGAGACCGTGATCTCGCCGAGCTTGCCCGAGCCTGTCAGCTGCACACTCGTCCAGGCGCCATCGGCCAGCGAGCTCGCCGCCGCCCACGCCCAGCCGGCGAGTTCCCCCTTGAGGGAGAGGTTCGAACGCCACGTCACCGTAGAACCGGGCTCGTTCCACGCGACCTCCCCCTCCCACTCGAACTCCAGCGGGCCGGCGGCCCCCAGCGCCCCGCTCACCAGCGCCAACCCCACGGCAGCCCACTTCAGAGCGGAGCTCACTTCTCCTCCTTGCCGCCCGGGACGGACAGAGGACAGATGTCGCAGGTGATGGTCACCGTCACTGCAGCTGACGCCTGGTTCTCGCACGCATCCTCCACGGTGTAGGAGAACGTCTCCTGCATCCCCGCGTAGGGAGGGGGACACCCGGGAGACCACCCCATGGTGGTGTACACGATCCCATCCCCCGAGATCCAGGCACTCCCGCAGGTCGGGGGAGAGACGCCCACGATCCGCAGCCCGTAGCCGCTGTCGTTGGCCAACACCGGGATCCACACATGACCCGGAGCGTCGGCGAAGTCGGGCCAGGCGAACAGAGGCGGGCAGACGAACTCGACGATGACCCAGAACGTGCAGTCCCGGTTTGTCTCGTTCCCGCAGGCGTCCCAAGCCGTGCAGCTGGTGTGGGCCAGAGCGTCCTCTCCGACCTGGAAGTGCCCGCCCGACGGGCTGCAGCTCAGGGTCGGGCTCGGGTCGCAGGCGTCGCTCGCGGTGATGGGGAAGGTCACCCAAACCAGGGTCCCCGGCGGCTCGCTGGAGCTGCGCCACACGTGGCCCGGGCAGTGGATCGTGGGCGGAACCGTGTCCGCAGTGTAGGTGATGACCTGCGTGCACTGCGTGGTGTTCCCACACGCATCCGAAGCGCTCCAGATCCTGCTGATCGTCGTCGTGCACCCCACCGTGGAGAGGCTGTCGGTGTACGTCACCGTCGGGTTCGGGTCACAGTTGTCCGTGGCCGTCGCCCACCCCGTGACGTCTGGACTCGTGTCGCTGGGGTTGCATCCCAGGTTCACGTTCCCCGGGCACGTGAGAACAGGCAGCGTCGTGTCCGCCACCGTGATCGTCTGGCTCTCCTCACCAGCATTCCCACAAGCGTCGGTGGCCCGCCAGGTGCGGATCAGTGTGTAGGTGTAGGGGCAGGAACCATCGACCCGCTCCTCGCCCAAGTACTCCACACTCGGGGCCGGGTCACAGTTGTCCGTCGCCGTGGCCTCGCCAACAGGTGGCACCTTGTCGCACTCCACCGTCACATCCCCTGGAACAACGAGCGTTGGAGGCTCTGTGTCCTGGATGTAGGTGATGCGCTGGACCCCTTTTGCCTCCCTTCCACAGGAATCCCTGGCTATCCAAGTTCGCTCGATGGTCACCTGGCAACCCAGCGTGGACACGCTGTCTGTGTAAGTCACCGCGGGGCTTGGATCGCACTTGTCGGTGGCTGTGGCCCAGCCGGTGGCCTGCGGGCTTGTGTCAGCAGGATTGCACCCCAAGTCCACATCTGGAGGTATCGTCAGCTCTGGTGGGGTGGTGTCCACAACGGTAAAGGTCGCGGTGGTGGAGGACTTGTTTCCCGCACAGTCCGCAGCGGTGAAGGTTACGGTGACCGAGCCCGCTTTCCCACAGCTGTACACAAACTTGTCAGGAGTATAGTCATTTGTCCATGTCACGTCACAGCAGTTGTCAAACGCCCAGGCCCCACCATGGCTTGCCAGCCACTCGGAAAGCTCGGTGGTGTTCCCTTGACCGTCGCACTCTACGGTGCGGTTCTGGGCCGGGTAGACGATCTTGGGCGGGACCTTGTCCTCCACCCTGATGGTGACGATGACCGGAACTTCGGTGGTGGCACCACACTTGTCCTGCAGGGTCAGGGAGAACTCGTCTACATACACATCCCTTTCCCGCACAGCTCTGCAAAGGTCCTCGTCGGTAAGCCCGCCCGGCGTGTAGAGGGCCACAAGCGAACCCAAGAAGGCGGATAAGTTTGCGGCATAAATGGGCGGAAGGCCGTAGCCTTCGATGGTCACGGGGTCACCGTCGGGGTCCCAAACCTCAATCGGTTGGAAGACCACGGGCGTGCGCACAACGCCCGTTGGGGTGAGGGTGACTGTGGTATCTCCCTGCAGGTGGGGCGGCGAAGCCTGCGGCGGCTGGTTGCCCACCACGGTTACGTGCACATCTAGCTCTGCGGTGAGTCCGGTTGCGCGTGAAGTAGCGGTAACTCGTACCATATCTTCGCATAGCTCTTTAGGTGACGTATACTCAATTGAGCATAGCCCGATCGCAGGGGCCAAGAATACCGGCAGAGCGCTCACGTAGCTTCCAGAATCCGCAGTGACAGCAACTTGAGGAAAGCCGTGGCAGGGGTCGTAGACCACTACATCGAACGTGGTTTTCCTACTCCGCTGTGCCTCGACTTCGCTGGGTCCATCGATAGTCGGCCTGCGCTGAATAACGAGCTCCACGCTTCCGCAGGAGCGCGCTCCGCAGGGGTCTTCCACAACGTATTCCAGCACGTCAATCCCACAGTAAGACGGATCCGGGGTGAATGTGTACTGGCGGCCGCTTCCTTCCAGTGCTCCGTGCAAAGGCTCACGAATCACACTGTACTTCAGTACATCCGAAGTGTACGGCGGGGCCGCGGTGGCCATCGGAAGCTCGAACCTCACAGGTTCTCCGTCGACGCTCACGATTACAGGGGCGGGCTTCTCTAGCTGAGGAGGGGCATCGATCACCCGAAGTCTGACAACGCTCCGGCTGAGACCTCCACGAGCGTCAAGAGCTCGCACTTCGAAACTATCCCACCCAGTCCAGCAGGGACTGGGCTGGTACTGAAGCGAGGCGCTGTATTCGTAGACGGGTTCAGCGAATACGCGCTGCTCACCCCGTACTGTCCCGTTCTTGGGTTGTGTCCAGTAGATCGCTATCAGATCGCCACCGCTGTCCGTAACCTGAACTGGAATTGAGGTCACTCCATCGCGTTCTATGCGAACCACATTCGGTGCATGCACCCTGGGAGGGTGTGTCGTCCGGACTTGCCCTCCTGCAAGCCCAAGCTTCCTTCCTTCTGTGCCCTTACAGGGCCAGTGTCCCACACAGCACCAGCAAACTGGCTGAACCGTGATGGCTGGGGTAGCTCCCCATGGCTCAGCCGCAAGAGGAACCCATGCACAGCCATGCGAGAATTGAACCTCGAGTACTTTCTCATGTCCATAAGTACCTTCTGACTTGCACATCGGCACTGCGAGCCCCCCGACGCCGGTAAGACAGCAGTGGATGCCTTCTACAGACCACCCCTGAGCCGGCACCTCCCGAATGGTTCCTATGCACCACACATTCCAGTAGATCCGTAGAGGGTCTTGGGACGAGGAAAGATTGGTGACTTGGCATTCCTCAGCTACAACTGGGTCAAAACTCGGTGCGAAGGCCACGAACGCACCGAGAACAACGCTCAGTACGCTCTTCATCACCGGCCTCCTTAATCCCCCAAGAACACTTCAAGGTATGTTGATCCCAGCAGCGAGTTGCTCGCGACAACGACGTCCAGTGTGCCATCTCTGTCTACGTCTGCAACGACGACCGAAACAGGAAGCCCAATCACCGGGGCCACTACCCCGTACCCACTCTCACCATAGCAGCCGGTCATGATCCAGACCCGGGCTGATCCCTGACCAACGACGATATCGTTGAGGCATCCGTCGCCGTCGAGGTCGGCGAGGACCATCTGGGAAACGAGCTTTTCGCCAAGGAGCCAGTAGACCTCCTCGACAACGAAGGTCCCGTCTCCGCGGCCTAGCAACACGTACCCGTGCTCGCTTCGCGCCGTTAACAGATCAAGATGCCCGTCGCGGTCATAATCACCGGCTGCCAATGGTACTCCAAAAGCCACGGGATCTGGCTCCCCAATCTCCGTTGTGCTGAGCAAGCTGAGCTGGCGGCTTCCATCGACAGAGAAGAGAGCCACGAAGTAGACCCAACCCATCTCATCAGCCCGAAGACCCAAGGTCGCCACTTCGAGACGCCCGTCGCCCGTGAAGTCACCGGTCACGACGCTCGCCGGATAGCGGCCAGCGGGGAAGGCGTAGGCTGAAGTTCTGGCTGACCCCAGGCGGCCCTCCCCCCACAGAATCTGCACGTAGCCGAGGAGATGATCCCCGAACACAAGGTCCTCGTATCCGTCACCGTCAAGGTCAGCGACCGCGAAGTTCCCGACGAAGCCGTGCCGATCCAGCACAATGGAGTCCTTCTCGAACGATCCGTGCCCGTCTCCCCACAGCACAACGAACGCCCCGCCTCCGTTGTCGAAGAGAACAACATCGGGGTGCCCGTCGCCGTCAAAGTCGGTGATAGCAGCGTACGGCGCAAGAGCGTATGGCGCAAGATGTTCGGTGGTGTAAAGCAGACGTGTATGTGCAACTCCTGTTGCCCAGTCCACCTTGATGAAGTGGACCTGAGTCTTAACTTGTCCTTCCTCCAATACGAAGAATGACAAAAGCACGAGGTCTACATGGCCGTCCCCATCTATGTCGCCAGCCGCGACAAACATGGGTTGGCCTACATCGAGCTCAACGGGAGAATAGCTAGCAGGCTTCACTGGAAGGAGATCTTCGTCTTCTTCTCCTTGCTGGCCCGCATTGCCAGTGTAGACCAGCAGCAGGCCAACAAGCACCATGGATGTCACTGCCCTCAGCGCCCTAGCCTGCAAAATGGTCGACGTGGTCATCGCCCGGCCCCTTGTCCCACCACCACATTGCCCCGCAACGCGGTTCCCTCGCATCTCAACCTCCTTTCCGACCCTGCTTGCCGAATAGCGCTCCTTTTTGGCCTCTCGGCTACGGGACGCTCCGCTGATCTTGCCCAGCGGAGTGTAGCGTACTTTTTACCTTAATGCGCCCAGCGCTCCCGCGGGTGCGCACGAACTTGTCTGGGTGGTGGTCGTCCGTCCAAGTGGTGGGATAGGCGGTTGGCCACGGCCAGGACCCCCACCATGGCTGCCCAGCCAGGCGGAAAGCTCGGCTGGATTGGTTTGCCTGTTGCACTCCACGGTGAGGTGGCGAGCCGGGTAGACGATTTCGGGCGGGACCTTGTCCTCCACATGGATCACCACCCTGGCCGGGATCTCCGTCTCCGCCCCGCACTTGTCCTGCAGGGTCAGGGAGAACTCGTCTACATACACATCCCTTTCCCGCACGGCTCTGCAAAGGTCCTCCTCGGTGAGCCTGCCCGGTGTGTAGAGGGCCACAAGCGAGCCCAAGAAAGCACCAAAGTTTTCGGCGTAAATGGGTGGAGTGCCGTAGCCCTTGATGGTAAAAAGGTCGCCGTCGGGGTCCCAAACGTTGATCGGTTGGAACACCACGGGCGTGCGGACAACGCCCGTTGGGGTGAGGGTGACCGTGGTCTCCCCCTGCAGGTAGGGCAAGGAAGCTGCAGGGGGCCTGTTGCCCGCTACGTCGATTATATGTAACCTTTTCCCCTCCAGGCCTTTCGCGTCTTTGGCCCAAGCGATGACCGCCGCGGAAGCGGGTTCAGTAGAACAAGGTAGCTTGAGGCTAAACGAATACGAACAGTCGCCCACGAAGTACGGTTGATGGGTAAGCTCAGCTTCTGGTGTATACGTGATCTCAGGAGCGGGCGGGACAGAGGTGATAAGTTTATGCCAGACGCATAAGATGTCGCTGTTCGGATCAGAAGCTCTTACGTCGATCTTCCACTCCTTCCACCTATTATTAGGTGATTCCATAGGTATGGAGGATACCCACACGAAAGGAGGTAGCCACCTAAAGTCGGTGCAAAAACACTCCCCCATGCAAGCAGTACCCTCTAGGTGCCCAATAGGGATTCGGAAAACAGCCGCTTTTCCAGCAGCACCACCGATACCGGGGAGTACAATTGGCCATTCATACCCGCCCGAAACGCAGACGGTTGCAACCCCATCCCGCACCTTCGCCGTGATGCCCGGGTCTGGAGTAAAGTCCCTCGTTGTCTCATCCACCAGTCCTCCAAACACGTAGTACTTCACCGAGTTGAACGGGGGAAAGGGGAGCTGAAGAACTGTCAAGACCTCGAAGCACCACGGTGTCAGGGGACACTTTGCTTCTATGCACTGTACCCTTGTGACTCCAAGCACAGGATCCCGTACGTCGCGCCAGAACGCCCGCCACACAGAACAGTCGCCTGGACAGACCCGAGGACAATCCCCGCCAAAGGCTCCGGAGCTTCCGATGAAGGCGAAAATCACGGTTAGCACTAGAATGCGCTGGGTCATCGTCACCACCCCCGCACCACGTTGACGAGCGTGACCTCGCTCTCAAGATCCAGTGAAGCCAGCAGTACCAGCTCACGACTCGTCCCTTTGTTGATCACGGCGCCATCGATCACATACCCCCGCCCATAGAGTGTGGTTGAGGACACCTGTGAGAAGTCGCTGGATATGTGTACGACAATGGCCGGCCAAACCACGTTTTCAGTGAGAACAACAATGGTAACGCCCCACTCCCCCTCTGGCTGGGAGTCGACGAAGAGGAAACGCCCCATCTCGCTCCATCCGAGAAAACGCGGTGGTCCAAACTGCCCGCGACCATCCCCAGGCAATAGGTAGATGTCCATGAGAGAAGGTGCTGGCCTGGGGATCTGTGGTTTAGCTTCTGCAGCGCCAAGTTGGCCAAGAAGGAGAATATCCATGTGCTCATCGCCATCAACGTCCTCGATCGCGATATCCCATAGTGCATCCTGGAAACTCTGCATCTGTACGTCCGCCAGAAGAAGAGGAGACGCCTCCCAGCAGTCTGTCCCACAGGAGAAGATCACACGGATGAAGTGGTCGAAGTTGTCTTCAGCATGGTAGCAGGGTCCGCTAACGACAATATCGTCACCTTGCCTCGTCTCATCTACCCGGGCAGAATGAAGATTCATCGCGACAGGGATACATGCATCATCAGTGTGTCCAAGCAGCACAAACTCCGGGCCCGTGAAGCTACGGTTTCCCTTGTTGTAGAAGACTTGCAGACGGAGATTGCGGGAGTCAAGACACGCGATGTCCAGTAGATCATCAGAGTTGAAGTCGCCCAATGCGAAAAGGGTAGGGACGTGATATGCGGGAATGGGCAATAGCTCGACTGGTATTCGATCTTGGACGAAGGTGCCGTCCCCTTCATTCCAGAAGATCACGAGCTGGGTCTTAATGTTCTCGAGATCAAACAGAGCGGGTGGTGCCGAAATGGGGCCTATGCTCAAAAGAACCACGACGTCTTGATAGCCATCTCTGTCAAGGTCGGCTACAAGTGGCTTATCCAGACCGACCTGCTGGTTGGAAGCTGGCAATGTGCTGATCAGATAAGGTTCTTCTGGCTCTTCTGCCCGCCATGAGAGGATGAAGAACCGTATCTCGTGTTCATCGCTCGGCAAGAATTCAGGTCCCAGGGCTCCGAAGACCAGTCTCGGGCGCTTGATCGCGGTAACGAGAAATAAGTCATCGGATCCGTCTCTATTGAAGTCCCCAGCAGCCATGACAACTGGTTCGCCAATTGGGAATTGGAACGTGACAACGTCCCAAGAGGAGAGATGCAAAGTCTTATCCGAAGCTGAGGTACCATCGTGTGGGGACAGGAGAGCCAACCCGCAGATGACAACGCCTCTGGTCAGGAACATGGCAACGTCCCATCTGCTGCACCACCACCTTGACACTCGTTTCATCCTAACCTCCTTCCCAGATTTCTCCGGGTGTACTTTTTCTTGGCCAAGTTGACGGCCCGGCCAAGGTGTGTCTTGCTACCTTCGCCTGCCACAGTATTCCACAGGAGCTCAAGAAGCCAGGGGAAAGGCCAGCGGATCTCTTGGAAGCTCCCCTCCACCTCGGGATCACAGATATCCAAGGCCCTCACCGGAGGTGGCTTGGGCACTTGGTCACATTCCACCACAAGGTCCCCGGGCATCGGCTGGTCCCACCAGGGCTTTTTGATATCCACGATCTGGAACGTGGCAGTGGTGGGGGAGCTGTTCCCAGCACAGTCCGTCGCGGTGAACGTCACGGTGACCGAACCTGCTTTCCCACAGGTGTAAACAAAATTCTCAGGACTATAGTCATTTGTCCATGTCACGTCACAGCAGTTGTCAAACGCCCAGGCCCCACCATGGCTTGCCAGCCAGGCGGAAAGCTCGGCGGTGTTTCCCTGACCGTCACATTCCACGGTGCGGTTCTGGGCCGGGTAGACGATCTTGGGCGGGACCTTGTCCTCCACCCTTATGGTGACAATGGCTGGAATCTTGGTGGTGGCACCACACTTGTCCTGCAGGGTCAGGGAGAACTCGTCTACATACACATCCCTTTCCCGCACGGCTCTGCAAAGGTCCTCCTCGGTGAGCCCGCCTGGTGTGTAGAGGGCCACAAGCGAACCCAAGAACGCACTCAAATTTGCGGCGTAAATAGGCGGAGCGCCGTAGCCCTTGATGGTGAAAAGGTCACCGTCAGGGTCCCAGACGTCAATCCTTGGAAGACCACGGGCGTGCGCACAACACCCGTTGGGCTGAGGGTGACCGTGGTCTCCCCCCGCAGGTAGGGCGGAGAGGCCACAGGAGGACGGTTGCCCCACACGTGGACGGTGAGGGCCGCCTGGACTTTGTACCCGTCCGGGTCGGTCACTGTGAACGGAACCGCGTAGGTACCAGGGCACAAAGTTTGATCCGCCGAGACCTCGACCTCGTAGAGGTGGCCGCCCCATGCGCCGTCTTCCTCCCGTGGCTCGGATCGGCCCACCACCCGCACCGAGATCCCCGACGGCGGGTCGAAAGCGAGGTTGTGGGAGAAGCTGTCCGGATCCTGAACGTAGAGGATGGTCCGCGCGGTGGCGCCCCGGTTCACCCAGACCGAGCCACTATACGCCCGCGGCGGGGTGCTAATATGCACCAGGAGGTAGGCAACGGAGCTTCCGCCGCAGAAGCTCTTGGCCCGAAAGCCCACCAGCTGCCAGGGGCTGCCCAAGTAGCGCCCGGGCACCCTCCAGCTCCAGGTGCCTCTGAGCCGCCCCCGCCCAGTCTTGGACTCGAAAAGTCCTGGCCCCGACTCTTTGGACAGCGTGACTGTGTGCCCGTTGGGATCACCTTCGCAGCTCACACGGGCTTCTGCCATTTCTCCTGGCTTCAGCCGAAAGGTCTGCGGATTTATAACCACCTCGGCCACCGGCCCCTGGTCTGGGATTTGCACTGTAATCTTGTCCGACTGCCTGGAGAGGTCCTGCGCCACAAGGGTGAAGCTCCGGTTGCAGCAGTCCGGTTGCGGGTAAAACACGACGACGGCCGCTCCCGAAGCCTCCTCGACATCAGCCCAGTTACAGCTGATCTGCTCTTTGGAGAGAGAATATGTGCCACAGCTGGGATCCTCGACCGAAAGGTTGATCGCCTCCCATGGATCGGGGCAGCCCCGCAAGTTCGGATCGCGGATCCTGAAGAAGGCCCTGTATTCGCTGCCGAACCAACGACTATCCGGGTCCAGGCGGATCTCAGGCGGATAGTTGATGTACACGTCGACACGGGCTCCACCTACGCTGCCGCACCTGTCGCTAGCTACAGCTTCAGCGCAGCTCTTGATGAGCTCCTCCTCGCCGGTGTAGGACACACGGTACGTCGCCAAGCCGTACTGACCTTCGTAGATGTTCTGTTCAACACAATAGGCGGTGAGGCAGCCTGCTGCCTCTGCCACCTCACTGAAGTCCAACAGATTTGGACGGGGTCCTGGATCGTATGCACTGACGTAGAACTCCGCCTCCTCCCCGTAGTTCATCACGATTTTAGTTGGGTCGAAGACGCGAACTTCTGGCGGCGCGTTGCCCTCGCATTCAGGGTTTTCGGTGCACTTGCAGTCCACCCACTCGCTGATCTGCAGCAGGGTTTCCTTGATCTCGATGGGAAGATTCCACGCGAGCTCGACCTTCGTCCCTGCGCGGTACTCCCGGAATGTGGTCCAGATCGAACACGATCGCTTCGGATCAACGGGCGGGCTTTCGCCAGGCTGGGTGGCCGTCAACGTGTCAAACCACACAATGCCTTCTGCAGCAGCCCTAATGGTCACCCCCAAGTACTGAAAGCTCGGGGCCTCGCAACATGGTTTACATCTACAAACCGCCTCGGCAACGCGCCACGTCTCCAGGAAGGTGATCTCCACCTTGAACAGACTGAGGATCTGTCCAACGACGGGCACCGTCTTCACGACCTTCCGCACCAGTTTGGCCGGTACGGAAAGGGAGACCTCCCGTTTTCCAAACTCGTACTCGAAGCCAGCCGTGCAGTCAGCAAGAGCGAAGCTTGACGTGCCGAGCACGGCGATCAGCACCAGCAAAAGCGCGCGTTTCATCGCCCACCTCCGTTCCAGATCACCCCAAGGAGGGTTGCCAGACCCACCGTGGCGGCGATGACCTCGGGTTCACCGTTTCCGTCGAGGTCGGCCACGAGCACAGGACCTGCCGCCACGTCGAGGCGCCTCGGCTCGCCCCATCCCCCTTGCCAGGGCAGGAGGAACACCCCACCCCCGGCCGAGGTCGTGTGGACAAGGTGCGGGACCCCGCCGAACACACCCACCCCTGCACCAAGAAACGGCCAGGGCGTCTGGTCCTCGGGAAAGCCCGGCACCTCCTCGACCACAGGCCCGCTGGAGGAGAGGGCGATCCCCGCCACCACCCGCTCGATGAACAGCACCACCTCGTCATTCTCAGTCTTCGCCCCCAGCTCGACCGCCAGGACCACCGGGTCGGGGATCCCATCCCCGTCCAGGTCGCCCGCGGTCATGGTCAGGGGGAGGGCCTCAAGCTGAAGGAGGGGATGGGAAACCACAAGCCTGCGGCCTGGGAACTTGACCTCCACCAGGTCGGCGTACTCCCCGATCGAAACGGCCCACAGCCCACCATCTCCTGGAGCAAGGAAGCTCACCTCCCCCGCTGGCCAGGGATAGGTGCCCAGGTTTCGACCGCTCCACAGGACCAAGAGTTTCCCTTTGGCCGGGATGGCCACGTCCATGAGGCCATCCCCATTGAGGTCAGTTGCCACCACCACCGGCAGGCTCTCCTCGCTCAACCGCCACCGGTCCAGGATCTCTCCCGTGGCGGCGATGGCCACAAGCTCGGCCGGAGCCTTTTCCTCAGGAAGCAGAAGGATGTAAGCCACGCCGGGAGTCAAAGCCCCGGCTGTAGGAACCCGGCCCAACGAGGCAAGGGGCTGATAGACCAAACCGCCTCGGCCATCGTTCCACCAAACTCCCACGCCGCGTTGGCTTGTGTCCGCGGTCAGGATGTCCGGATGCCCGTTTCCCGAAAAATCGCCCACCGCCAGCAGCGTCCCGGGGAGAGGGTGCAGGCTTGTCCCCGAGGGCGTCCCGCCGTTCAGGTAGACCCGTACGCGCCTTCCGACGAAGGGGGCGAAGACGACGTCCAGAAGGCCATCGGCGTTGAGGTCCACAAAATACGGCTTGGTCAAGATGCCATCAGGGACAACGAGCGAGATCACGGGCTCCAGGAACCCACCCTGCCCATCGCCGGGAAGAAGGAGGTACTCGGAAAAACCTGTGGATCGCTGCACGAGGAGGTCGGGGATCCCGTCTCCCGTGAGGTCGGCCACCGCATGCTGCCACAAGGGAAACCCCGGGTCGCGGAAGAAACTCTCCGTATACCCGTCCTCGCGTCTCAGGGCGGTAACGATCCCGGAGGGGGTCAGAACGACCAGGTCAAGGAAGCTATCCCCGTCCAAGTCGGCCACCTCTACTCCCTGTACCTCCCCGACCCGGGAGGTGAACTGTGGGCCCTCCTGAAACTCGCCCCCGCCGCTTCCCACGAGGACCTGGACCATCTCCCCTGTGGAGACCACAAGATCGTAAAGACCATCGCCCGTCAGATCGCCCGCCCAGCGAAGGCCCCACGGCCCCTCGGCCAGCTGGACCAAGCGGGGGCTCGCCAGCCCCTCGGGTGCGCTCAGCCGGTACAGGCGGGTGGGGCTGTCCTCCTCCGCCGCGGTGAACAGGACCCCGCCGTCCGCAGCCCTAAGCTCGGAGATGTACAACCCTTGGGGGTGAGGAACGCTTCCAGCGCGGGCGAACTCGCCACCGCCCAGCCCCCGCAGGAGGTAGAGCCGAAGACCCCTATCTTCTCGAGGCCCGCCGTAGCCGCGGACAACAAGGTCAAGGATCCCGTCCCCGTCCAAGTCCACCAGGGCACCGGTGTGGACAATGACCTCGATCGGGACAAACAGCTTGCCCTCCCGCTCCTCGAGCTCATAGGGCTGCCAGGGAACCTCGGGGGAGTCCGAAACGGGCCGATAGGGAATCCGCTTTCCTTCGACGTACTCCTCCACCTCCAAGTACAACCAAGGGCCGGGGTTGAATCCGCCCTGCCCGTCGCCGAACCACACCTGAACTCGGCGGTCACTGGCCACCACAAGGTCGGGCCACCCATCCCCATTCCAGTCGTGAACGCCAAGGAGCGCACCTAGACCGATGCCGGGAAACGAGAGGGCAAAAGCCTCCCTCAGTACCACTGCATGGCCCAGGATCTCCTCCACTCCCCGTGGGAAGACAGGCCCGGAAACCCCGCTGGCTCCCACGGCCAGCGCCACGGCCACCACGATGCCCAACCGTCGCTTCTCCCTCATCCGCCACCTCCAGCCTCCTCGATCAGTCCGAACGTAGTGTACTCTTTCCCCCCCCCCGGTCTGTCAAGCCTCAAAGGGCTTATCTTGCAAACATTTTCTTGATCGACCAGGAAGTCGCTTCTCCCTCCTCTAGTGGGTGGTAGGTGGAAGAATGGGGAAATTCACCCCCACCCGGTCCTCCCCCATTGAGGGGGAGGGGAATTTAAGACAAGCTCACCTTGATGGTGACAATGGCTAGAACCTCGGTGGTGGCACCACACTTGTCCCGCAGGGTTAGGGAGAGCTCGTCCACAATCACATCCCTTTCCCGCACGGCTCCGCAAAGGTCCTCGTCGGTGAGCCCGCCCGGCGTGTAGAGGGCCACAAGCGAGCCCAGGAAAGCGGACAAGTTCGCGGCGTAAACGGATGGGATGCCATAGCCTTCGATGGTCACAGGGTCACCGTCAGGATCCCAACGTTGATCGGTTGGAAGACCACGGGCGTGCGGACAAGGCCGGTTGGGCTGAGGATGACCGTGGTCTCCCCCTGCAGGTAGGGCGGGGAAGCCTGCGGCGGCTGGTTGCCCACCACGTGGACGGTGAGGGTCGCCTGGTCAGAGTTGCCGTCCGGGTCGGTCACCGTGAAGGGAACCGAGTAGGTACCAGGGCACAGGGTTTCATCCGCCGAGACCTCGACCTCGTAGAGGTGGCCGCCCCATGCGTCGTCTTCCTCCCGTGGCGCCTGCTCGCCCACCACCTGCACCGAGATCCCCGGCGGCGGGTCGAAAGCGAAGCTGTGGGAGAAGCTGTCCGGATCCTGAACGTAGAGGATGGTCCGCGCGGTGGCGCCCCAGTTCACCCAGGCCGAGCCACTGTGCGGCCGCGGGGGTTAAACGATTTCCAAGAGGAACATCGCCCTGGCAGGGCCTTCATAAGGGGGGCCGCCGGGGAAAACGTAGTCCTGACACTCGAACTCAACTAACCAGTACCTCTGCCGCGAATCTGCTGTCCAGGACCAGGTCCCCTCGACCCTGCCCATTCCCTGCACCGGAGTAAAGGTGCCAGGACCTCGAACTTGCCGGAGCTCAAGCCAGTCTCCATCTGGATCGCGGAACGAGAGGGTCAAGCGCACCTGTGCGCCGAACGGAATCCTGATGGGGGAGGAAGCCGGCGGAAAGCTCTCGTACTTCTCGAACGACGGCATGCCGTCCTTCAGCTCCAGGTTCCATTTCTCGCTGAAGCCCCACGCGTCGGTCGCCGTCAGGGCGAGCATAAACTGGCGAGGAATCGCTTCACTGCTTGGGGAATACTCGAGCTTCACCTGCCTACCGTAGCTGTCATCCAGTTTAAAGGCGTCTGTACAACCAACTTCCCGCTCGGCAACGTTCCAGGGATGCGCGAACAGAAACTTCCCACCTCCGCTTGAATAGGCGGTCAGTCGCAGCCGCTCCGCAAGCGTGCGCTCGACACAGGGCTGGAAGTCGCGGTCGGTCACGGTCGCAATAACTGTGTAGACCCACTTATCCCGCGAGACCTGCTGCCAGTCCGCATCTTCAACGGTGATCTTCGGGCGGTGGATGGAGACCACAGGAACTTTAACTCTTGTGCCCTGCCCGCGCTCATCCGTGGTCATGACGACGACCCTGTGAGGGTTGCGTGTCGGCAGATCCCAGATGCGGATGTGGTATCCTAACTCATCCCTACCGAGCAAAAGAAGCTCCAAGGTCTGAGCCCTCTATAGGAGGCGATCTCTCTTGTTCTCGAACACGATGAGCTCGTGAAACCCGGTTTCGGTGTTGATCACCGCCGCGACGACATCCAAGTCGTCGTCACTATCCAGGTCCCCTACAGTACCGAGAAGGGGAAAGAAGTCACCCACCGGCTGGATTTCGCGGAAACCATCTTTCCGGGGACCTAAAAGGAAGGAGTACGGGCTTGGCATCCCCTCTCGGAACATGCCGCCTTCTTGCCCCCACAGTACCCCTAGGTACTGACGGTCACCCCAGATGATGTCGAGGTGTCCGTCACCGTCCAGATCGCACGTGCCCAGGAGTCGGACGTGCTCGGCAGAGCGAAACACACGCACAGAGCCAAGGACAACCGCCGGAGGTAATCCCTGCCCAGCACTTGCCGCAAGCACCGCAGGGGCGACGGCCCAGAGCATGGACACCAGTAAGATCCCGGCTAGGAACCTGTGGGGGAATGCGGTGGCCCGTGGACTTTCGCTATCTTGCCCAGCAGATCGGATGTGAGGCAAGGACTGGCGTTCGGAAGCGCGATCTTGTCTCCCTCTTGCGCTGAGACCGGGGATGGACCGCGGAGATCTGGTCCTGTCCTCAAGCCCCAGGCCGATCACCGCCTTCCGAACATGAACCTCAGCCGGACTGACCTGCGCTGTATTCATAATAACCACCCTCCCAACGCGTCTCTTCTATAAGTGTCCCTCCCCCACCACAGCGATCGGGTACAACCGGCATCACACTCTTGCTCCCTGTACAGTACAGCCGCGGCGGGGTGCTGATCCGCACCAAGAGGTAGGCAAGGGAGCTACCGCCCCAGGCGTCCTCAGCCCGGAACCCGGCCAGCCGCCACGAGCTGCCCCCGTACGCCTGGGGCACCGTCCAGCTCCAGGTGCCGCTTGCCTCGCCCTCCCCTGTTACCGGCGTGAACGCGCCCGGGCCGGAGGTTTGGACAAGTGTGACCCAGTCCCCGTCCGGGTCCGTGGCGATGACCCTCGCCCGCACGGACCCACCGGCGCGGGTGGTGAGTTCAGACGGGGAGACACTGGTCTCGGGCATGGTGTTCACCACAACCTTGACGGGAAAACCGTTCTTGGTGAAGACAACTTGGCACCCATAGTGGCTAACTTCCACCACCACTTCGTCTTCTTCCTCTTGGGCATCTGGATCGGGCACAAACTTGATGTGCCTCCTCTTCGTCCGTGCCTCTGATGCTGCGCAGAATGAACCAAATCCTTCTGATGATGAATCGATCCGGATCCTGCCCTGGTTGCTCTTGGTCCTTATACAGTACGCGAACCACGGGACAAGAAAAGTCCGACACAACGGGTTCGGGCAATTCGGGTCATTGATCACAAGATCGAACTCCTGCACAAGAACGGAGACCATCCGTCCATCTCGTGCTCGGACTTGCTCCCAGTACTCTGTTGGGTTCTCCATTCGGATCTCGATGGGCCAAATGACCTCAAAGGGAACCTCAACGAGTGCTAACTCGCGTTCCCTATCAAAGACAAGAAATTGCAGCTCCCCACCGGTGCCCGTGTACGCCTCGTCAACCTCAATCCTAAAGGTGACTTCACGGGCCCACACGGCTTCATACGCTCCCTCCAGCCTCCACTGCACAATCCGGTCCTGAACGATAGAACCGCTGATCCCCTCCGGCCAGGGAGACGAAGGTTCAACAAAAGCAATGTCATCCGGACCGTCAGGGTCGTAGGCGTGCAAGACGATGTCCACCGACTGGCCTGGCGCAAGACAAAGAGACGCGGGAACCTCGGAGAAGAAAGGTCGTCGGTTCTTTGGCGACTCTTCGGCCCGGCAGGGACTGAGAAGAATCGTCATCTCCGGCTCTGCGGGCCCTGGCAGCGAGAACCCCACCGTGACCGTTTTCCCCGCGACGGACGCGGAGAACGAAAGACCTACACTCACCCCCGCCTGCCTGTAGGTCATTCCTCTCGTTCCCCGGCAAGCCCGCGGCACTTCCTCCTTCTCACAATCTTGGCATTCCCATACATCCTCGTCGGGTATAGGTACAGGGCTTACTGTCATTTTTTGCTCTATTCGGTATCGTGGATCCAACGGGCCAGGCATCTCAACCGAAAGCGGGATCGAGCTCATGATCACTGTGGGGCGGACGACCTCAGGATCAGGGCAGCAGTAGTCGACGCAGGTACACTCTTGACGGGCCGTTATTGCGCCTCCCCAGGTAAGAGTCAGGCCCACGCCTGCGCCAATCTGGACCTTTTCTGTAACCCGCCCGCCAAAGGAAACCCCGACCCTAATACTGGTCCCCGGTTGGCTACCCCAGAAGGGAGTAGCAGTACATTTGCAGTCGTCCGCTCTAGCTTCAAGGGTGAACGCCAACCCAAGGTACGCTAGTATCCATCCGATCCGCCCGATCATTGTCCACCTCCGTTCCAACGAATCCACAGGTAGGGCTCAAGCCCCACCGAGGAGCCGATGAGCGCGGGCTGGCCCGAGCGGCTGAGATCGGCCGCGAACAACGGCCCCATGGGACGCGGAATCTGCACGGCCTCGGCAAACGTGCCGTCCCCTCGACCAGGAAGCACGAACACCCCCGCACCGTGGATGGTGGTGAACGCGATGTCACCTATCCCGTCACCCGTGAAGTCCCCCAGGGCCAGCCCCTGCAAGGGCCATGGCGCGTCACCCTGCGAAAGCTGTGGAAGCGCAAGCTCTGCGACCTCACCCGTGGACCACAGCACCCATCCCCGGGAGCCGACCACCCCGACCGCCACCCTCTCCTCATTCACCTGGATCTCGATCTCCAAGCCTAAAAGCACGAGGTCGTCGTACCCATCCCCATCCAGGTCCCCTGCGGACATTGCCAGGGGTAGGACCTCGAGTGCAAACGGCGCCTGCTTCACCTCCAGAACCCTGTGGGGGAACGAGACGAAGAACACCCCCTCCTCGCTGAGGAGGGCTGCTTCGGGAATGTCCTTGCGGGTGAACTGCCCCGCCGTGGCCAACCCCAAGTTCCCCTTCTCCCAGGGGAAGCTCTCCCAGGTCCTCTCATCCCACTTGACGAGCACCGCTTCTTTGCGGAGAAGAAGGACGTCGCTTGTCCCGTTGCCGTCAAAATCCGCCACTAGGAGAACAGGCTGGATGGTGTTCTCTTCGTAGGGCCCAAACTCCTCGAGCACTTCACGGCTGAGCACGTCCCCCCGCGCGGACACTGTCCACAGCTCGATCGCAGCCCAGCCACGCTCGCGAGGGACGAGGTTCAATAGGTAAAGCTTTCCCTCCTCGACCTCCGCCGTGATGACGTTCAGCTCTGCTTGCAGAAGCTCGCGGCGTACGAACGCTCCGGTTCCGTTGTTCCACAACACGTCCACTCCCGCTCTGCCTTCGACCACCAGGTCCGGGCTTCCGTTTCTGCTGAGGTCACCCACTGCCAGGAGGTATCTTCCCGAAAACGGGATCAGGCTCTCCCCACGGGGCGCGCTGCTCACAACGTATACGGTCGGGAACGGTCTGCTGTTGAGTACGAGCGCCGGTTGGCCGGCAATGGTCATTGTCCACGTGCTCTCCCTCCCTCCCAGGGACAGGCTTCCGAAAAGCAGGAATTCGCTGGTGGGGAGGTGGAACCCCCCATCACCCTTGCCTGCCAGCACCATCCAACCCGCCGAGCGCAGCAGAACCAGCGCGTCCTCAACGCCATCGTAGGTCAGATCGATGAGGTGGACCCATATCACTTCCCCCACAGGGTAGAATGCCCCCACCTCCAGACCCTCTCGGCTGAGCAAGCCGGTGACCAAGCCCTCGCTGGTGCCGAGGACGAGCTCGACTAGGCCGCCCCCATGCTCCATCAGGCGCCCGTGCCAGATCTTGCCGTGAGGGCTCAGCCACTCCGTCTTTTCGGTAAAGCCTTGCGGGCTTCCCCACAGCACCTGGACCGCATCCGATGAGTAAAACACGAACTCCAGAAAGTCATCCCCGTTGAGGTCCGCCAGACCAAGCGGCTGCCCCTTCACTTCCGCGAGAACCAGGGGGCCGCCAAAAGTAAACCCGCCCTGTCCCTCGTGCAGGAATAGCTGCCCGTCGTTCCGGCCCCCCTCCGTCCACCACAGGATGTCCAACAACCCATTCCCTGTGAAGTCCAGTACCCACAGCTGGTACGGGGGCTTGGGGACCTCCAAGGCGGCCATCTTGTCCAGCCCTCCCCGCCCCCCGTTGCGGAACAGGTAGAGCTTGTCTTGCGTACTGGTCGCCCCCGCCACGAGGTCAAGGGCGCCGTCTTCATCCAGGTCAACGAGAGTCGCAGACAAAGGTTGAGTCGAGCCGATGACGGTGTAGTACCGCCCATTGTGCCATTTGACCTCATAGAACCCAACGGGACGATCCACAAACCCTCCGTCCGGCGTACCCGCGAACACATAGATCGTCTGGTGGTCTGACACCACCACGTCGTCCAATCCATCCTCGGTGAGGTCTCCCACTGCCAACACGGTCAGCGAAGCTGCCCCAAAGGGCGCAAGCGTCTTCCAGTGCCAGAGGTTCACCGCATGGGGCAAAAGTTCCTCCACCCCCGGCGGGAAGACGGGGCTAGAGATTCCGCCGGCTCCCACGGCCAGCCCCAAAGCCAACACAACGCCCAACCGTCGCTGCTCCCTCATCCGCCACCTCCGGCTTCTTCGATCAGTCCGAACGTAGTGTAGCGTACCGTCACGTCGGGGTAGGTTCGGGAAGGGTTGCTGTTCAAGCGGCTGGAATGGGCGAAGACCGGGAGGAACCACCCCCGTGTTCGTCGGTCCCAGTCGGCGCCCAGTCCTCAGCTGGGCCGCGTCCCAGGGAGAGCGGGGCGCCCTTGGGAAGGGCTAACCGAGCCAGATCGGGTCGGGGTCGACCCGGAGCCACGGGGGCGGCTGGGGGAGGGCCGCGGCGAGGAGTTCCACCACGTCATCCCCTCCCCGGACGACGAGCTGCACCCGGGGAACCCCGCGGCGGGGGAAGAGCCGCGCCGGGCCCAGAACCTCGAACCCGTGGCCGGCGAGGTCGCGGGCGAGCGCCTCCGCCCTCGTCTCGGCTCCGCGCCCGGTGGCCACCATCCGCACCAGCCGGGCAAACGGTGGGTAGCGCAGGGCTTCCCGGTACCGCACTTCCTCGCGGTAGAACCCCCCATAGTCGCCCGCCAGGGCGCAGCGGATCGCGTAGTAATCCGGCTGGTCGGACTGGACGACCACCTCGCCAGGCCGCTCGCCTCGGCCGGCCCGGCCGGCGGCGCCGGCGACGAGCTGGTACGTCCGCTCCCCGGCGCGGAAGTCGGGGGTCGAGAGAAGCCCGTCGGCGCTCACCACCCCGACGAGGGTGACCCCCGGGAAGTCGAGCCCCTTCCCCACCATCTGTGCCCCGACGAGGATCTGGATCTCGCCCCGGGCAAAGGAAGCGAGGATCTGATCGCGATCGCGCGCCGTGTCGCTGTCCAGCCGGGCCACGGTGACTGCGGGGAACAGCCGCTTCGCCTCGTGCTCGACCCGTTCGGTCCCCACCCCGAACAGGTGGAACCGCGTCCCCCCGCACGCCGGGCACGTCGGGTCGCGCACGGTCTTCCCGCAGGTGTGGCAGTGGAACGCGCGGTCGGCGAGGTGGAACACGAGGGGGATCTCGCAGTGCGGGCAGCGGAGGATCGCCCGGCAGCGACAGGCGGCGCCGGTGTAGAACCCGAGCCTGTTCAGGAACAGGATGACCTGTCCCTTGGTGCCGAGGTGGCGGTGGATCGCGTCCTGGAGGATCGGGCCGATCACGTCCTCGCCGCGGGGGGCGACCCGCACCTCGGGCGCCGCCCCCGCGACGCGCTCCGGGAGAGAGAGGAGATCGATCTCGCCCCGCTCGGCACGGAAGTAGGTCTCCACGGACGGCGCGGCCGCGCCGAGGACCACCGCCGCGCCCTCGTGCTCCGCCCGCCTCTCGGCCACGGCCCGGGCGTGGTAGGAGGGGGCCATCTCCTCCTGTTTGTAGGCGGGCTCCCCCTCCTCGTCGAGGGCGACGAGGCCGAGGTCCTGCAGCGGGAGAAAACACGCCGACCGCGTCCCCACAGCGCAGCGGACCGCGCCCGCGAGCGCGCCGTGCCAGGCCGCCCACCGCTCGCCCGGCGGGAGCTCGCCGAAGTAGGTCTCCGGGAAGGTGCCGACGGCCCGCCCCGCCCGGGCCCACAGCTGGGGCAGGAGCGAGACCTCGGGGACGAGGAGGAGGGACGACCTGCCCTCGGCCTGGGCCGCGGCGGCGGCCTGGAGGTAGACCTCGGTCTTCCCCGACCCCGGGGGCCCGAACAGGAGGTACCCCTTTCCGCGTCCGATCCCCCCCCGGATCGCCTCCACCGCCCCCCGCTGGGCGGGGGTGAGAACGATGGCCGTCCTCTCCTCGCGGTAGGCGAACGGCAGTCGCTGCGGGCGGAGGACGCCCTTGCGGAGGAGCGCCCCCACTGCCCTCCCTCCTCCCGGGAGGGCCTGCAACTCGGGAATCCGCGTCGTCCCCCCCGCCACCGCGGCGAGGACCCGCGCCTGGGCCGGGGCGCGGCGGGCGAGATCGGAGGCCGCCTCCGCGGGGACCGCCAGCTCCACCGCCCGCACCCGGGCCCGGCTGGGCGGGGGAACGAGCCGCGCCAACGCGAGCCCCACCCCCACGAACGCCCCCCGGGCCACCTCCGCGATCAGGTCCACGCCCGCGGGGGAGAGACACGGCCCGGCCACGGCCTCGATCGGGAGCACGCGCCCGGGGAACGTGGGCTCGGGGGACACGCCGACCACGATCCCCCATATGCGGCGGGTTCCGAACGGAACGCGTACCCGGTCTCCGACGGTCACCCGCAGGTCTGGCGGGACCTCGTAGTCGAACGGGGCGGCCCGGGGGATGGGCAGGGCCACCCGGGCAATCACGCCGTCCCCTCCCGCTGGCGGAGGTAGCCGAGAACCCCCCGCACGGACATCGCGAGGTCCCCCCGCGCCTCCCCGGACGGGATCCCCCCCGCCCGCTCCACCTCGGCGAGCACCGCCGCCACGAGGCTGTCCTCGTCCCGGTGCTCGGCCCCCAGCCGTCGCACGCGGTCCACCCACTCCCGGAGGAGCTCCCCGTAACGGACGAGGAGGTCGGGGGAACCGGGCCCGAAGTGGGTGAAGAGGAGCTTCTGAGGTCGGAGCGCGGCGAGCCGGGTCAGCGTGGCAAGGGACTCGTCGAGGTCGAAGCTGGGTGGGACAGTGGATGGGATCAGCGTTCCTCCCACGTAGAGGCCGGCCGCATCCCCGGTGAAGAGAAGCCGCTCCCCCTCCTCGAAGTAGCACAGGTGATGGGGGGCGTGGCCCGGGGCATCCACGGCCCGGATCCGGAACCCCGCGAGCGGGAAGACCTCCCCGTCCGCTGGAACGTGGAGCCGGCGTTCCGGGATCGGGGTGACCGTCCCGTAGAGGGAGAACCGGTCCCGGACCGCCTCCCGGACCGAGGCCACGAGGCGCGACGGGTCGAGAAGGTGTCGCGCCCCGCGGGCGTGGACGACGACCTTCGCCCGGGGAAGAGCCGCGAGGAGCCCGCCCGCTCCCCCCGCGTGGTCGAGGTGGATGTGCGTGACGAAGATCCAACCCACATCGTCGCGCGGAACGTCGAGCGCGTCGAGGGCGGCGAGGACCGTGTCCCGGGCGAGCGACGTCCCCGCTTCGACGAGCGCCGCCGGGCGGCCGGGGACGATGTAGACACCGCCTTGACCGGAAACCCCGAATTGGTCCGTGTCGAGGAGCCACACCCCGCGGTGGGCCTCACGCAGCGGGAGATCGCCCCGGCTCACAGAAACCACCCCGTGGCGATCCCCAGCCACAGGAAGAGACTCGCCACGCCACACGACAGGACGGCAACAGGCACTCCGTCTCTGAGCCAAGCCTTGAAGTGTACGACCTGACTCGCACGTTCGGCGATCGACACGAGAACCATGTTCGCGGCCGAACCGAGCGGGGTCCCGTTCGCGCCAAGCCCGACCCCCAGCGCGAGCGCCCACCACAGGGGGGTGAGCGGGATGCCTGTGCCGGCCAGTCCGCGCACAAGGGCGATGAGCGTAACTGAGGCCGGGATGGCGCTCACCACCCAGCTGAGGAGGGCCCCCAACCACAGCAGGAAGAGCGCGAGAACAAGGACTGAGCCGCCTGCCGCGGCAACGACCCACTGGCCGGCAACGCTCAGGGCGCCAGAAGCCTCGAGGCCACCCGTGAGGACGAGCAGCGCGGCGAGGAAGACGAGGAGATCCCACTCCACTCCGTGGAGGAACGACTCGATGCTCGGTCTGAGGACGAGCGCGCTCAGTGCCGCGCCGATGAGCGCGATTACCCCCGGGGTTAGGCCGATCAAGTGGTGGAAGGCAAACAGGACGAACACCAGGGCCAGGACCGCCACAAGCCTGCCCATGGCCTGGGGTTGCGTGAGCACCTGACGTTCGTCCATCGCCATCACCGCCTCCACGTTCGAGGCGCCGGACTGCGCTCGTCGGCGGAACCGAACAAGGAGGAACGCCATTGCCACTGCGAGCACGGTCACCGCGACGGGCAGTGTGTGGCTGAGAAACGCGTTGAACGGGAACTCCGCTGCGGACCCGATGAGGATGTTCGGCGGATCGCCGACGAGGGTCGCGGTTCCTCCGATGTTCGAGGCCATCGCCTCCATGATGAGGAGCGGCCCGGCTGGAATCGCCAGCACCTCGGCCACGGAGATCGTCACGGGGACCACGGTGAGCAGGGTGGTGACGTTGTCCAGGAACATCGACGCCACGGCCGTGCAGAGCCCAAAGGAGATGAAGAGCACGGTGGGGTTGCCACGGGCGATCTTCGCCGCCCGGATGGCGATGTACTGGAAGAAGCCGGTTTCGCGAAGAAGCCCCACGAGCGCCATCATCCCGAACAGAAGCCACAGCGTGTCGGCGTCAATGCTCGCTACGGCCGCGCGGTGAGCGTAGAACCCGAGGGCACTACCTGCAACGATCATCGCCACTGCGCCGATGAGGGCCGCAACGGTGCGGTGGAGGTAGCCGGAGAAGATGAGCGCGTAGGCAGCGACAAAGACCGTCAGTGCGGCCACGGGTTGGGGCCAACCCACGCCGATCACCTCCCCGAGCGCGGATGCTGCGCCTGTAGGAACGCGTCAGCTCGGGAAAGGGCCGATCGCTGTTCGGGGTAGCTGAGCCGGGCCAGGGCCTCGGGAAGGGGAAGCCATGCCTGGGCCTCGATCTCATGGCCTTCGGGGGTTCCTTCCTCGTTCGTTGCGGCGAGGAACAGGATGACCTCTTTCTGGACGAGCGCCCGGTTGCGGACAAACCGGTACGAGAGGCGCTCCAGGAACCCCGGCACGACCTGGGGATGGGCGATTCCCACCTCCTCTGCTACCTCGCGCAGTGCGGCCCGCATCTCGTCCTCGCCTGGCTCCAGACGTCCCTTCGGGAACCCCCAGTGGCCGCCGACCCTGTTCTTGATGAGCAGGTACTCCCGGAGTTGCCCGTGGTCTCGGTACAGGATCATCCCGGACGCGCGCTCGTCCGGCATGGGATCACACGATCTCCAGCTCTCGGTTGTCCTTGTCGTAGGCCTTGGCGGACAGCCCGAGGCAGCGCAGCTCCTGCCACAAGACGCGGAACGATTCCGGGATCCCGGGGCGGGGGAAGTCCTCTCCCCGAAGGATCGCCTTGTAGAGCTGGACGCGTCCCTTCACGTCGTCGGACTTGAGGGTCAGCATCTCCTGGAGCAGGGACGACGCACCGTACGCCTCGAGCGCCCACACCTCCATTTCCCCCAGCCGCTGCCCGCCGAACTGCGCCTTCCCGCCGAGCGGCTGCTGCGTGATGAGAGCGTAGGGACCCGTGGATCGGGCGTGGATCTTCTCCGCAGCGATGTGCTCAAGCTTCAGGAGGTAGAGCACCCCCACGGTGATGGGCGACTGGAAGGGTTCTCCGGTGCGACCGTCCCGCAACACCACTTTGCCGTCCATCCGGGTTCCGTCGGCGAGACCGTGCTCAACAAGGGCCTGGGTGAGGTCGGTGAGGATCTCGTCCTCGTGCGCCCCGTCGAACACCGGTGAAGCGGCGGTCTCCCCGCGCAGCGAAGCAAGCCACCCCAGGTTCGCCTCGAAGATCTGTCCGAGGTTCATCCGCGACGGTACGCCGAGGGGGTTGAGCACCACGTCGAGTGGCGTCCCATCGGGGAGGAACGGCATGTCCTCATCGGGAAGCACTGCGGCGATCACGCCCTTGTTGCCGTGGCGTCCGGCCAGCTTGTCGCCCACCGCGATCCGCCGTCGCTGGGCAACGTAGACCTTCACCAGCTCGTTGACCCCTGCTTCCAGCTCGTCGCCGGCAGCACGGGACATTCGCTTCACCCGGATCACGGTTGCCGTCCCGGAGATGGGGGGCATGCGAAGGGACGTGTTCTTGAAGTTCCGCATCCGCTCCCCGAAGATGGACCGGAAGATTCGCTCTTCGGGGGTGGGTTCGGCTTCGCCGCGGGGGGTGATCTTGCCCACGAGCACGTCCCCCGTCTGGACCTCGGTTCCTGCACGGACGATCCCGTGCTCGTCCAGGTTGCGGAGCGCCTCCCGGGAGATGTTGGGAATGTCGGCGGTGATCTCCTCGGGTCCGAGCTTCGTCTCCTCGGCGCGAACCTCGAACTCCTGGATGTGGATCGAGTCGAGCCGATTCTCCCGGACCAACCGCTCGGAGATGACGATCGCGTCTTCGTAGTTGTACCCTTCGAACGGCAAGAACCCGACGAGAAGGTTCGTCCCCAAGGCGAGCTCGCCGTTCACCGAAGACTGCGAGTCCGCGAGCACATCGCCCCGCTTCACCTTGTCCCCGGTCCGCACCGCTGGGTACTGGTGGAGAATCGTGTCTTGGTTCGAGCGCTCGTAGTTGAGGAGACGATAGACCTTCGTCTCCTTCTTCCCCTTGACCTCGATTCGCTGGGCATCGGCAAAGGTGACCGTGCCGTCCTCGTCTGCGAGCAACGTGGCCCCGGAATCGCGCGCGGCCTTGCCCTCAAGGCCGGTTCCCACGAACGGTGCTTCCGGACGCAACAGCGGCACTGCCTGGCGCTGCATGTTTGCGCCCATCAGCGCTCGGTTCGCGTCGTCGTGCTCGAGGAACGGGACCAACGCCGCGGACGCGCCGACGATGATGTCCGGGGCGACCTCGACGAAGTCGACCTCTTGGGGGGACACGAAGTGGACGTCCTCGTTTCCAGTGCGTACCTGGACGCGGCTCTCGCGAATTCGCCCGTCCTTGCCAATGGCGATTGTCGCCGGGGCGATCCTGTACTGGCGCTCGTCGTCGGCCATCAGGTACCGGATCTCCCCCGTGACCTTCCCGTCCTTGACGACGACGTACGGAGCCTCGAGAAAGCCGTAGTCGTTGACGCGGGCGTGGAGGGCGAGGGACGTGATCAGACCGATGTTCTGCCCTTCCGGTGTCTCGATCGGGCAGATCCGGGCGTAGTGCGAAGCGTGCACGTCGCGAATCTCGATCTTCGCCCGCCGCGCGGTGAGGCTGCCCAGCGCCGACAGACGTCGTTTGTGGGTGAGCTCGGCGAGGGGATTCGTCTGCTCGAGGAACTGGGACAGGCGGCCGGTGTAGAAGAGGTAGTTCATCGACGCCTGAATCGTCCGTGCCGAGACGATGCGCCGCAGAGCATCCTTGTCCTCCGGGTCGTAGTGAGAGAGCTTGTCCTGGGCGATGCGCGCCATGCGCGTGAGGCCCTCCCGGAGCGCCATCTGAGCCTGCTCGCCGGGAAGGCGGACCCGCTTGTTGGCGAGATGATCCGTCTCGTCGACGAGGGACGGGTCGTCCATCGTTCGCAGCAGGAGGTTGAGTGCCCCGAAGAGGTCTTGGGGGGTGAGGCACGTCGCGTCACCCTGGAGGCCGAGCTTGCGGTTCACCTTGAACCTCCCAACCGGCGTCAGTCGGTACGTTTCAGGGTTGAAGTACAGGTTGTTCAGGTACTCGAACGCTTGGCTCGAAGTCACCCGCTCGCCGGATCGGAACCGCAAGTAGATGTACCGCGCGGCCTCTTCCTGGGTCGTGATGCGCTTCTCGTGCTCTTCTTCGAGCGACTTGGCGATCGCGGGATGGACGAGGCGGACCTTGGCGCGGCCGGCACGGGCGAGGGCGGTGGCGCGTTCGGCCGACAGCTCCTCGCCGACCTTCCATTCGGCGTCCCCGATCGAGATGTCCTCGGCGAGGGTGGCGCGCTTCCACGACGCGAGGTAGTCCGGGAGGTCCTCCACCGGGACCGTTACCGCGTACTGGGTGAGGATGTCTCGCTCGCTGAGGCCGATCGCCCGCAGCAGCGTGGTGGCGGGAACCTTGCCACGCCGGTCCAGGTTCGCCCGCAACGTCCATCGCTTCGTGTCCAGATCGAACTCTAGCCAAGCCCCGGACTCGGGGAGGAAGTGAGCCCGGTACACGTGGGGCTCCTCCTGGGTTAGGTAGACCCCCGGAGAGCGGACGAGCTCGTTCACGAGAACGTTCTCCGTTCCGTTGATCACGAACGTTCCCCGTGGCGTCATCAGCGGGATCTCGGCCAGATACAGCTCCGCTTCCTGGCGCAACCGCCCGTCCTCCCACAGGCGCCCTGTTGCCTTGAGGGGGACAGCGAGCGTGAGATCCTTGTCCCGGCACTCCCACTCGTCGTGGCGCGGCTCCCCCAGATGGGGCTCGACAAGCTCGATGTACAGCCCGTCGCGGTTGGGAGCACGGATCGGGCTCACTTGGGCAAACGCTGCGGGGATGCCCTGACGCAGGAAGCTCTCGTAGGATGCTACCTGGGCAGAAATGAGGTCCGGCGGCTCAATCCACCGCCGGGCCCTTCCGTAGCCACGTCGCGTCATCACAGGTGAGGCCAAGAGGTGAGCTCTTCCTCCCTAGCGCAGCTCGACCTCGGCACCGGAGGCGACGAGCTTCTTCTGGATGTCGTCGGCTTCCTCCGGGCTCACGCCGGCCTTGATCACCGCGGGGAGCTTGTCCACGAGGTCCTTGCATTCCTTGAGGCCCTTGCCGGTGATGTCCTTCACAACCTTGATCAGCTGGATCTTCTGCTGCCCGGCGTTCGTGAGGACGACGTCTACCGTGGACTTCGCCTGACCGCCAGCATCGGCGGCCGGGGCAGCCGTGGCCACGGCCACCGGGGCCGCAACCTGTGCCGAGACGCCGAACCGATCCTCGATCGCCGACACAAGCTCGGCGAGATCCTTGACCGTCATCTGCTCGATCGCCTGGATGAACTCTTCCTTTGTCATCGTCTAGCCCTCCGCTTCCTTCTTTTTCTGCACTTCCGAGAGTGCCACTGCGAACTTGCGCGTGACCCCGGAAAGGGTGACCGCGAGCCCCCGAATCGGACCAGCGAGGGCTCCCGCCAGCCGTCCCAGGAGCTCCTCCCGCGTGGGAAGGGTCGCGTACCAGTCTGCCTCTGTCGCTGAAACAGCGACGCTATCGAACACCCCCGCCTTGACCTTCACCTGGGGATAGCGCCGCGCGCACTCCCGTGCCACGCGGAACGGAACGGCGGGATCGCCTTCTCCCAGCAACAACGCGTTCGTGCCGGTGAGGGTCGGGGGAAACCCCTCGAGCCCTGCTTCGGTGGCGGCGATGCGGGTCAACGTGTTCTTCACCACCCGGAGCTCGACGCCCTGCTTGCGGACGAACCGACGGAGTGCGGTGATGTCCGAGCCGGACAGCCCGCGGTAGTCGAGGATCACCACCGACCGCGCGCGGGACAGCTTGCCCCGCAGGTCCTCAACCGCAACGACCTTGTCCTGTCGCGGCATCTCCCTCACCCCTTTCTCTGCGCGGCGGCAACAAGCTCCGCCTCGTCCACCCGAATCCCCGGTCCCATCGTCGCGGAGATGGACACGCGCTGAATGTACCGTCCTCGCACGCCTTCGGGTTTGCGCTCGATCACGGCGCGTACCAAGGCGATCAGGTTCTCTTCGAGCTTCTCCGGCTCGAAGTCCGTCTTTCCAAAGATGGCGTGCACGATCCCCGTTCGCTCGGCGCGGAACTCGATCATCCCCGCCTTCAGCTCTCGCACCGCCGCCCCGACGTCCATGGTCACGGTGTTCGTCTTGGGAGACGGCATGAGGCCGCGTGGGCCGAGGATCTTTCCGAGCTTCCCGACCACAGACATCATGTCCGGCGTGGCGACGACCCGTTCGAACTCCAGCCACCCTTCCTTTTGGATCTTCTCGGCGAGGTCCTCGCCGCCGGCGTAGTCCGCTCCTGCCGCCTCGGCTTCCCGTACCTTCTCTCCGCGGGCGAACACGAGCACCCGCACCGACTTGCCGGTCCCGTGGGGCAACGGGCACGTTCCCCGAACCTGATGCTGGGCAGGGTTGATGCCGAGCACGATGGCGGCTTCCGCCGTCTCCGGGAATCTGGCGGTGGCTGTCTTCTTGAGGAGATCGATCGCCTCGCGGACAGGATAGACCTTCTCCCGCTCCAGCAGGGCGACCTTCGACTGGTAACTCCGGCTCCGCTTCATTGGACCACCTCGAGCCCCATGTTCTCCGCAGTGCCCACGACCATCCGCACTGCGGCTGCCAGGTCATCCGTGTTGAGATCGGGGAGCTTTCGCTCTGCGATCCGGCGCACCTGTTCCATGCTCACTCGTCCAACCCGGAGCCGCTTTGCCGTCGCTGAGCCCTTATCCACTCCGGCGGCCTTGCGCAGGAGCACGGCCACGGGCGGCTGCTTCAGGGTGAGGTCAAACGAACGGTCCTGGTAGACCGCGATCTCCACGGGGATGATCAGGCCAGGCTCCTCGCCCTTCGTCGCCTCGTTGAACTTCTTGCAGAAGTCCATGATGTTGACCTTGTGCTCGCCCAGCGCCGGTCCCACCGGGGGGGCGGGGTTGGCCTGCCCGGCCGGGATCTGGAGCTTGATCTTGGCCACCTGTTGTTTCGCCACCGTCGTCTCCTTACACCTTCTCGATTCCGTCGAACGAAATGCGGACCGGCGTCTCCCGGCCGAAGATCTTCACCATCACCACTGCCTCTTCCGCTTCCTTGTCGATCTCGCGGACCTCTCCCGTGAAATCGGCGAACGGTCCTTCCACGATCTGAATGACCTCTCCCACCTCGAACTCCAGCTCGACCCGGGGGGCCTTGGCCTCGGTCTGGGGAGCCTCCACCAGGCCCGCCTTGCGCTGCACGAGCAGAATCTCCGGGCCCTCAATCGGCACGGGGCGGGTCTTGCTGCCCACGAAGCGCGCGGATCGCTCCAGGCCGCGGATCAGCTCGAACATCTCCTCCTCGTCGAGGCCCATCTTCGTGAACACATAGCCTGGGATCAGGCGGCGGCGCTCGATCCGCTGCACGGATACCTCGCGCTTGTCCTTGTACTCCTTGACCTTGACCAGCCCCGACGCCCGGGCGTGGATCTTGTGCTCACGCTCCAGTTCTGTGCCCTCTTCCAGCGTGGCGCCGGCACGGACCTTGGGATGAAGGTACGCCTCGGGGATGATCCGGGTCTCCTCGGTGCCGTCATCGTAGCGGAGCACGATGCGCTTCACGCGCTCGCGGGCCACGATCTGGCCTCTCTCTTCGGTGACATAGCGCTCATCGGAGTCTACGGTGAGGGGAAGCCCGGGGCGGGTCTTTTCTCCGACTCGAATGTCACGGCGCAGGCCCTTCTCCTGCGGGATCAGGTACTCGATCTCGGTATGGGTTAGGGTCTCTACGACGACCCGCCACAGCGACTCGGCCGAGATCACCTCTGCTCGGCGGGCGAGGTGCTTCGGCGGGCGGCGGGCAATGAGATCGCCGCGCTGGATACGCTCATTCGTGGTGGCGAGCAGGTCGTAGTCGTAGGGAACGCGGTACTCGCTTGCACGCCCGCGGCCTGAGCGGGAAGTGACGACCTCTTCGACCGGGACGAAGAAGAACTCCGTCGCCTCCCCCGTCTGGAGGGGCTCGAACGACTTCTCCCATCCCAGGTTGCGGACGCGCTCCTCTAGCTGGTGCTTGAGGCGCAGCTCCGAACCCGCATACGTCTGGATGGCGTACCAGCGCTTTCGTTGCATCGTAGCTACCCTAGCCGCGGAGGAGGAGCCGGAGAACCTGTGTGACGATGAGATCAGCGAGTCCCAGGTAGATGCCGAGCACGACCGAGAGAAGGATGATGAGCACAGTGAGGCTCACCACCTCCTTCCGGGATGGCCAGCTGACACGGCTGATCTCCGTCCGCACGGACGTCAGGTAACTCCGGACCCTCATCATCGCGCTCACCTTCTTCCTTCGCTGGCAGGCCCGGGAGGACTTGAACCCCCAGCCTGCGGATTTGGAGTCCGCCGCTCTGCCACTTGAGCTACGGGCCTCAGACCCCGCGGACCTGTTTCACCGCAGGGATACCGCACTTCAACCCCTCCTCCGATCCGCTACGCTTCCTTGTGCTCGGTGCGCTTGGTGCACCAGCGGCAGTACTTGTTCAGCGCGAGCTTCTGGCGTGTGTTGTTGCGGTTGCGGCGCGTGTGGTAGTTGTGCCGCCCGCACGCGGAACAAGCCAGTGTAACAAGCTGGATCGTGTCTTTCTTCGCCATGTTACTTGATGATCTTCGTCACCACGCCCGCGCCGACGGTGCGCCCACCCTCGCGGATTGCGAACCGAAGGCCTTCCGACATCGCGATGTGCTTCATCAACTTGCAGCGAAGCTTGTCCACGTTGTCGCCCGGCATGACCATTTCCACGCCAGCCGGGAGCTGCACTTCGCCCGTCACATCGGTGGTCGTGAAGTAGAACTGGGGTTTGTAGCCGTTGAAGAACGGGCTGTGGCGTCCACCCTCGTCCTTGGAGAGCACGTACACCTGCGCCTCGAACTCCGTGTGCGGAGTGATGGAACCGGGTGCGGCCAGCACCTGTCCACGCTCCACCTCGTCCTTCTCGATCCCACGCAGGAGAATGCCCACGTTGTCTCCAGCGATCGCCTGGTCGAGGACCTTGTTGAACATCTCGAGGCTCGTGGCGACGGTCTTGCGAATCTCGTCGGTCAATCCCACGATCTCCACTTCTGCCCCGGGGGTGATCCGGCCCCGGTCGACACGGCCCGTGACCACTGTACCGCGGCCCTTGATGGAGAAGATATCTTCGATCGGCATCAAGAACGGCTTGTCCTCTTCTCGCTTCGGCAACGGGATGAAGCTGTCCACGGCGTCCATGAGGTCGAGGATGGGCTTCGCAGCGGGGTCATCCACCGAACTCGCTGCCAGGGCCTTCGACGCTGCGCCGCGGATGATCGGGGTCTTGTCGCCGGGGAACTCGTACTTCGAGAGCAGATCGCGAATCTCGATCTCGACGAGGTCCACCAGATCAGGGTCTTCCACCAGATCCACCTTGTTGAGGAAGACGACAATCGCCGGCACGTTCACCTGGCGGGCGAGCACCACATGCTCCCGGGTCTGCGGCATCGGTCCATCGGCTGCCGAGACGACGAGGATCGCTCCGTCCATCTGCGCGGCGCCGGTGATCATGTTCTTGATGTAGTCCTGGTGCCCCGGACAGTCGATGTGCGCGTAGTGGCGGGTATCCGTCTCGTACTCGACGTGGGCCACGTTCACGGTCAAGATCTTCGTCGCGTCGCGGCGGAACAGCTTCGCGTCGGCCTTGGCGACCTCGTCGTAGGACCGGTGCTTGGCCAGCCCCTTGAGCCCGAGGACCTTGGTGATCGCCGCGGTCAGCGTCGTCTTCCCGTGGTCGATGTGCCCGATCGTGCCGATGTTGACGTGCGGCTTCGTTCGTACGAATTGTTCCTTTGCCATCCTACACCCTCCTCGTTTTCCTCCCTAGCTCAGATCCGGAAGGCCGGGCTGCTCGCTGCCCGCTCCTGTCCGAGAGCCCGCGGTCGGAATCGAACCGACGGCCTCTTCCTTACCAAGGAAGTGCTCTGCCGACTGAGCTACACGGGCGAGGAGGCACAGTCTAACCTACCGCGCCCGTGGCGCGCAAGTCATGGTGGAGGGGGAGGGATTCGAACCCCCGAAGGCCTCAGGCCGCCGGGTTTACAGCCCGGTGCGTTTGACCGCTTTGCTACCCCTCCGGGAAGACCCGTTCGCCGGTTCTCGGGTGCCGGTTCCAGGTGGCCCCGTGAACCGCCGAACCAACAACCGACACCGGTTGGTGAGCCAGTGGCCCGAATCGAACGGGCAACCTTCCGCTTACAAGGCGGATGCTCTGCCACTTGAGCTACACTGGCTGCGACGTCGAGGGACCGCTGCTCGTGCGAGAGCCAGGCCCGACTATACCGGGGAGCACAGACCTAGGCAAGGTCGGGAAGCCTGGCGGCTGTCACGACCGGATGCCAGAGCCCGCGGGCTCGGGGCAAGGCGGGCTCGCCCTCAGGTGACCGCCCGCTGGGGGGAGTGCGTGACCCGCGGGGCGCGGCGCCGGGGCGCGCGCTCATCCCGGCTGGGAGTGCAGGGGGAAGGCCCACACCTGACGCTGCCGTGGGCCGTCGAACTCGCAGAAGTAGATTCCCTGCCAGGTCCCGAGAACGAGTCTCCCCGCGGCGACGGGGAGCACGAGCGACGGCCCGAGGAGGGCCGAGCGGAGGTGGGCCCCGGAGTTGCCCTCGGCATGGCGGAACGGAAGATCCGGAACAAGGTTCGCAAACCCGGCTTGCACGTCGGTCCGTACGTCAGGGTCAGCGGTCTCATTTACCGTCAGTGCAGCGGTGGTATGGGGACAGAGGAGGAGGACAGCGCCGTTGGCCAGCCCCAACGCCGGGAGGGCCGCTGCGACGAGCGGTGTGATGTCGAGAACCTCCTCGCGAGCTCTGCTGTGAACGGAGATCTCGACGCGCCCAGCCCTCCCGCTCACCGCAGGGTCCCCTTCAGCTCTTCCAGGAGCAGGGCCGGATCCTGCACCCCCTGAACATGGATGATGAGCTCGCCGCGGTGTCCCCGGAGCACGGCCACGAGGGGAAGCCCCTTCGCGCCGAGGACGGCCAGCGCCCGGTACGCGTCGGCTGGTGACGATGGTTGGATACGAATGCGCGTCCCCTCCTCTCCCAGGCCCGCCATCTGGGCAAGCCCACGCAGCAGGCCGACGCTCGTGAGTACGCCGACAAGGCGTTTCTCCCCGTCCGTCACCGGCAGGAGGAGGTAGCGCTCGGAAAGAAGAACGACCGCTCGCTCGAGCGGGTCGTGCGGACTCATCATCACGGTTGGGGGAGAGGCCAACTTGCCCGCAGGGAGGTTCGCGTCGGGGCTTGAAGAGAGCGCTTTCCGGGTCAGGAAACCCACCAGCCGGTCTTCAGCATCCACCACGAACAGGACTGCAACCCCTGTCTCCGCTGCCAGGCGTTGGGCCTCGCTCACCGGAGCCTCCGCCCGCGCCACGGGCGGGTCACGTGTCATGAAGTCACTAACTCTCATTGGCGGCCGCCCGCAGCTGAGCGAGCAAGCGCTCTTGGAGCTGTGCCGGAACGAAGTCGTAGCGGGCCGGGGCCATCTGGAACGTTGCCCGGCCTTGGGTGAGCGCCTTCAGATCAAGAGCATAGGACAGGGTCTCTGCCATTGGGACCTCAACCCGGATCGTGGTTCGGCCCCCCTCGGCTTCCATCCCCAGGATCCGTCCGCGCCGGGATGTAAGGTCAGAGATGATATCCCCCGTGAACGTGTCGGGGGCGGTCACGCTGAGGGCCATGATCGGCTCGAGCAGGGCGGGCTCGGCGTTCTCGGCCGCCATCTTGAACGCGGTGCGAGCGGCGATCTTGAAGGACAGCTCAGACGAATCGACCTCGTGGTACGTGCCGTAGTACACAGCGGCCCGTACATCCACCACTGGGAATCCGGCGAGGACGCCCTCTTCGAGGGCTTCGCGCACGCCTTTCTCCACGCCGGGGATGAACTGTTGCGGGATCACGCCGCCCTTGATCTCGTCTGCGAACTCAAACCCAGATCCACGGGGCAAGGGGTCGATGCGCAGATGGACCTCCCCGAACTGCCCGTGTCCGCCGGTCTGCTTCTTGTGGCGGTACATCGCACTGGACGTCTTGCGGATCGTCTCCCGGTACGGAACCTTGGGCACCTTGTAGTGAACCTCGACTCCGTACTTGTTGCGCAGCCGCTCTGCGAGCACGTCGAGCTGGACGTCGCCCATCCCCGCGACGAGCCCCTCCTTTGTCACCGGGTCGCGCTGGAAGGTAAGTGTGGCCTTGGTCATCACGAGGTCGCGGAGCGCCGTGCCTACCTTCTCCTCCTCGGCCTGCGTCCTTGCGGCCATCGCTCGGATGAACACCGGCTTCGGGAACGGGATCGGGGGCTCTGGCTCGCCGGCAGGATCAGTGGCCAAGGTTGCACCCAGCTCGACACCGTCGAGCTTCCCGAGCGCGGCGATGCTCCCAGCCAACGCCTGGCCCGCCTTCTCTAGCTTCGTCCCGGCGAACGCATACACGTCGCGGACCTGCACCTTGTCCTTCGTAGAGAGGTTGAACAGGACATCGCCATCGCGCACGGCACCGCTCATCACCTTCACGTATGCGAGCCGGCCGAGGTACGGGTCCAGGGCCAACGAGAACACGCGGAGCCGTGCCGTCGGGTCGTCGCCACCATCGGGGAACAGGAAGTGAAGGGCATCGAGGAGCTCTCGCACCCCGTGCCCTTGGGCAACCGAGCCCCACAGGACCGGCACGAGACGACCGGCGAGCATGCCGGTTCGTACCGCAGCCAGGACCTCTTCCCGTGATGTCTTCTCGTCACCGAGGACCTTCTCCAACAGGGCGTCATCGCACGTTGCTGCTTCCTCGACAACCTCCGCGCGCAGCTCCTCAAGGCGGGACCTCGCGTCGGCGGAGGGTGTGAACTTGCCGGATGTGACGTTTCCGGTGAACAGGTCCACTACGCCAAGGAACGCGTCGCCTTCGCGGACCGCGAGCTGAAGGGGGAGGAACGTCCCATCGAGCGCTGTGCGAACGGTCGCCAACGCGGTGTCTGGATCCGCGAGGGGTTTGTCGAGCATGTTGACGAACACGACCGCCGGGCGGCCGGCAGCGCGGCGGATGTCCCACGCTTGCTCCGTCATTACCTCAACCGGCTTCTCCGCGTTCACGACCAGGACAACGACATCGGCCGCCTCAACGCCCTTGTAGATCTCCTCCACGAACTCCCCCAGGCCAGGGGTCACGATGAGATCGATCCGCTTCCCCTGCCACGTGCAGGCGCCAACGGAGAGGTCAATGGACTGCTTGCGATTCTTCTCCTCGGGCGTCCTGTCGAGGGCGATGTCTCCGGTGGTGCCTGCCACGCGGAGCATCGCCTCCGCGAGCGCGGTCTTCCCCGAGCCGGAGTGGCCGACGAAACACACACTGTGGGCTTGTCTCATCCCGATCACCTCAGAAGTTGCTTGGCGACGCGGCGGCAGTATATCCTACTGGGGAGACGACCGACAAAGGGAGGCCGATGATGTTTCGACGCAACCGGGCTACCAAGGTCCATGATCTTGTTGTGGACCATCTGGCTCAAGTAGAGCAGGCGGTGATGACCATGGCCAAGGGCGTCGGTGCTGCCCTCGACGGTCGCCCGTGGGAGGAGATCGAGGAGCTGGCGGTGCTGACGCATCGTGCTGAGGCGCGGGCCGATGATCTCCGCCGGGCATCGGAGCGTGAACTCGTGCGCGGGGCGTTCCTCGCGGGGACGCGGCGCAGCCTGCTGGACATCGTGGAGGGAGTAGACCGGTTGGCGAACGCAGCTGAAGCGGTGATGTACTTCCTCACCCTTCAGCGGGTCAGCTTGCCGGAGCTTCTTCATTCCCTGATCCGGGACGCCGTGGAGGCGATTGTGGGCCAGATGGCTGACGTGAAGGCAGCGGTGGTTGGCCTTCTCGACGGCGACCCGCTGGCAATCAAGCACGCCGAAGAGGTCGATCGCAAGGAGAGCCGCGTGGATGAGCTGCAGCGACGGGCCATAGCTCGCTTGTTCGCAACCGATCTTCCCCTGGCGGAGAAGATCCTGGCGCGGGAGTTCCTGGAGAAGCTCGTCGAGTTCTCCGATCGGGCCGAGGACGTCTCCGACCTAGTTGTGATGGCGGTTGCAGTGCGTCGCCCGTAGCGCGAGGGACGGGCAGGGCTTGTCGGAAGCGACACGACATCGGTGACGAGGAACGGAGCGGGTCGGTGACGGCCGGCGGGGATAGAGCGAGGAGGTGCGGATGGGACGGATGATGGACTTCTTGAGGGGACGGCAACCACTTGTTTCGTTCAGAACCCACGCCACAGCAGTGGAAGAGGCAGCCGAAGAGCTGGGTCGACAGACGCGGGCCTGGCTGCGGGGAGACAAAGTGGATGCCGAGCTTGTGAGCCAGCGGGAGCACGAGGCCGACCTCATCAAGCGGCGGATCCGCAACGAGCTGACGCAGTCCCGGCGGCTGCTCATGCCGCGGTCCGCCCTGTACCAACTCCTGTGGCACCAGGACCAGATCGCCGATCTGTGCCAAGACGCGGCGCTTCTCATGTCCCTTCGGCGCCCCAAGCTGGGGATCGCTCTCGAGGATGCCTATCGCGCGCTTGCCGAGGCAGTGAGTCGGATCGTGCACGCGTACGGGGTGACGATCGAGGACTTCGACGACGCAATCACCGCTCGGGATCTGCGCGGCGCGGCCGGCAAGATCGCCGAGGGTGTCGACCGCATCAACCAACTGGAGCACGAGTCGGATCTGGTTGAACGGGAGATCGTCTCGGCCATCTACGCCAGCGAGGAGCTGCCGCCGTTCGACCGCTACCACCTCATCCAGCTCGTGCTCATGCTGGGCGGGATTGCAGATCAGGTAGAGAACGCCGCCGGCGACCTCCGGGCGATGGTCTCCGGCGCGTAGGTCGCGGGTGCCCGCTCTGCTCGCGTTCGATCTTGAGACCCAGCGCACCCTCGACGAGGTGGGAGGGAGAGAAGGGATCCATCTCTTGGGGTTGGCGGTTGGGGTGACGTTCGATCCGGAGGCAGGGCGGTTCGACACCTACCAGGAGGGTGACGCAGCTCAGCTCGAGGCTGCGCTGCGCGCGGCCGGTCAGGTGGTGGGCTACAACGTTGTGGGGTTCGACTACGAAGTCCTGCGGCCCTATGCTTCGCGCCCGCTGAGTGACGTGCCGACGGTGGACCTCATGGTCCATCTCGCGAACAGCCTCGGGTGGCGACCACGGCTGGACGACGTCGCCGCGGCCACCCTGGGCGAGTCGAAAGCCGGGGGCGGGCTCGACGCGGTTCGCTGGTTTCGCCAGGGGGACCTGGAGCGTGTGATCGCGTACTGCAAGAAGGACGTCGAGATCACGTGGCGACTGTACGCGTTCGGCCGCCAGAACGGATACGTGAAGGTGGCCCAACGCAGAGGCGGCCCGTTGCGGGTGCCGGTGGCCTGGTAACGCGACCCCCAGCCCCGACCGGGGCGTTCGGTCGCGCCGGGTTTCGTCCCCGCCGCCGATCGTGGTCGGAAACCGCCTCATCGGCCATAGAGGCGGGCGCTACGAAACCCACGCCTTCCGTTGTAGCGTCGGGGCTTGTCCCCGACGGGAGTCGCCTTGCCCTGGCGGCCGCAAACAAGGTCTAAGGCAGAGGATGGCCGAGAAGGCGCTGTTCCCCGACTACCTCGCCTGGCTCACCGCGGTCGCCGCCCTGGGCGACGCCCGCGAGGAGACCCTCCGCGGAGGCGGGCGGCAGGCACGGGCGATGCGTGGGGATGTGACACGAGCGGCTCAAGGACCGGAAGGATCGCACCCTCACCCGCGACGACATCCGCACCTACTGCCGCATCACCACCGCCCTCTCCAAGACCATTGAAATCCAGAACGAGATCGCCGCGCTGTACCTTACAGCTGAGGAGAGCCCACTCGTAGGAGCTGTGGAACCCAACCAGTGAACCCGAGCCCACGAATGAAGAAGACTGGAGCAAGCACACAGCCTGGACTCACCTGGAAAGGCCTGGAGGATCTTGTAGCTGACCTCCACAGGTGTCTCCCCAGAGAGCTGTTCGACGTCCAGCAGAATTGTCGGCTCGCGGACTGCGCCGGTAGCACTGCTCAAGTAGACGTCATGCTCAGGCCTTGCATGCCGTATCAAGCGCCCATTCTGATAAGCTGCAAGTGCCTGTCATCGCGGGTGGGCGTGAAGCACGCAAGAGAGTGGGCGAGTGTGGTACAGCAGTTTGGGGCTGCGAAGGGGATCATCGTCTCCACAAGTGGGTTCACAAAGGGAGCGAAGGATTTCGCGAAGAACCCAACCAACCGAGTCGAGCTCTGGCAGGTGCGGGAACTGACCCAGAGGGATTTTGATGGACGGGTCCAGAAGGTGCGCATCGTGGGCTCCTTCCTCCTACCTCGCGTCCCTGAGGACCGGGTTGTATTCCAGGTGCGCAGAATGGACCCTGTGCACAGCCCTGCCAGACCAGTCCTGTTCCGCTTCTCCTATCTGGACCGAGATCGTCTGTTCCTTCAAGATGAGCATGGCAACATACGGGGGAACCTCTGGGATGAGTTTGCAGAGCAGTACGAACGGCAGGTTTCTCCGGAGAACGCCACTATCCACATCCGCATTGCTTACGCCGAACCCCGCTATCTCACCATCAACAACGTTCGATACCAGTTCGTAGTGTTCTCTGCGGAAGTTCAGCACTACAAGCACGATTCCACCATCGAGGTGGATGCTCTCGATCACTTCAGCCACGTGTACGAGAACGCGCTCACTGGCGATCAAAGGCCGATACCGACAGAGCTTGTGGAAGCACGACTCCTGTAGGGCTTGACGCGGAAGCAGCACGGTCCCTGGAAACGGCCGGGGGTCAGATCTTGAAATGCCACATTCGGAGAGCGAGCCCCGTCTCCGGACCAATCCGTCCTGACCGCTGACGCCGTCTCCCGCTGGGTCCAGCGGTCGGCCGAGCCGCTTGTCCCCACCTCACACAGCGCGAATAGGCCCTGATGATGCGACCCTTCACGCGGGGGATGTGCCGCATGCGGAGCGAGGGGAGAGCCGTGCCGGGCAGGTCTCCCACCCAGCACGGCCCGTCCACCGTTACAGCGACGTTCGCCGCAGGTCCACGCCGGGGCGGAGGACCTTCTCCAGAGCGATGGTCGTCCGCTCTGGGGACATCCCGGCCCGGGCGTACACGCGGTCTGCTCCGGTGAGGCTCGTCGCGTCCACGCCGAGCCCCGCCCCGCTGCGTCCCCGCTTGCGCAGCTCGCGGAACGAGTGGTGCAGCAGAGCGAGAGCGATCCCGCGCCGCCGCCATGGCCTCCGGACGCCGAGGGTGTTCACCCACCCCTGATCCGGGTCTTCGGAGTCGGCCCGCCGGCAGAGGGACACGCCGACGATCTCGTCCCCCTCCACTGCGAGGAACCACAGCTGCGGGTCGAACTCTGCGTCGGTGGCGATCCACTGCCGCCACAGGGCGAGGCGCTGCTCAACCGGCCCCTCGACGTTGCCCCAGTGGTCGCGGAACGCATCGGCCACGGCCCGCACCACGGGCTCGAGGTCGCGGTCGGGATCGAACGTGCGCACGGTGATCCCCTCCGGCCAGACGGGCTCGGGGATCGCCCCGTTGAACACGGTCTTCATCCGGTAGAACCGCCGCGCAACCGCGTACCCTCGGCCGATGAGAAGGGCCTGTGCCTCGCGATCCTCCTCCCACACGCTCTGACCGAGCGTGATCTGAGCATCGGCCGGAGCCAGGGGGAGCGAGCGGTGAGCCCGCTCCTCGGCCCACTCCACGAGGAGACTGCCGATGCCTCGCCTGCGGTGTTCGGGATGAACGCGGCCCCAGAACCAGGGCCGCACGTAGGGCGCGGTCAGGTTCCAGAACTCGGCATACGCCACAAGCCGGTCCTTGTGGAACACGAGCCGGGTGTCGGACGCGAGGTCGAACCCGGGCGTGCCCCACTCGGAGCGGACGTCGTTCACGGTGAAATGGTCTCTCCCGAACGCATGCCGAGAGCACGCGTTGAACAGCTCCACGGCAGCGGCCACATCGTCCCGCTCTGCGGGGCGATACGCGTAACCACGTTTGTTTAACGACTGCATGATCTCCTCCCTGCAACGGGGTTGGGCGGGCGCGAAGGAAGGCGTGCCCAGCCTCCGCGCTCGAAGCGGATCGGCCTGCAAGGGCTGCTTGCTGTGCTTTGACGGAACGGAGATGCGAGGAGGGTTGGACCTAGATGGGGTTACGCACTCCGGCCGGCGTGCCGCGTGCGGCCTGCCCGCGCGTCGCTAGATGGGTCTGATCCATATCGGGGCCTCCTTGGCATGCCGGAGATCCGGCGGTCCACTTCTGCCATCCGCCGACGCTTGGGGCACGGCGGCCCATCGCACGATGAAGGCCGGAGTATAGCACGGTCAGCCGCTCGGTCAAGGACGGCCGCGGCCGGCGCTAGCGTCCCCGCCGCTCCTGACGATGGAGTAGGATCGGACCCATGACGGCACGAGGGGAGAACCGAGAATTCATCGTTGACGCGATGGCAGAGAACGCCTGGCGGATGTTCCGGATCCTCGGTGAGTTCGCCGAGGGGTTCGAGGCCCTTGGCGGGCTGGGCAGAGCGGTGGCCATCTTCGGTTCGGCGCGCAAGGCGCTTGATGCCGGCTACTATCGGAAGGCCGAGGAACTGGCGGTGGCCCTCGTTGGGGCGGGCTACGCCGTGCTCACTGGGGGGGGGCCGGGGATCATGGAGGCGGCGAACAAGGGGGCGTTCGAGGCCGGTGGCAAGAGCGTGGGCCTCAGCATCTACTTGCCTCAGGAACAGGTTCCCAACCCCTATCAGACCCACGCCCTCTCGTTCCGGTACTTCTTCGTGCGCAAAGTGATGCTCGTCAAGTACGCGTCGGCGTTCGTGGTGTTCCCGGGGGGCTACGGGACGCTCGACGAGCTGTTTGAGGCATTGACCCTGATCCAGACCCTGAGGATTCACCCGTTTCCGGTGTACCTGGTGGGAAGCCCGTTCTGGGCGGGGCTGGTGGACTGGATTCGGGACACGCTTGTGGGTCAGGGGACGATCAGCCCTGACGATGTGCGGTTGTTCCAGGTGGTGGACGACGTGACGAGGATCCCGGGAAGCATCGAGGCCTACCGACTCCAGGCGGACCACGGGGGGTTCGCAGTGCCGGAGGAAGGTTGACGGGCGGGAGGGTACGGACTGCGCTGGAGAGAAGAACGGCCCGCGCTGTGCACGGGCCGTTCCGTTACCGAACTAGACGTTGCACCTCTCTATGGCCAACACTCCCACCTCCTTGTGTTATCCCAGCACAGGGCCGGGAGGATGGGCGCCTAGGCACGTTCACTGTAGCCTGTTCGACGGGGGGGCACAAGGACACGTGTCGGGGGTGCGGAACGGGGAGGTCACGATGAGACACACGCGATGGCTCAAGTGGGTGGCGATTGGCGTGGTGCTGCTCTCGGGCTGCACGCGGACCCCGCGCGACCCGTGTCAAGGGGTGGCGCCCCCGGTGGCTACGTTTCGCGTCGTGCCGGAGAGTGGCGAACTACCGCTCCTGGTAACCTTTGACGCTGCCGATTCGTCCCCCGGCAGCGGGGAGATCGTCGAGTACGTCTGGGAGTTCGGGGACGGTGGCACAGCAAGGGGACGACTTGTCCAGCACCGGTTCGATCGGACTGGGGAAGGGGCTGAGGAACAGGAGTTCCGCGTGGTTCTTACTGTGGTGCAGGAGCATGGGACGGAGGCCGGCCTCTGTCGCTGCGATGCGCAGGCAGTGCGCGTTCTGCGCTACGGAGTCAGCCATCCGTTGAACATCCTGCACTGGCAGGTTCGCCCGGCCTACAACGGGTCGTGGGTCGAGGGCGTTGTCCGCAATGAAAGCGCGGATCGGCGGGTCACCCACGCTGAGGTCTATGCCCGGTTCTACCGCGAACCCGGGCACGTGGTGGTGGGCGAGGCCCAGCGCGAGCTGTGGGACATCCGCCCTGGCGAGGAACGGCTGTTCATGATCACGACCTATCTGTGGCCGTGGCAGTACGACTGGGTGGAGCTTCAGACTGAGGCATTCACCGCCGAGCCCTGAGCTGTGGTGGGCCCAGGGCTCGGCGGGAGCGGGTCAGCGCGGGAGCTTCCGCTCTAGCGTGGGACGAGCCCCGAGCCCTCGAGCGCGATGATGCGCTCCTTCACGTCCTCGTCGTCGGGGAGTTCCTTCAGGGCTCGGTAGTAGGCAGCCAGCGCCGCAGCGCGGGCTTCGTCGATCGACTTCTGCAACGCAGTGATCTGCGCTTCCCGTTCGGGTCCCTCGGGGAGCTGGGTCTCCAGGAGCTCGATGTCCGACTCGAGCATCGCCATCTTGTCCTCGTACAGCGAGCCGATGATGAACGAGAGGTACTTCTCCTCAACCTTCCCCTCGGCTTGGAGTCGTTCGAACGCTGCGATCCCGCGGTCGAGATCGAGGTCCTTCTCGTACATCGCGGAGAGGATGGGATCGGCGATCACGACCCGGGCCTCCTGCCGAGCTGTCTTCAGCCAGGTCTGGAAGGCTTCGGTGGTGCGCTCGCTTTCCAGGTCGCGGCGGACGCGGTCGGCGATGTCGGCGAACTCCGGTTCGGTTGCCGCACGGCGGTCTGTGACGCGGATGATGTGGAACCCAAACTGGCTCTGAACAATCCCGCTCGTCTCCCCGACTTCGAGGGCGAACGCCGCTTCCTCAAACTCAGGGACCATGACCCCGCGGCCGAACCAGCCCAGCTGCCCCCCCCTGGCCCCGCTGCCCGGGTCGGTCGAGCGGGTTCGGGCCAGCTCGGCGAAGTCCGCCCCAGCTGCGAGTTCATCGAGGATCGCCTGGGCCTCTTCCTCTGTGGCGACGAGAATGTGCGAGGCCTCGACCTGCTCCGCGGTCGCGTAGTCGGCCTTGTGCGCCTCGAAGTACTCCCGAAGCTCGTCGTCTGTGATCTCGATCGGCCCGACCACCGCTTTCTGTACCGCGTCGTAGAGAAGCTGCTCGGTGATGCTGGCCCGTCCCTCTTCCTTGAACTCGTCGAGGGTTCCCCCTTGGGCGGCGAAGTACTCGATGAGGTATTCCTCGGTGATCCCGTAGGTCTCCAACATGGCCTGGTACTGCCTCTCGAACTCCGCATCGATCTCGTCGGGGCTGATGGCAATCCCCCGCTTCGCTGCCTCACCTTCGACGATTCCCCGGGTGACAAGCCCGGTCAGGGCGCTGAGTTCCAGCTCGAGTTCGAACATGCGTCCTCGCGCACCAACGAGAAACACCCGGATGTCGATGCCGAACTGCGCGTAGAGGCGCGCGTAGTAGCTGAGGATCGACTGGCGGATGTCGTCGAACGCTGCCCGGCTGATCGGATGGTCGTTGACCGTGACAAACGCACCGTCCGTGGTGGGCGGCGGGGTCGGCTCGACGGAGGTGGGGGTCACGGCAAGGATCGCCGGGGTCGAGACTGCGGCCCCGCACGCGTTTGTGACGACCGCGGTGTAGGTCCCGGCATCCGCGGCGGTTGCGGAGGAGATCGCGTAGGTCCCGGCCGTCGCTCCTGGGATGTCTGCGCCGTCTTTGCGCCACTGGTAGCTGAGGGGTGGCGTTCCGGTCGCTGTTACGGCGAACGTCACAGCGCTTCCTGCCTGAACCGTCTGGGATGCCGGATGAACGGTGATCGCTGGGCTTGCGCTTACGGTGAGAGGGACCGGGTCGGAGGTTGCCGTTCCGCACGCACTTGTAACGATCACGGCGTAGGTTCCGGCGTCGGGCCCTGCCGCAGCGGGGACCGTGTACGTGGCCTCCGTGGCGCCGGGGATGTCCAAGCCGTCCTTCTGCCACTGGTAGCTAAGCGGGGCGGCTCCGGTCGCAACCACGGTGAACGTGGCGGGGCGTCCCTCACACACGGACTGCGGGGACGGTTGGGTTGCGATCGTCACGCCGGCGTCGAGGGCAAGGGTGGCGGGAGTCGAGGTCACGCTTCCGCAGGGGTTCGTGACGACAACTGTGTAGGCCCCCGCGTCGGCGGCTGTGGCAGCGGGAATTGTGTAGATGGCGGTCGTGGCACCGGCGATGTTCGTCCCGTCCTTGCGCCACTGGTAGCTCAGCGGGGCTGTGCCAGCGGCGGTCACGCTCAGCAAGACCGATTGACCAAGGCAGGCCGACTGCGATGCGGGTTGCGCACTGATCGTAGGGGGGACGTTCACAGTGAGGCTCGCGGCCGTTGACGTAACCGTGCCCGCCTTGTTGGTGACGACGACGGTGTAGTTCCCCGCGCTCCCCGTGGTGACGGAGCTGATGGTGTACGTCGCATTAGTTGCCCCAGGGATGTTCGTCCCGTCCTTGCGCCACTGGTAGCTCAGGGGGGCTGTGCCAGCCGCGGTCACGCTGAACGTGACCGCCCCCCCTACGCACGCTGTCTGAGCGCTGGGCTGGGTGGAAATCGTGGGCGGGGTGGCCCTGCTGCATCCAGCAAGAATGACCCCAACCACGACAACAAAGAGCACTGCCGCAACTGCGCGCATCCGCATGTGAATCCTCCTTCAATCGGAGGTAGCTTACCCTGGGAAGTCCACCCGTACACGGTCTCGAGGCTCGACGCAGTGGGCCCACGCGGCGAAGCGTGTCCTGCGGAGGGCCCGTCGCGGCAACCCGGTCACCGCTCGTCGACCACGGTGATCAGGTCGCGCACAGCATCAAGGGTCCGCGGACCGATCCCCGGCACGTGGGTGAGGTCCTCGATTGTGTCAAAGGGGCCGTGCTCCTCGCGGAAGGCGACGATGCGGGCTGCAAGGGCGGGGCCAATCCCGGGGAGCTCCTGGAGCCGCTCAGCCGGGGCCGTGTTGATGTTGATCGGCCCGGGTAGTCGGAATTCGATGGCGATGACCGTTGCCGCGATGTCCACGGATCCAAGAGGGACGGGGGCAGCCGGCGGTGAGGGGATGAGGCGGAGGGCAGCCCACGCCAAGAGAAAGAATACAAGAACCGCCGCCGTCCAGAACCGCGGTTCGGTCTGCCTTCTACGAGAACAGCTCCTTGATTCGCTGGACACCCCACTGCTCCTGTTGGGCGCGGGCGAGTTCGGGTTGGCGCTCGTACCGCGCTTTGGCGAACTTCGACTTCCAGCGGAAGAGGAAGATCCCGCGGATCCTGGCCTGCAGGCTAGGATCAGCGAGCGCTGGGTCCGAGGCGAGGGCCTCCACCTCGGGGAGGTACACATCTACGGACGCGGCTTCGTCGAGCAGACTCAAGCTGCGCTCGGGATCGATGGGGAGCAGTGACTGTGCTGTCCGGAACAGGTTGCGGCGGCGGAGTTCGTCCTGAGCACGCTCGGCCATCCGCCGGCCGCGCGCGCGGTGCGCTGCAAGCTGCCACACGGGAAACGCCTTCAACTCGTGGTGACAGCCGTCGTGAACGGGAAAGGATGCCGGAGCGGCAACGATCCTCCCATGCCACGACAGACATCGGTCACACGTGGACCACGTGATCGCCGTGTAGCACTGCCAGAGTGAGGTCCGGCCCCGCAGAAGGTACCCGATGATCCGCAACAGGTTCAGCATGGTCTGTGTGGTGCCGAGGGTGGGAGTCGAACCCACACGCCCTTCTCAGGGCACGGGATTTTGAGTCCCGCGCGTCTGCCAATTCCGCCACCCCGGCAACGAGGCGATTATAGCTCCTGGGTGCGGCAGGCCGGGCAGAGGCCGTAGCCTTGGACGACGGCCTCCGTCAGCTCGAATCCGTGCTCCTCAGCAGCGCGGGTCACGACCCGTTTCAGGCCAGGATCCGAGAACTCGACCACCCTCCCGCACCCGCGGCACACGAGGTGGCCGTGGTCCTCCCTCCCCACCAGGTGTTCGTAGTGGGCGTGTGTCTCGCCGAACGACACCCGTCGCACAAGGCCCGCCTGCTCGAGGAGGTCGAGCGTGCGGTACACCGTGGCTGCGGAGGACACCACCCCCCGCAGCGCCGCCCACAGGTCGGCTGCTTCGAAGTGGGCAGGGAGGGCGAACACCGCCTCCACGACCGCCCGCCGCGGGCCCGTGATGTGAAGGCCACGCTGACGGAGGAAGGCCTCGAATAGGTCCGCCGCGCGCTCGTTCATGGCGGTTCGACTGTGCCGCGATTGGGCCGGTCCGTCAACCATGCTGCTGGAGGAGGACGAGGCTGCCGGCGGGGACGCCGGCCTCCTGGGCAACCGGATAGCACTTGGCCTGGAACAGGAAGAACAGCGGGGCCTCCGTCTGAGACAAGCCCTCGAAGTTCCCCATCCCCTTGCTCAGGATGAGATCGGCGCTTCGGAAGCGTCGGCGAAAGGCGGCAGAACATTCGTCGAGGAAGACGCCGGGGACGTCGGATCCCGTGGTGATGACCTCCGCGATCGTTCCTAGGCCCACCGCTTCGGCATCGTCGGCAGTGGCATCGTTCAGGGTGGGACTTCCCCGCACGGCGACGGTGACGCGCTTTCCCCGCCCCACGAGCTCCTCGATCAGGATCCGGTCGAGCACGATCTCCCCAGCGTTGTCGGCGAGGTACAGCACCGCGCGGGCGCCGTCGAGCTGGCGGCAGAACGCAGCGTAGTCGTTGCGCCCAAACGGAACGGCTGCAGCTGCGTCGACCTCAGTCCCGTCGAGCCGGGCGTGAAGCCCGAGGTCGAGGCTGTTCCCCGCCGCTGCCAGCTGCAGTGCGTGGAAGAGCGGGTCGGGCGCGCGGGCGACCTCGTCCTTCCACCGCGGGTAGCGGCTGAGGGCGGCAGCGTTCGCAGCCCGTTTCTCCGCCAGGTACGGATCGGCTGCCCGCAGCACCTGTCGCAGCAGGCGGCCAACCTCCGCCCCGAGAAGGATCGGAGGGAGCAATCGGTCCCAGCTTGCCGCGAGGCGTGCTCCCTGTGTGACGATCAACCACGTCACGGGGTCCGGCGCGCCAGTCAGGCGTGCACCACCTGCAGACGCTCTCAAGATACACGGGATGCAGTCAGGGTAGGTGTGCATAGCTCGTCCTCGCCCGGTGGGGCTGAGGCGGATCTGATTGTCCGACATCCACCACGCACACCACGGGGCACGACCGGATGTTGCGGTTCCCCATGCCGGACGTGTGGGCCACCACGGTCAGGGGCGAGTGCCGCCATTGGGGGATGCTGGATCGCGGGAGGCGTTGGGGGCGGCCTTCACGAGCGCCCAGATCGCGTCGGCGACCGCGAGGAACGGCTCCCGCGCGGTGGGCACGAGCACGGCAGGGCGCCCCTCGTCGCCCCCCCGGACGACCTCTGGAATGAGCGGGATGTGGCCCAGGAACGGAGTGCCCATTTCCGCGGCCAGCCTCTCGCCGCCACCCGTGCCGTAGAGGGGGATCTCGCCCCCGCAGTGGGGGCAGACAAGAGTGGACATGTTCTCTACGATGCCGATCTTCTCCACGCCCACCTTGCGGGCGAACGTGACAGCCTTGGCGGCGTCGAGGAGGGCCACCTCCTGGGGCGTCGTGACCACAACCGCTGCCGCTCTCTTCCCCGCGAGTTGGGCCACGGATAGCGCTTCGTCGCCTGTCCCGGGGGGGAGGTCCACCACCAGCAAATCGAGCGGACCCCACTCCACCTCCTCGACCAACTGCTGAACAGCCTTCATCTTCAGCGGCCCCCGCCAGATGATGGGCGCGTCCCGCGAGGGGAGTGCGAAGGCAATCGACGCCACCGTCAGGTTGTGCGGGGTGAGCACGGGGAAGAGCTTTCCGTCGCGGATGGGCATCGTTTGATTCTCGATCCCGAGCATCTTGGGCACGTCTGGGCCATGAAGGTCGGCATCGAGAAGCCCGACGTCCAGACGGTGAGCCAACGCCACGGCAACGTTCACCGCCACGGTGGACTTCCCCACGCCCCCCTTTCCCGACAGGACCATCACCACATGCCGTGGGGTGCTGGGTGTCGCGTTCGTTGGTTCGCTTCCGCTCGACTGAGCGCTCATCGCTCCTCCTTCGGTTCGCTCCACCCCCATGCCGCCACTTGTTCCCCAGTTCCAGCTGCGGGTTTCCGTCGTCCCCGGCGCCCCGACGCCCTCGACCGGGGGCTCCCTCAATCGTAAGGGATGGGGAGCGCCGCTGCGCAGCGCCTTCTGGGCGCGAGGAGGCTGCGACCCAGCCACGATCTGCGGGGTTGGCGTGAGCGCGGCTGTTGCCCGTCGGCCAACCGTGGTGGCTACTCCCGTCGGGGACGGAGTCGAGCCGGGCGGGCGCATCGGCCAGCGTACCGTGGGTCCGGATCGCCTGTCTCGTTGGCGGTCTGACCGTGGTCGCGCTCCTCGATCTCCGCAACGGCGGGCGGAGGCCACCGCGCCGCCGGCCGGCACGGGCCCCAAGCGACCACTTCGGCCGGTGTCCCGATACCCACCGCTGTCGGCGTGCCGATGAGACGGGTGGAGACGGTGAACCTTGTTCTGGACGAGCTAGAGGGGCTTCGCCTGTGCGACTTGTTGGGACTCGATCAGGATGAAGCGGGCGAACGGATGGGGGTGTCGCGGGCCACCGTCCAGCGACTCCTTGCTGCGGGGCGGAGCAAGGTTGCGGACGCGCTCGTGCACGGAAAGGGGATCCAGTTCACGGGGGGCGAACACATCTGCGTGCGTCCCGGCCGACACCGCTGGGGCGGCGGTCAACGAGAGGGCGCGGTCAACCCATGAGGCGCTGCGTTGTGTCCCCGGCGGCACGGTCTGTCCCCGCAGCGCTTCCTGGCGATCTCCGTTCCTTCTGGGTCGCCCCCTGCCCCGGCTGCCCGGTGATGAAGGCCCACCTCGCCGACCCGGCGGCGGAGTCTCCCGAACCGCGGATCGGCGACCACGAGGTCGGGTTCAGCGGAGAGGAGTTCCGGCTCACCGCCGCGGTGGCGACTGAGCCCGGCTGAGCTCCTCCTCCTCGCCACGGGCCCGGGCGGTGGCCCTCTCGCCGGGTGGCCCCTCGCGCGATAGCGGAACGGCCCGGCACCTGCGGCTTGCCGGGTACAATCGGCTCCGATGGCCAAGGTCACAACAGCAGACCGCTTCAGACTCAAGACGAAGCTCAAGCCCCAGGGCGATCAGCCGAAGGCGATCGCGGAGCTCACGGCGGGGCTCGAGGAAGGGCACCGCTACCAAACCCTCCTCGGGGCCACCGGCACGGGGAAGACGTTCACGATCGCCCACGTCGTTCAGAACGTTCAGCGACCGACCTTGGTCATTGCCCACAACAAGACCCTTACTGCCCAGCTCTACGGCGAGTTCCGCGAGCTGTTCCCGGATAACGCCGTGCACTACTTCGTCTCGTACTACGACTACTACCAGCCGGAGGCGTACATCCCCCAGACGGACACCTACATCGAGAAGGACGCTCAGATCAACGAGGAAATCGACCGGCTCCGTCACGCCGCCACGGCAAGCCTCCTCTCCCGGCGGGACGTGATCGTTGTGGCCTCGGTGTCCTGCATCTACGGCCTGGGCTCGCCGCAGGACTACGCGGCGCTATCGGTGGCGCTCGAGGTGGGACGCGACTACGACTTGGACGAGATTCTGAGGCAGCTGGTCATGCTCCAGTACCGCCGGAACGAGCTCGCCTTCGAGCGGGCGACGTTCCGGCTGCGGGGGGACGTGCTGGAGGTCATCCCCGCCTCGGAGGAGGTGGGGTACCGGATCGAGCTGTTTGGGGATCAGGTGGAGCGCATCGTGACCGTGGACCCCGTCACGGGGAACGCGCTCGCCGAGCTCTCGCGGCTCACGATCACCCCCGCCACCCACTACGTGACCCCCGACCAGCGGCTGAAGGGCGCGCTAGCGGGGATCGAGGCCGAGCTCGACGAGCGGCTGAAGGAGCTCCGCGCGGCGGGGAGGTTGCTCGAGGCCCAGCGTCTCGAGCAACGGACGCTGTTCGATCTGGAGATGATGCGGGAGATGGGGTACTGCCCGGGGATCGAGAACTACTCGCGCCACCTCGACGGGCGGACGGCCGGTGAACCGCCGTGGACGCTCCTCGACTACTTCCCGCCGGACTTTCTCACCGTGATCGACGAGTCGCACCAGACGGTGCCCCAGATCCACGGGATGTTCCACGGAGATCGCTCCCGGAAGAGCACACTCGTGGAGTTCGGGTTCCGGCTTCCGTCAGCGCTGGACAACCGCCCGCTTACGTTCGGGGAGTTCGAAGAGCGGGTGGGGCAGGTCATCTTCATGTCCGCGACCCCCGGCGACTACGAGCGGCGGGTGTCGGCGAAGGTTGTCGAGCAGATCGTGCGGCCCACGGGGCTCGTGGACCCCGAGGTCGAAGTCCATCCGGTGCAGGGGCAGGTCGACCACCTGCTGGGCGAGCTGCGCGCAGTCACCGCGCGGAAGGAGCGAGCACTCGTTACCACGCTCACCAAGCGGATGGCGGAGGACCTCACCGACTACCTCGTCGAGCTCGGGGTGCGGGCCCGCTACCTGCACTCCGAGATCGAGACCCTGGATCGGGTGGACATCCTCCGCGACCTGCGCCTGGGGAAGTTCGACGTCCTCGTGGGGATCAACCTCTTGCGCGAGGGACTCGATCTTCCCGAGGTGTCGCTCGTGGCGATCCTCGACGCCGACAAGGAGGGGTTCCTCCGATCGGCGACCTCGCTCATCCAGACGATCGGCCGTGCGGCGCGCAACGTTCGGGGGAAGGTCATCCTCTACGCCGACGAGGTGACGGACGCCATCCGCCAGGCAGTGGACGAGACGAACCGCCGGCGGGAGATCCAGCTTGCTCACAACCGGCGGCACGGGATCACCCCGGAGACGATCCAGAAGGAAGTGCGCGACATCGTGGCCGAGTTCTCGGGCCGGCGGGCAGAGCCGATCGAGCTCCCCAAGGCTCCCGAGAAGCTGCCCCGCGAGAAGGTGGCCGAGCTCATCCGGACGCTGGAGAAGGAGATGAAGGCGGCGGCGGAAGCCCTCGAGTTCGAGCTCGCCGCTGCCTACCGCGACAAGCTCCGCGAGCTCCGCCGCCTGCTGTAGCTCCTGCCGTTGTCGGAGAGGTAGTGCTCGCGCCAGATTGGCGTGGTGAGCGTGGCGAGCTGTGCGCCGAACGCGTCAAGGGCGGTGGAGAGCTCAGGATCGAGCAACGGGGAGGCGCTGGCGGGCAGATCCTGGAGCAGCCCCTGCAGCTCGACGTGGTGGTCCCGCATCGGGCACGGCCGAAGCCAATCCCCGTCACGGGTCGGCGCGGGTGCGCCGTAGCCATAGCTCCTCTGCCAACCGCGGAGACGGGAGAACAGGGGCGCCTCCCACACGTCATCGAGGCTCTCTCCCCGCGCGAAAGCCTCGATCACGTTGGCCCCGCGGTACGGGACAAACACGCACGGGAAGACGTCCCCGTTCCAGTCGATGTAGAGGTACCCCCCTTCGCGGCCGGCAGCGAGGCACCCCTGGACCACGGGCCCGGAGTTCCAGAAGTCGAACAGGAAGATCCCTCGCCTCTCGACGACGTCCCACGATCGACGCCACAGCTCGACCCGCTCCGCGGGAGTGAGCATCCGGTCTAGGTTTGGCCGTCGCCCAATGGGCATGTAGTGAAAGAGGAACCCATAGAATGCCCCCTGCTGCTCGAAGAACAGGTCGAGGAACGATTCGGACAGGACCTCGTCCACGTTGTCTCGAGTCACGGTCACGGAGATCCCGAACGGGACCCCGTGCGCCCGGAGGTGGGCCATCGCCTGCTCGATCTGGCGGAACGTACCCGCCCCGCGCCGGCGGTCGGTGGTTCCCTCGCCCCCCTCGACGGAGATGGCGGGGGTCAGGTTCCCGAGCTTCCCGAGCCGATGCGCGACGTCGGGGGTGATGAGGGTGCCATTCGTGAACATGAGGTAGAGAAACCTCCGGTGGCGGGCGACGAGGTCAAGAACGTCGTGGCCCTCGCTCCGGTAGAGGAGGGGCTCCCCGCCGGAGAGGACGACGAGCCGGGCGTCCCAGCGTTCCCTCGCCTCAGCGAGAACTCGGTCGAGGACCGGCCACGGGAGGTGGACGTCGGCGCCGGCCTCGGCGTAGCAGTCTGGGCAGCGGAGGTTGCAGGCCTGGGTGGGGGCGAGGACGAGGAACCACGGGGGCGGGGCCCCGTGGTGTCGGGCGAACCGTCGGCCCGACCGGGTCGCCCGGTTGGGAACCAGCCCTGCCCGTCCCCACAGGCGCACGATCGCGCGCAAGACGTGCGGGGAGAGCGTTCCGCGGGCCAGGGTGCGGTCGAGGGACCGCAGGGCTCCCAGGGCGAGGAGGGTCCGCTCGCGGTCCCGCGCCCGCCACGGCGGCGGGACGGGCGGGTCGGCGAGTCGCTCGCGGAGCCTCCGCTCGACGCGGGTGAAGAGGTAGCGTCTCGTCCGTGGTCCGCGGAGGATCTCCGCCGCGAGGAGGAAGGCTGCAGTTCCCGCGGGACCTGCCAGCAGCCATCTCCCCACGGCGCGCGACGTCATGTCGCCTCGCGGCTACGCTCGCTTGCGTCCGACGGTGGCCCGGGGCCGGGCCGTTGAGGACCCCTTCTCTCCGGGCACGAGGTCGGTCGTCGCCGTCAGCGCGGCCACGGCGTGGGCAATGAGTTTGGCGGCGTTTTCGACGTCCTTCAGGGACACCACCTCGCACGGGGAGTGCATGTAGCGGTTGGGGATCGACACCAGCGCCGTCGCCATTCCCGCCCGGTTGAGCTGCATCGCGTTGGCGTCGGTCCCCGTGCCGGCAGGCGCGGCCTCGACCTGGTAGGGGATCTTCGCCTTCTTGGCCGTCGCCACAAGGTGGTCGAACAGCTTCGGGTTGATGTTCGGGCCGCGGGCAAGCACTGGCCCCTTGCCGAGCGCGATCTCGCCGAGCTTCTTCTTCTCGCCCTCGGTGCCGGGGGTGTCGGTGGTGTGGCAGACGTCCACGGCGATTCCCACGGTCGGGTCGAGCCCGTAGGCGCTCGTCCGCGCCCCACGGAGGCCGATCTCCTCCTGCACCGTGGCCACGGCGAACACCGCGGCCTTGGGCTTGAGGGCCTTGAGGTGGCGCAGGGCCTCCAGGGCGACGAACGCCCCGATCCGGTCGTCCACGCCCCGCGCGACGAGAAGGTCGTCAGAGAGCCGGTCGGGGCTGTGTGCCAGGACAATCGGATCGCCGATCTCGACCCGCTTCCCGGCGTCGGCCTTCGACTTCGCGCCGATGTCGATCCACAGGTCCTCGACCTTGACCACGTTCTTCTTGTCCTCGTCGGCAAGGAGGTGGATCGGCTTCCGGCCAATCACCCCGAGAACACGGCCCTTCTTCGTGTGGACCCACACCCGCTGGCCGGGGAGGATCTGGGCGTCCCAGCCTCCGATCGGGCGGGTGTACAGGTAGCCGGAGTCGGTGATGTGGGACACCATGAGCCCGATCTCGTCCATGTGCCCGGCGAGCATGACCCGGGGTGCACCGGCCTCGTTGAGGGACGCAAACGCGTTCCCGTGAAGATCAGCCCAGGTTCGCTGGGCGAACTGGGCCGCCTCCGCCCGCCACACCGCCGCGGCATCGGTCTCGAACCCCGACGGGCTGATCGTGCTCAGGAACCGCTCGAGAAACGTGTACTTCCCCTTGTCCATCCTCGCTCCTTCGCTGCACAAGATGGACGAGTCTAGCCGGTCGGGGATCGTCTAGCAGGTGAGGTGGAGGAGGGCGCACGCCCGGCGCGAGGGGGCAAGCTCGTTGTAGGCCTCCACGGCGAGGCCAGTCCGCTCGACCACCAGCTCCACCCGCCGGTCCGTCAGGGCCTGCTCCGCCTCCGGCGTCAGGTGGAGGAGGCCGGAGAAGCCAGTCCCGATGACGATGACCTGGGGTTGGGCAGCCAGCGCGGGGGCGAGGTCCTCGGGGTGGACGCGGTGGCCCTCCCGGCGTCGCCACTCCCGCACCTCCGTCGGAGTGACGATAAGGTCGTGCTCGTACACCAGGCCATTGGCTTCAACCCGGCCGAACCGGTACCCGGTGAGCTTCATCGGGAATCACCTCCGTGGGGATGGTACCCGGGCAAGGGGCGGTGGGGATGCGTCGCGCCCCCGCGGCACGCTGTTCCCGGGCGGTCTCGGTGGTCCAGTGCGACGCAAATCACGATGAGAATGGAAGAGGACTGGTCTTACCTTGGGTGACACCTCATCACCCCGAAAGGTGTATAGTGAATGTCTTCCCCCGTCGGGGGAAGGAGGTGGTAGGGCATGGCGAGAACGGGAAAGTTCTTCGTCGTGGCCTGTCTCCTAGCCGGGGTCTTCATTCCAGCTCTCGGACAGACCACCCATCAGCCGTTCCTCCAGGACGTCGCGGCGCTGGCGCAAGCGCAGGCCGCGGCGGCGGCGAAGGCCGCTGCTCAAGCCCAGGCTGTGGCTGCCTCGGCCCAGAAGCTCCTGGATGAGCTCAGTGTAGCCACACTCCTCAACGCAGCTTCTGCAGCGAGTGCTCAGGCTCAGGCCGCGGCCCAAGCGGTTGCCCAGGCCGCGGCGCGCGCCGAGGCAGAGGCCAAGGCGATGGCCGCGGCGTGCGCGGCGGCGAGTGCGCAGGCCCAAGCGTCGGCTCAGGCATGCGCAGCTGCCGCGGCGAAGGCCCAGGCCTCGGCCCAGGCGTTCGCGACAGCATGCGCCAGTGCCCAGGCGGAGGCCCAAGCTTCGGCCCAGGCGTGTGCGGCGGCGGACGCAGAGGCTGCCGCGGCCGTGGCAGCGATTGTCAAAGCGTGCGCAGTGGCCGTGGCGGAGGCGGAGGCCAGCGCGGCCGCCTGTGCGGCAGCATCGGCCGACGTCCAGGCGTACGCCAAAGCGACGGCCGAGGCGCTGGCGAGGGCGGAGGCGGCCGCATATGCCCAGGCTCAGGCTGCAGCAGCTGCGGTGGCCGCTGCACGGGCGGAGGCCGCAGCGTGCGCGGAGGCCGCGGCCCAAGCTTCGGCGTTCGCCAAGGCGGTGGCCAGTGCCAATGCGTACGCGAAGGCGCAGGCAGCGGCATCGGCGCAGGCGTACTCCCAGGCACGGGATACGGCGCAGGTCGTGAACCAGCGCATCCGGGACGTGCTGCCATGTGTCACGGTGGTGGGCGAGATCGGCGGCACTGTGGAAGCGGTGGTGACCGCCGTGGCCAAGGCGAGCGCGGCGGCTCAGGCTGCCGCCCAGGCCACGGCGCGGGCTGAGGCGTGGGCGTTGGCCCAGGCTGAGGCGGCCGCGGCAGCTCAGGCCCGCGCGGAGGCCCAGGCTGCGGCGTGTGCGTTTGCCTACGGGCAGGCTCAGGCTGCTGCCCAGGCGGTGGCCCAGGCACGAGCCAAGGCCGAAGCGGAGGCCAAGGCCGCGGCAAGTGCGATGGCCGTGGCCTACTCATCTGCTCAGGCGCAAGCTCAGGCGTGTGCCGCGGCGTACGCCGAGGCTCAGGCAGTGGCGGCGGCCGTTGCGAAGGCCATCGCATCCGCGAAGGCGAGCGCCGAGGCGGAGGGAAGGGCGATTGCGAGCGCGTGCGCTACGGCACAGGCTTCGGCGAGCGCCATGGCCCAGGCGATCGCCACGGCGAAGGCGAAGGCCGAAGCTCAAGCGGCAGCGTGCGCTCAGGCGTGCGCGCGGGCCGACGCATCGGCGAAGGCGATGGCGAGCGCGGTAGCGGCGGCCAAGGCCACGGCCGAGGCGAGTGCGTCGGCGGCAGCGAGTGCCTATGCGAAGGCGCAGTCAGCGGCAAGTGCGATGAGCACAGCGGTGGCGGCAGCCGTCGCTCAGGCCCAAGCCCAAGCCGCGGCTGCAGCCGCAGCAGCCGCAACGGCGCAGGCTGAAGCGAATGCGGTAGCGGCTGCGGTGAGTGCGGCGTCGGCGTCGGCCCAAGCATCGGCGTCGGCAGCGGGTACCTTCGGAAGTACGGCCTATGCCCAGGCCTATGCCCAGGCGGAAGGATTCGCAGCGGCAGCGGTGCTCGCCCGCGCTCAGGCGTGCGCCCAGGCGGCGGTGCAGGCCCAAGCGGCCGCGGAGGCGGCAGCGAGTGCGTACGCTGCGGCCCAGGCGGCGGCTCAGGCCGGCGTGCAGGCGGTGGCGCAAGCGACCGCGGAGGCTCAGGCGTCGGCGAGCGCGTGCGTTGCAGCGCAGGCGCAAGCCGAGGCTCAGGTCGCCGTCGGTGTGGCCGCGATGGCGGAGGCGATCACCCAGGCGCATGCGGCGGCCTATGCGGCCGCGGAGGCCGCGGTGTCGGCGTACGTCCAGGCGGTGGCGTGTGTGGAGGTCTACGCGAGCGCCCAGGCAGAGGCGTTGGCCCATGCCCGGGCAGCAGCGTTGGCACAGGCTCAGGCCGAGGCACACGTTGCGGTGCACGTCCAGGCAGCCGCGACGGCCCTGGCGAGGGCGGCAGCGGCGGCGTATGCATCGGCCACGGCGTTTGCCGGGGCTCAGGCGTCGGCCCAAGCGTGCGTACGGGCTCTCGCGACGGCCGAGGCGGAGGCCTATGCCTCGGCTCAAGCGTGCGCGGTGGCGCTGGCCCGAGCGGAGGCCAGTGCGACGGCGGCTGCCGAAGCCCGCGTCCGCGCGGCAGCGTTCGCTGATGCGTGCGCAGAAGCGCTGGCCCAGGCTCAGGCGATGGCTCAGGCCTGCGCGGGCGCTGCAGCCACGGCGTCCACGTCGGTGGAGGTCGTACCCAACATCGAGGCCAACATCCGAACGTTCATCGATCCGAACTGCCTCCAGCCCACGTGTGAGCAGTACGTGCCGACAGCCCCGACCACCCCAGGCTGTCCCGCGACCCGTGAGGTGGCGTGGGACTTCGGTCAGGTCACCGCCGGGAGCAGCGTCAACACGACGAAGTCTTTCCCGGCCGACCTGACGAGCGCGATCGCGTCACTGGGCGTGGTCGATGCAGCACGGGTCAGCTCGACCCTCCCTGCTGGGCTCAGCTTCGAGCTGATCCTGGGCTCACGGCAGGGGCGGCTTCAGGGAACGGTGCCGCGGGACGGAGGGCGGTGGACGATCGTCTACAACCTGCTCGACCGAAACAAGTGCCCGGTGATCCGGCTCACGATCAGCGTCTACACCGTGACGACAACGCAGTGTCCACAGCTCACGGGCCTGAAGTGGGATTTCGGCGAGGTCAACACTGGGCTGCACCTGTTGACGACGAAGGCCATTCCGAGCGCCGATCTGTCGCGGTTCCGGTCGGCGGGGATCGCCCGGGTGACAACGATTTCGTCGAACCTGCCGAGTGGGGCGGCTCTGAACCTAGATCTGACCAACGGAGTGGGCATTCTCACGGGGACCCTGCCCACGGCGGGAGCGAACTACGAGGTTCTGTTTGGCCTATTCGACGCCCGCAACTGCGAGCTGTTCAGGTACTCGGTCTCGCTGCGAACGCCGGTGGCCACGCGCGTCCCGGATCTCGCTGTCCAGATTGTGCGAGTTGCCGTGGAGAAGGTGTGCGAGAAGGATTACAGCCACCTGGTCACGGTGTACTGGCAGGCGAGCGGTGGCACCGCGCCCATCTACGTGGGACCGGTCAGCCTTGTCTATCCCAACGGGACAACCCAGGCATTGATGGGAAGCTTCCCTGCCTCGGGTTCGGCCGGTGTTCGGGCCAGCTTGTCCAGTGGTGGAAAGGTCACGGTACGGGTTCAGGCGAACGACGCTGCCGGTCGGACGAAGACGGCCGAGCAGACGGTTGAGCTCGAGACCTGTCTCCAGATGGGCATCATCGGCCCGATCATCGTCCGACCGCTGGGGTACACCCTCGAGGTGTACGCGCGGCGTCAGGTGATGGTGACCCCGGGCTACGAGGAGCTGAAGGTACCGGTGCGGGTGAGCGGTGAGACGGAGGACCGCGTGACCCCGTTCACGGGGACGTTCACGGCAGGTTCAACGATCACGTTGAGGTTCCCCGGCCGCATCGCCGGCGGAGCGTATGGCCGCGGGCCACTCTACTACGACGAGTGGGTGGGAGACGCGACGACACCGACCCGGAAGACTGGTACGTGGGACGCAAGGCGCGAGTACTACTCGATCACGGTCACGATGAGCGCCAAGGTGAAGATCGTCATCTGGTACCAAGACATCATCGGGTAGCACGTAGCCTGCGTGGAGTCGAGGGGCGGGCATCTGCCCGCCCCTCTGTTGTGTGTCGGAAGTCCGTGCGCGGGATGGAGTTCAACTGTACGTGCCGGCGAGCAGCTTGTGCGGGCCCGGGCGGCGCCGCCGCCGGCCCTACGGAGAAGACCAGCTCCCGCGGGAAGCGCGGGACCGACCGCTAAGCTCGTCAGATCGCAGAGGAACCGTGGACCACTTCCCCCAGAACAGGATCTAGGGCCTCGAACCTGGCGCCTTCGGGCCCTCGTCTCCCGGGAGCTCACGGTGCCCGTGCCGCCGCCGGTGCCGGTTGCCGTTGCAGGGACCCGCGGCCTCCTCGGCGCTCTCGCTGGTCCACCGCCGTGCGGACAGGGATGGAGAAGCCCGGCGGGAGCTGCGCGTCGCAAGCCGGCGCACAGCGATCGGGGGTGCCTGCCGACCGGCCGCTAGGGTGCAGCCCGCACGAGGCGGAACCCGATCGCTCCGGATTCGTGGTGGGGGGCGTTGTACGTGCGGAGCGAAATGCGACACCAGTCCGCCGCTGCTCCTTTGTCTCCTCCCCGGCAGACGCGGAGGTTGCCCACCGACGGGCCGGTGGGGTTCGTCCGTGGTGAGGTTGCGTAGTAGCTCCCGTGCATCCAGTCCCAGCACCACTCGGACACGTTGCCGACCATGTCGTAGAGTCCGTACCCATTCGGGGCGTAGCTGCCTACGGGAGTCGTGGCCCCCGTGCAGCCGAGCGCGTTCGCGTGCGCACAGTCGATGTCGTTTCCCCATGGGTAGCGCAGACCGGGCGCTCCTCCGCGAGCCGCCTTCTCCCACTCCGCCTCTGTCGGGAGGCGATAGCCGCTCGCGGTCCAGACACACTGCGGATCAGCTTCGCCCTGACGGTAGACGCCGCCCTCGGAGCGGTAGCAGGGGGTGAGCCCTTCCATCTCGCTTCGGGCGTTGGCCCACTTCACAGCCTCGTACCAGGATACGTGGGTCACCGGGTGGTGGGGGCCCTGCCCGGCCCCGTCCCCAGGGCGGAGGTCGTACCCGCGGCCTGTCGCCCAGGTTGCCACCTTGTCCCACAGTGCCTTTGTAACCTCACACCGGTCGATGAAGAACGCGCCCACGAAGACCTCGTGGACCGGCAGCTCGTAGGCCTTGCCCTCGCCAAGGCTGTCGCCCATGAGGAAGCTCCCCGCAGGGATGAGCGACATCCCTTCCGGCGGCGGCGGACTGTCTCCCTGGGCGGCGTCTCCCCGCCGGCCCGGTGTGACGAGGAAGAGCAGGGATAGAACCAAGGCGAGTGTCACACGGCTTCGGGGGGTCATCGGATCCCTCCTGTCCTCTCGATCATATCCCCCGCGACGGGGCCAGACGTGGGCGGCGCGGCCGGGCGCTGTCGCCGACGCCGTCAGCAGTTGAGATCTGTCCGTCACCGAGGCTACGGCTCGCGGTGAACAGCCCCCCGCACCTCGATGTAGCGTGCGGCTTCGTCAACGGCGAGCTGGCGGGCCAGGGCCTCCGCGGCTTGGGGCTCCCCGAGAAGGTAGGCGCGAAAGAAGAGGACCAGGTAGGACTGCGCAGAGGTGCGGGTTCGTGTGGGATCGGCACCAGGGATGCACACCGCGCAGGCGAACCCGCAGTTCGGGTTGTCGAGGTAGTCCATGTGGCCCGCCCCCAGCTGGGTCACCTCTACCGCCGAGGAGATGGCCCGTTCGAACAGGCGCGCGTAGTTGGCGTCGCGGGGTGCGCAGGGCATCCCGAACCGGGCCTCTCCACCTCGCTCGGCACCGAGGAGGAGCTTGGGGGCTGTGATCTCGGCCATGCGATCTGCAGCACGGGGAAAGCGGATGGGGTCGTCGGTACCTGGTGCGCCTCCGTCCACCGGGTCGAGACCAGCCACCGCTCGCACGGTAGGCACCTCGGCGGCGACGAGGAACGAGAGCTTGCCCCCCAGCGAGTGCCCGGCGAGCGCGATTTGTTCGGGATCGAGTGACACGCCCCGTTCGGCCGCGGCAGGGGGAAGCGCTCCCAGGACGAACCGTAGGTCCCCGGCGAGCAGGCGGTGGTCCGCCGTGAACAGGGTCACGTCGTAGGTGAGGAGGGCCACTGCGATCCCGTGGGACGCGAGGAGGACTGCGGTGGACTGGTACTCCCGGCCCGAGAGGAGGAACCCCGGGCTGAAGGCGACGAACGGGAACGGTCCGTGTCCCTCAGGGGCGACGAGCACGACCTCCACCCGGCGGCCGCGGCTGGGGTCGACGAGCCCAAACTCGGCCACTCGCGTCGGGAACGGACCGGGGAGCGGCTGCTCCGCGCCCAGGGCGCCGAGCCCAACGATCAAGGCTACGACAACGGCAGATGTGCGCATGGTCTACTCCTTGTGGCGTGCCAGTGACGCGATCCGGGCGAGGTACGGCTGGAGGTCGAACTTGGCCTCGAGCCCGCGCCGCGTCATCGGACGAACCTTCCCCCACACCGGCCGCTCCGGGAACGGCCGGTCGTGGAGGCCGAAGCACCACCCGACCCCGGCGTAGCTCGACGGGTCGCGGCCGTCGAGCCCATAGCGGTTGTTGAGGTGAAGGGCGAGGCGGAACGCGCGCTCCGGGTCGGGCGTCCAGAGGAGGATCTGCTTGCCCCAGTACATCCGGAGGTAGCCGTGGATCGTCCCGGTGCAGCGGAGCTCCTGTTGGGCTGCGTTCCAGACCGGGTCGTCGGTGTGCGCCCCGTCGAGGGCCGCGGGGTCGTAGGTCGCCGGGCGGGGGTCGGCGGCGTGGGCGGCAAGGGACTCCCGGGCCCAGGCGGGGACGCCCTCGAACCGGTCGTAGTGGGCGTTGTAGAGGGTGAAGTTCAGGGCAAGTTCCCGCCGCACAACGAGCTCCTCGACGAACGCCTCCGCCCCCGCGCCCCCGGCGGCGCGGACCCGCCACGCCACCTCGACTGGGGAGATCTGGCCGAAGTGGAGGTACGGGCTCAGGCCGGACGTCGCGTTGGCGCTGGGATCGCTCCGGCGATCGGCGTAGCGGGGGAGGCTCTCCTCGAGAAACAACGCGAGCCGCGCTCGGGCCGCCGTGGGGCCCGCGGGGAGGTCGACCGGGGGGACGGACGGGTCGAGGTCGAGGCCGTCCAGAATCCGATCGTCGTCGAGGTCGACGCCGGGGATGTCGAGCCCGAGAGACGGGCGGCAGGGGGCGCCCTCGGCCAGGGGCTGGAGGAACCGGTCGACGAGGGGCACGATCCGTCGCCGGAGGACGGCTGCGCTCCACGCGGCGCGGTCGTAGGCGAGCTCAACGGGGACCACAGCGTCGCCCTCGACCTCGATCACGGGGCACGGTGCCCCCGCGGCGACCGCGGCCCGCCACGCCCGGCCAGGGCGGAGGTACCCACGGTCCACGACGACCCCTGCCGCGTCCCGGGCGAGGTCGAGGGCCACCGCCGGTGGGTCGCCGATTCGAACGACGAGCGCGATCCCCCGGTCGCGAAGATCCCGCTCCGTCTCCCGGAGGCCGGCGACCATGAACGCGTATGGCCGGAGGGTCGCCTCGGGGTACCGGGGACTCAGGCCGAACCCCACGAGTACAGGGAGGTCCCGGTCATTGGCGAGGGCGATTGCGTGCTCGAGGGCCGGGTTCCACCTTGCCCGCTGCGAGGCCTGCATCCAGTAGAGGACGTACCTTCCCGGGCGCAGGGGGCGGGTGTTCCTCACCTGCACCCGTTCTCGCTCTACGGGGGTGTTCATGGCTCGCCTGGTTCTGCCATCGCGATGAGGCCGTGGCGGGCAAGGAAGGAGGCGACGGCGTCGAGGAACGCCTGGGGGCGCTCCTCGTGGGGCAGGTGTCCACACGCAGCGAGGACGACCAACTCGGCGTCCGGGATCCTGGCCGCAAGCTCTGCTGCCCGCTGCATGGGGACGATTCGGTCATCGTCACCCGTCACGACGAGCGTCGGGACTCGAATCTCCGCCAGCCGACCGCTCACGCCGGTCGGGCTGGCGGCGAGGGCGAACTCCCACAGCCCGCGGTCCCAGTTCTCCGCGCGGAGCGGGGTCTCATACCCAGCGATCACGTCCGGGGTCAGGAGACGGGGATCGTGCCACGACTGCTGCAGGATGGTGCGGCCCTGGTCTCGGATTCTCCTCACGAGGAGGGGCCCCAGGCGGCGCGCCTGGGGAGTAGCGAGGAGGGGACGGAGCCAGGCGGGGAGTCCCCCCTCAGCTCCCACGGCCGGCGCCACGAGGACCAGCGCCGCGACGCGCTCCGGATGGGTGAGGGCGGTGAGAAGGGCGGTCCCCCCTCCCGCTGAATGCCCGACAAGGACGGCCCTGTCGATTCCCAACGCGTCCATCAATCCGAGGGTGAGGGCGACCTGGCTCTGCGCCGCGTAGGGGTTCTCGCCCGTCCAGGCAAGCGGGCGCTCGGTGAGACCGAACCCCGGCCGATCGAACGCGACCGTCGTCCCCCACTCGGCAAGGGCCGGTACGACCTCGCGCCAGGAGAAGGCGCTCGCGCCGAACCCGTGAAGCAGGACGAACCCCGGCTTCCCGGACCCGGCCGTCTTGTAGTGGACCCGAACACCGTTCAGGAGGACGAACTGGCTGTCGGGATCGGCGAGTTCCTCCGGCGGGACCGTCTCGCGAAGGGGAGGAAGGGGCACCACGAGCGGGGCGACCGCGAGGAAGACAAGCAGCAATCCGACGGCGATCCCCACGGCGGCCATCAGCCGGCCTCCGCCACGAGCCGGGGATCGCCCTGGGCGAGGGCGAGCGCACGGAGGGCGCTCTGCTCCTTGTCCTTGACCTCGAGCATGAGGTCGAAGTCGTGGGGGCGGCTCCCCTCGATGAACCGGGCGAAGTCACCTTCGTCGAGGGTCTGGGCGTGGCGGCCCGTGCGGCCGCTAGGGAGGGGGGACGAGTAGTCGACGATCGGGAGTCCGTCCTCCCACCCCCAGGTCTCCGCCTGGGCGGCGAGGGCCTCCCCGAGGGACCGCCCATCCCCGTTCAGGGCGTGGTGGAACGCATCGAGAACGACGGGAAGCCCGGTCATCGCGTGGAGGCCGAGGACGTCGCTGAACGTGTACAGCCGCTCATCGTTCTCCACGACGAGCCGCTCTCGCACCGCGGGCGGAAGGGCGTCCACCGCGGCGGCGAACCGCGCCACGGCCGCCGTCCGCGCCCCGTACACCCCGCCCCCGTGGATCTGAATCTTCGCCGTCCGGTCGAGCCCGAGGAGGTCGAGGACCTGGGCGTGGTAGGCGAGGTCGGCCCGCGCGGCCGCGGTCACCTCTGGCCGCGGGGAAGAGAGCAGGGTGTACTGCCCTGGGTGCATCGAAATCCTCATCCCGGACTGGCGGATGAGGGCCCCGATCTCCGCGAAGCGGGGGGCGAGCACCTCAGCCCACGGAACGCGGTTCTGCGGATGGGACGCGAGCGGCACAAGATCGGACGTGATGCGAAGGAAGAGGAGCCCGTGCGCCGCGTTCCAGCGGACGATCTCCTCCATGCAGCGGAGGTTCCCGTCGACGGTGGCGAACAGGCGCTCCTCGGCGAGCGATGCGAGCCGCAGGGTGCGGCTGGGCCGGCAGGAGAGCCCGAGGTTGAGACACGGGTAGCCGATCCTCACGGGGGCTCCCGCCCCTGGCCCGAGTCCGCCGGGGAGAGGAGGGAGGACGGGAACGGGAAGAACAGGCGTTGGTCGGCGAGGTACGCGACGTCGAACCGGACGATCCACGCCCGCAGGACGCCCACCGGCGCCGAGAGTGGAACGTGCCCGGCCCGGTACTCGGCGAGGATCTCCAGGAAGTACGCCCGCTCCCCGGGGGAGAGCCCGTCCGTGACGTAGCCGAACGCGTGGAGAAGGGCGTTGGCCGCCGACGGCCGGCGCAGGGGCCGGGCCAGCGCGGCCTGGAACGCCACCCGGTACCGGCGGAAGGCGTCGAGGACCGGAAGGCGGTCGGCGTTGGCCACGATCCGCCCCAGCTCCGCGAGCCGCGCCTGCCCGAGCGCCATCAGGAGGAGCTTGTTCCGGGCGTGGAACGTGACCAGATCGTTCATGCGTCCGGAGGCCTCCGCCTCGCGGAGGGCCGCCAGGGCGAAGATTGAGGTCAGGAACGCCTCGCGAAGGGGGCGGTTCGTGAGACGACCCTCGTCCTCGGTCGGGAGGTCGGGGAACCGCTCCCGGACCGCGCCCCCGAACATCCCCGCCCGGCGGGCGATCGCCGTCCCCTTCTCGGTTGACGAGTACACCTTCGCATCAGCGATCCCGCACGATGGCGACCGGTTCTTGAGGATGAACCCGTCCACCGGAGGGAGCGAGGAGAGAAACTCCTCGGCGAACCGTCGCATCGGGTGGGTGAAGTCGTTGCCCGTGGCGGGCTGGACGAGGCGGGGCTCCCGCTCCCCGACAAGCCGCAGGGGCTGCCGGGGGGCCGGGAGCCCGATCCCCATCTCCGGGCACACGGTGTGGAACTCGACCTCGCGCTCCAGCGACCGCACCTCGGGCGCGGAGATCGTGCTCCCGTCGTACCGGCAATGGGCGAACCCGAGGCAGCGGGAGACGACGACCCGTGGTCGGGCGAACACCGCGCCTACCCGAGCTCGATCCGCTTCTCCGACTCCCACAGCCCGTGGATGTTGCAGTACGCCAGGGCGTGGAGCGTCCCTGGTTTCGCGGTCTTGAACGAGAACGTGACCTCGTGGTGGGTGTACACCGGGCCCTGGTTCGGGCCGGCCACGGCCTCGCCGTGGGCGGCCATCTCAAACCTTCCGAGGTCGTAGATGAACTTCTCCCCATCGGGGGCGAAGTAGGCTCCGATCCAGCGGATGTGGTGCTCGGTGGTGTTCGGGTGCGCCGTGGCTTTGCCCAGGCTCACCTTGATCGTGGCCCACTCCCCGGCCTTCACTCGGTCCGGGCACTCGATTGCCGGAACGTGCTTCTCCGCTTTCCAGTCTGCTGTCTGAATCTTGGTTGCGATGCCCATCGGTCCCTCCTAGTCCTTCTCGGCGGTGCGGCGGCCGAGCTCGCGGTCGGCCATCACCAAACCGCGGCCCTCGCTGCCCATTCTCTCCAGAAGCTGGACTGCCTTCATCGTGTGGTCTTCCTCTTCCACCTGCTCGGCCACGAACCACTGGAGCATCACCTCGGCCGCGTAGTCCTTCTCCTCCTGGGCGAGCTCGACCAGGCCATGGATGCACCCTGTGATGTGTTGCTCATGCTTGTACGCGGCCTGGAACGCGGCGAGGGGCGATGCCCACGTCGCCTGGGGCTCGGCCAGCGCGGGGAGCTTGACCTGACCCCCCCGCTCGACGATGTGGTCGAACAGGCGCATCGCGTGCTCCTGCTCCTCTCGAGCTTGAATCCTCATCCAACCGGCCATCCCATCCCACCCGTCGTGGGCGAAGTACGCCGCCATCGCCAGGTACAGGTAGGCCGAGGCGAGCTCCTCCCGGATCTGTTCGTTCAGCGCTTTCTCCATCTTCTTGGCGATCATGCCTTCTCCTTGAGCTTCCGGTGGCAGAACCACCAGTCGTAGCATTCGACCAGGCCCGCCTTGGCCTCGTCGAGGCGCTTCTTCGCCCCGTCCTCCGTGTCCGGCGGGGGGACGATCCCGTGGTCGCCGATGAGCCCGTTCTTCGGCCAATCCGCGGGCAGGGCGACCTTCTCCCTCACCGCCGTTTGGAACGCCTTGAGGAGTCGGACGATCTCGTCTATGTTCCGGCCGATGTTCATCGGGTAGTACACAATCGCCCGCACGATCCCCTGCGGGCAGACCAGGAACACCGCCCGGACCGCGGCTGCCTCCGACGCTCCGGGGTGGATCATTCCGTACAGCTCAGCGATCTTCCCCGTGGTGTCGGCGATGATGGGGAACGGGATCTCTACCTTGAGCTTCTCCGCGATCCACTCCGTCCACTTGATGTGGGAGTACACGTGGTCCACGGAGAGCCCGATGAGCTCGGCCCCCATCCGCTGGAACTCCGGGTAGCGCTGAGCGAACGCCACGAACTCCGTTGTGCAAACGGGCGTGAAGTCCGCCGGATGTGAGAACAGGACGACCCACTTCCCCTGGTAGTCCTTCGGGAACTCGATTCGCCCCCGGGTCGTCTGGGCGACGAAGGCGGGGGCGGGATCACCAATCAACGGCATCCGCTTGTCCATCATCTCCCTCCTCGCAGCCTAGAACGCCTTGAACTTCGCGCGCGGGGCCTGGCAGATTGGGCACCGCTCCGGCGCGTCGCCCTCCACGGTGTGGCCGCAGACGGCGCAGATCTGGATTCTCCCCAGCAGCACGTCCTTCCCAGCGAGGGCGCTTTCTCGCGCCTTCGTGTACATCGCGGCGTGGATCTTCTCCGCCTCGAGGGCGTAGTGGGTGGAGCGCAGCGCCCCCTTCTCCCCCTGGAGCTCGGCCACGGCGTGGTAGGCGGGGTACATCTCCCCAACCTCGAACGACTCGCCCCCGATCGCCTCTTGGAGGTTGTCGGGGCTCGTGCGGACCATCCCGAGCTCCCGGAGGTGGTTCGTGGCGTGGACCTGTTCGGCGTAGGCGATCGCCCGGAACAGGCGAGCGAGGTTCGGCCGCTTCTCCTCCTCCGCGACCTCGGCGAAGATCAGGTACCGCATGTGGGCCTGGGACTCGCCGGCGAAGGCGTCCTTCAGGTTCGCTTCCGTCATCTTTCGCATGTGTTGCCTCCTGTACTCCGTGGGATGAGCTGCCCGACCACGGGGAATCCCTCGACGAACTCCGCTCCGTGGGGAGCCGCCTCCAGTTCAACGGTCAGGTCGCGTCCCGCCTTGTGCAGCGCTTGATGGGATCCCCGCTGCCAGAGAAAGCTCTCTGTGACATCGTAGACCCGACCTGCATAGCCGATCCAGGCCGGACGACCCTCGTGGCCATCGGCCGCGCGGAGCTCGTCGAGGGTGATCTCCCGCATCCCTACTTCAGAAACTTCGACACGAACGGTGAGGTCTCCCCGTGGCGCATGAAGTGCCCCGACGGGCCCTCGCCCAGGAACTCCGAGAACCACGACTCGTGCTCGATCTCCTCGTTCAGGATCGCCAACGCGAGGTCGTAGGTCCGGTGGTCCTTGCCGGCGGTCATGTTGCAGATGTGGGTGTACCCCCGCACCGCGCACCGCTCCGCCTCCACGAGCGTCTGGAGCATCGCCCGGATGTCTCGCGGGTCCGTGGGTAGCCTCGCCGGCGGGCACGCCGACGTGTCGTGAAAGGCCTTCATGCAGTCGGGCAACTTCCCTCCCAGCTCGTAGATGCGGGGGACGAGCGCCTCGAAGTGGTTGCGGTCCTCGATCCGTGCGACCTCGGCGATCTCCTTGATCCCCTCCCCGTCGAGGCCGATCAGGTTCACCCGCAGGATCGTGTAGTAGTAGTACGTGGTGAGCTCCGCGGACGCGTTCTTCACCAGGAGTTCCAGGAGCTGATCGACGTTCACTCCCGCCTTCTCCACCATCTCTCTAGCGACTTTGGCCATCGTGTTCCTCCTTGTGGTTGGAGCAAGACCCGCAGACCCCGTAGAACGTGACCTCGTGGCCCGTGACCCGGAACCTATCCCGTGCTGGGAGATTGTCCAGATCGTCCTGATACGGGACGTCCGCATCGTAGACCCCGCTGCAGCGCGTGCAGAAGAGGTGGTAGTGGGCGCTCGGGACCGGGTCGAACCGGTCCGCTCCCAGGCCGCGTACCTCGGCCACCCGTCCATCCTCGGCCAACGCCCGCAGCGCGCGGTACACCGTGGCGAGGCTTGTCCGGTGGCCCTGGTTGCGGAGCGAGCGGTAGATCTCCTCCGCGGTAGGATGGTCGGTGCGGCCCTGGAGCGCCTCAAGCACTTGCTGCTGTTTGGCGGTCAACGTCCGTCTGCTCATGATTATGGTTATCATTGTACTCCCTCGGCTCACCCCGTCAAGGGGCGAGGCGGGCACCGGGGGCGAACCTCGTGACCCGCGGCCCTGGGCAGCTCCGGCTCAAGCGCAGTTTCCACCTGCGGGCGGTACCCCCCGTCCGCAGGGCGTCGTACCGCCAGAATCGCCTCCAAGACCGATCCCAGGGGGAACGACGGACTACACACGGACGAGGACCGGAAGGCCCTACGCTCTGCACCCAGATCCCTTGGCGGTCGGGGTACCCTTCGTGGTGAAGGGGGTCGGGGGGTCCTTGGGGATCTCTGCGAGCCCGGGAGTGGGTCCCCGCTTCCCGCAGGGAACGGATCTCCTTCCCCCGGGCAAGTGGCCCCGCGGAGCGGTCACGCCGTCTGCCGCCCCAGCTACATCTGGGGAAGGGTGAAGCGGAAGCAGGCCCCACCCTCGGGGCGGTTCTCGGCCGAGATCGTTCCCCCGTGGGCCTCGACCAGGGCCTTGGCCACGGATAGCCCGAGACCCGCGCCCGGGCCGGCGCTGCGGGCGGCTGCTCCGCGGTAGAACCGATCGAACACGTGCTTCACGTCCTCTTCGCTGAGACCGGGCCCTGAATCACTCACGCTTACCTCGACCCCCGATCCCTCGTGCCGGGCGGTGATCCGGATCTCCCCACCGGCCGGGGTGTGACGAAGGGCATTGGCGAGGAGGTTGAGGAGGACCTGCTGAACACGGTGGCGATCGCCCTTCACGGGTGGGAGGCCGGTGGGGACTTCGAGCACGAGGCGGACCCCGCCGTCCTCGATTTGGGGACCGACGAGGCTTACGATGTCCTCCACAACGTCCCTCACGGCAAGCGGTTCCAGCTGGAGCGAGAGCTGCCCCATGTCCGCGAGCGCGAGCTGCTGCAGATCGTCGATGAGCCGCGCCGTGAGGTGGATTTTGTCCTTGAGCGCAGACAGGTTCTCCGGCGTGGGTTGCAGGACCCCGTCCTCGAACCCCTCCACCGCCGTGCGAAGGACGGCGATCGGGGTGCGCAGCTCGTGGGCCACGTCGGCGATCATCTGGCGTTTGGAACGCTCGGCCTGTTCGATGCTCTCCGCCATCGCGTTGAACGACCCGGACAGCCGCCCCAGTTCGTCCGTGTTCGCGGCCTCGACCCGGACACTGAGGTCTCCATCCGCGATCCGGCGGGCAGCGGCCGACAGCCGGCGGAGGGGATCGGTGAAGTGGCGGATGAGGGCCCATGCCAGGACGAGGGACAGCGCCGCCACGATTCCCCCCGCGATCCACAGCGACCGATCCACCGCCTCCATGAACCGATCGTGAAGGGGGTAGGGGGGGACGCGGGACAATGGGACGAGCGTCCACCGCGTCCCGTCGGGCAGTTCGACCCCTATGCCCAAAGCAAGTTCCTGACGGGAGAGGGTTCTCCCCACGAGCGCCTCGTCGCGGGCAACCACGACCCGTCCCTCGGGATCGGCGAGCACGAACCCCAGAGGACGGGGCGCGCCCTCCAGGAATTGGCCGATCCCCTCGAATCCCCCGCGCTGGCCCGGGTAGCGGAGGATGAGGTTGCGGACCCACTGGTCGTACGCGCGGCGCTCGCGTGTCGCGAGGTCGTCGAACGCCCGGTCCACCGACAGCTTGATCAGGGCGTAGCCGAGCGCCGTGACGAGGAGGACGACGAGGAGTAGCGTCCCCACGAGTTTGGTCTGGAACGAGAGGTTTCTAAGCCGGCGCATCCGACCCCTCGGTGGACAGCTTGTACCCCACGCCGTACACGGTCACGATGCGCGACGGCGACTCGGGAACGGGCTCCACCTTCTTGCGGAGCCGTTTGATGTGGGAGTCAACTGCTCGTTCGAAGGATGAGAAGGCCGATCCCCGCACGGCCTCGAGGAGCTCCAGCCGGGTGAACGCTCGATCGGGGTGCTGGACGAGGAACGCCAACAGGTCGAACTCGAGTGCGGTGAGGTTGACCGCCCGTCCGTCGACCCACGCCTCGCGCCGGTCGAGGTCCAGCCGGATCCCCGCTGCTTCTGCCGTGCGCGGACCCTCCGGCGGGCTCTCCGCTCGGCGGAACACCGCCCGCACCCGCGCCTCGAGCTCGCGAGCGCTGAACGGCTTGATCACGTAGTCATCGGCCCCGAGCTCTAGACCCCGCACGCGGTCGTCTTCCGTGGACCGGGCGGTGAGCATGATGATGGGCACGGCCGATGACCTCCGAATCTCGCGGGCGACCTCGAGACCGTCCGTGCCGGGGAGCATGAGGTCGAGGACGATGAGATCAGGCGGGCGGGCGCGGAACTCGGCGAGGGCCTCCTCGCCCGTCGCGGCGACCGTCACCGCGAACCCGGCCTGCTCGAGGTACCCCCGCACGAGCTTGCGCACCCACGGGTCATCGTCCACGAGAAGGATCCTCTTTGGCAGCACGCTCTTCCCGAGTCTAGCCGCGATGGGCTCTGTCGCCCAATGGTCGGCGTGGCGATGAAGGCCCGGCGGCACGGTTGTGGCAGGACCGAGGAGGACGGGGGATCGCGTGTTCTTCACACATTCTCCACCATCCTGCCACAACGGGGCCGTGGCTCTTCCACATTCAGCCGACACTGTGGCCGTGCTGAACTGGTGGCACAACAGGAGGGGAGCCCGATGATGCGAATCGGTTGGCGAAGCGGGGTTGGGCGTGGGCTGGCGCTGGCGGTGGTCGTGGTTCTGGTGGGCCAGGGGACGGCGTTCGCCCAGGCGGGCACAGCGATGCGGACGTTCGTCCAGCGTTCGTTCGGACTGGGGCTGATGAACTACCCCGGGGGGACGACGAAGGTCGTCTACGAGATCTGGCAGGCTGGCCAGACGAAGCCCCATTTGTACACCCTCGAGGTGATTCAGAGCGGGGACCGGTACGATGTCATCGAGAGCACAACGTTGTTTGATGTCGTCCTGGGCCAGGTCGCGATCGGGTTCGGCCCGTCCGGGGCCGCGGCCGCGATGGCGGCCCGCTTTGAGCGGTTCCGCGGAGGGAACATCGACCTCAGTCCGCTGCGGGTCCTCGAGGAACGAGGGGTGGTCGTCGAGCCGAACCAGAGCTACTACCTGCCCGACGGGGCGAGGCTCGTGACCGGGGATCCGAGCGTCATCGCGGGGATCGACGTGGTGATCGGGGTCTACGTCCACCCGGGGTTCCCCGGGCAGAGGGTCGAGATGGCGTTCACGAAGCCCGAGATCAGCGGGCTGCTTCCGTTCCCTCCCCTCAGCGTGACCGAGGCGAGCGGCGAGATCCGGAGCAAGATCGTCCTCGTCGAGTTCAGCCACACCCCGTGACCCCGGACACCCTGATCGAGGTCTCCGGGCTCGCCCGGGACTACCACCTCGGCCGCGGCACTGTCCCCGCGCTGCGGGGTGTGGATCTCCGGATCGCCGAAGGTGAGTTCGTGGCGATCATGGGCCCGTCGGGCTCGGGCAAGAGCACCCTCCTCCACCTCCTGGGAGGGTTGGACGTCCCCGACGGGGGACAGGTCGCGTACCGTGGGCTGGAGATCTCCCGCCAGTCGCGCGATGCCCTCGCCGAGTTCCGAAGCCGGAAGGTGGGGTTCGTGTTCCAGATGTTCAACCTCATCCCCACGCTCACGGCCCTGGGCAACGTCGAGCTCCCCCTTGCCTACCAAGGGGTGCCGCGCCGCGACCGCCACCGCCGGGCCGGGGAGATGCTGGACAGCGTGGGTCTTGCGGACCGCGGCCATCACCGGCCGACCGAGCTCTCGGGGGGGGAACAGCAACGGGTCGCGATCGCGCGGGCGCTCGTCACCGGCCCGGAGGTGCTCCTGTGCGATGAGCCGACGGGGAACCTCGACTCGGCCTCCGGACAGCAGATCATGGGTCTCCTCGCCGAGCTCAACCGGGAGCGGCGAATCACGGTGATCCTCGTCACCCACGAGCCCGAGATCGCCGTATTCGCACACCGTCGCGTCCTAATGCGGGATGGACAGGTCGTGTCGGACACCGGAGACGGGCATGGGGGGGGCCGATGATCCGGGATCACCTGTTGTGGTCGGTCCACAACCTTCGCACCCGCCCCGCCCGGGCCGGGCTGACCGTGCTCGGGGTCGTGGTCGGGGTGGCAGCGGTGGTCGCCCTCGTCTCGATCGGTCAGGGCCTGCAGCGATCCGTCCACGAGGAGTTCCGGGCCATTGGCTACAACACGGTAGTGGTGACTCCCGGGTTGGCCTCCGGCGACGCGGGATCCGACGCCCTGACGCTCGAGGCGTTGGTGGGGCGGTTCATCCAGGCCCAACCCGAGGCCACGGGTGGGCGGGCCGCGCCGTTCCGGGCAGCGGTTCGGCGCCCGGTGTCCTCCGCCCTGGACGAGGTCCGCGCCTTGCCGGAGGTGGCCCGGGCCGGGGCGATCCGCACCGAGATCGCGTTCGTCACCTCGGCTGGAATGGCCGGACTGGGTGTCCTCCACGTGACCGGCGTGAGCTCCGGGATCTTCGAGGACTTCCCGGGCTACTTCCCGGGGTTCGCGGTTGCCGAAGGGCGGTCCTTTCGCTCCCCGGACGAGCTGTCGCTCGTCCTCGGGGCGGACGTCGCTCGCGACCTCGGGGCGTCCGTGGGAAGCGTCGTTCGGGTGGAGGATCAGGAGTTCACGGTGGTCGGGATCCTCGCTCGGACAACCAGCGGTGGGGTGGGGGTCACGTTCGGCAACCTGAACCTGGCGCTGTTCGCGCCGATCGAAACGGTGGCGCTTCTGTACGGGAACCCCGATCGGATCAGCCTCGGACTGGTGGAGGCGCGCCCGGGAGAGGACGTGGACGGAGTTGCCGCCGCAGTGCGCACGGTGTTCGCCCGGAGCGGGATCCCCGTGACGGCGGTGTCGACGAAGGAACTCAGTGCGCGGATCACCGCGGTGCTCGGCGACCTGCAGACCACGCTGGCGGCGATCGCCGCGGTGGCCCTGCTCGTGGGAGGGATTGGGGTCATGAACACGATGTACACCTCGGTTCTGGAACGGACCCGACACATCGGGATCATGAAGGCGGTGGGCGCCAAGGACCGCCACGTCTTGGGGTTGTTCCTCGTGGAGTCCGGCCTCCTTGGGCTCCTGGGCGGGGCGATCGGGACCCTGGCCGGGGCGGTGATGAGCAGGGTTGCCGCCGCCGGCGTGGGGCGAACGTTGCAGGGAGCGAGCGAGCTCACGTCGCTCGCGGGAGGCATCCTCCCCCACTTCGAGCCGTGGCTCATCCTCGCCGCGTTGGGAGGATCGACCCTGCTGGGGGCGGTGGCGGGGGCGCTCCCCGCGCTGCGGGCGGCGCGGCTTCGTCCGGTGGAGGCGTTGCGCCATGTGTAGCGGGAGTTCGATGAGGAGCCGTCGGTGGTGGGGCCTCGCTCTCTTGGGGGTCGCGTTGGGCTGCGCTGTCGTGACGGGAGCGGGAGCGGGAAAGGCGTTTGGCAGTCTGACCAGCCGGCTTGTGCTCACCCCGCTGACCACGACCTCCGAGGCCGCGTTTCAGCTGAGCTACTTCACCGGGCTCGTGGCCGAGCTGCCGAGCTCGACCCTGTCCTCGATCCCGGGCCTGGCCGAGAACACCCTCGTCGCGACCGGATCAGGGTTCCAGATCGTGGTGCCCTCGCCGGCGCCGACCGCGTTCGTCCAGCTGTTCGGCTACCTCAAAGAGGACATCGTGATCGACTGGCCGGTCGGGGTGGCGGGCGGGGTGTCGGAGCTCGCGTTCTCCTGGGATGGGCGGCGGCACTACCTGTGGGCGTATGGGTGGGTCCACTACGCCGGGGTTGCGCTGAACCTCAAGCTGTCGGTGGGCCGGGCCGATGCTGCGGTGGGGTCGGGCATGGAACTGGGGTTCTCGGGAACGACCCTCTGGGGCCTGGCGCTGAGCATCACGTCGCAGTTCGGACTGACCACCGATCGGGGCGCGTTGGTCCGGGCCGTCTCCCTCGGCCAGGTGGGCGGGGAGATGTTCGACTACCGGGGCACCACGCTCGCCGCGGGGGTGTTCTCCCTGTGCTGCCTCAGCCTGGATGCGACCGTGCGACTGACGAAGACGGGGTTCGAATCCGCTCGCATCGCGACGGCCTACACGTTCACGCTGGCCGAGGCGTGGATCACCGCCGCCGCCACCCTCGTGTTCAGAACTGCCGACCACGAGCTGCGGATCACCCCGCGGCTCATCCTCCCCGGGACAGGGTCGGAGATCTACCTCTCCTACAGCCTGGTTCCGCCGGTTCTGAGTTCGACGAATCCAACGATCACGGGGATCCGACTGGACGAAGTAGGGCTCAGCGGAGTCCCCCTGGGGGGCGTCACTGTGAGCAGCAGGTATTCGTTTGCGGGGAACGTCTACCGCGGCTCGCTGCCGGGCCTCCCCCGCTATGACCTTGTGGTGTCTCTGCGCCACACGGCACTCGAGACCGAACTGGCCCTCGATCTGTACTTCGCTGCCGAGGGGGCGCACCTGTTCGGTTTGGGGCTGGTGACGTTCCAGGGGCAGGTTTCCCTGTTTGGGGACTTCCGATTCGTTCTTGGCCTAGACGCGACGACCGACATGGGTTGGCAGCGGCTTGCGGTGGAGCTGAGGTACACGTTCAACCTGTACGGGCTGTAGGCCCTCGTCTGCCGGGCCTGAACCGGGCCCGTGCGTCGGAGGGGTATACTCCCCGCCCATGGAGCTCACCCCGGTCATGCGGCAGTACCAGGCGCTCAAGGCGCGGTACCCGGACGCGATCCTGTTCTTCCAGCTCGGCGACTTCTACGAGACGTTCGCCAGCGATGCCGAGGTCGTGGCCCGCGAGTTGGAGATCGTCCTCACGAGCCGGGATGGGGTCCCGATGGCTGGGGTTCCCGTGCGCAAGGCGGACCTCTACGTCCAGCGGTTGCTCCGCCGGGGGCACAAGGTTGCCCTCGGCCCCCAGCTCGAGCGTCCCGGGCAAGGGAAGCGCCTCCTCAAGCGCGACGTGGTTCGCGTTCTTACCCCGGGGACCGTGATCGAGGACGGGGCCCTCGACGCGGCAACGGACGTTCTGCTCGCCGCAGTGTGGCCGGATGGGGACGCCCTCGGTGTGGCATGGGCCGAGGCGGCGTCGGGGGCGTTGTGGGCGGAGGAGATCCCCTCCTCCCGCTTCCCGGAGCTGGCGGCGCGGCTGCCGGTGGCGGAGTGGGTGTTCCCGGATGGGTGGCGACCTCCTGGCGAGGTGGGGGGGACCATCACCGACCGGCCGGCAACGGAGTTCGACCGGGACCGCCTGGCGGCGCGGTTCCCCGAGGCCCTCCCCGATGCCCCGCGCGCCGCCCGGGCGGCGGGGGCGCTGCTCGCCTACCTCGAGGCGACGGTGGGCGACGTCTCCCACCTCCGCCCCCCCGTGCGGGGGCTCGAGGGCGAGACCCTCGTCCTGGACGCATTCACCCAGCGGTCGCTCGAGCTCTTGGCCCCGCTCCGTGGCGAAGGAGGGCCCACCGTGTTCTCCGTGCTCGACCGGACGAAGACGGCGATGGGTCGGCGGCTTCTCAAGCGGTGGGTGCTCGCCCCGCTCGCCTCCCGGCCGGCGATCGAGGCTCGACTCGACGCGGTGGAGGCTCTCCTCCGGTCGGGTCTCGATGGGGAGCTGGCCCCGGCACTGGGGCGGTGCTCTGATCTGCCCCGCCTCCGCGCGCGGGCCGTGACGGGCGGCCTCTCCCCGGTCGACCTCGCTGCCCTCGCCCGTACCCTCGACGCCGCGGCGGAGCTCGCTGGGGCGGTGAGCGCGCTTCCTGAGCCGGTCCCGGAGCGGCTGGCGGCCCTGGCGACCGCCCTCCGCGCCGCACCGGCCGCGCTTGCTGCGGATGTCCAGCGGGCCCTGGCCGATCCACCCCCGCCCTCCCTCGACCTCGGCCCCGTCATCCGTGACGGATACGACCCGGCCCTCGACGCCCTCCGCGGGGAGGCGGCCGAGGTGCGGGGCCGGATCGCCGCCCTCGAGGGGGAGGCCCGCCAGACGACGGGCATCCCCAGCCTCAAGGTCGGGTACAACCGGGTGTTCGGCTACTACTTCGACGTCACCCGGCCGCATCTCGCCAAGGTTCCCTCCGACTGGCGGCGGCGGCAGTCCCTGGCGAACGGGGAGCGGTTCAGCTCGGCCGAGCTCGACCTTCTCGCCGACCGCCTTGCCGCGGCCGAGGACGGGATCGCGAAGCGTGAGCGGGAGCTCTTCTCCGGGCTCTGCCGTCGGGTCGGGGAGACGCTCGCCGCGCTTGGCGCGGTGGGCGAGGCGTTGGCCGAGCTCGATGCTCTGCGCTCGCTCGCTGACTTGGCGCGGCGCAACCGGTACACCCGCCCCCGGTTCACGGACCGGGCCCGAATCCGCATCGTCGAGGGGCGTCACCCGGTGGTAGAGGAGGTGACCCAGTTCGTGCCCAACGACCTCGACCTCGGGGAGGAGGTCCGGCTGGCGGTCGTCACCGGGCCGAACATGGCCGGGAAGTCCGTGTTCCTCCGCCAGACGGCGCTTGTCGCCCTCCTCGCCCAGATGGGGTCGTTCGTCCCAGCCGCGGAGGCGGAGCTTCCCGTGTTCGACCGGATCTACACCCGGGTCGGGGCGTCCGACGCCCTGACGGGCGGGCTGTCCACGTTCATGGCCGAGATGACCGAGGCGGCGGAGATCCTGAACGGGGCCACGTCGCGGTCGCTCGTGATCCTGGACGAGCTGGGGCGGGGGACGAGCACCCACGACGGGATGGCCCTTGCCTGGGCGATCGCCCGCCACCTGGCCGAGCGGGTGGGGTGCAAGACCCTGTTCGCGACCCACTACCGGGAGCTGGCGCGGCTCGCTGAGGCGGCCGTGGGGGTGGTGAACCTCCACGCCGCGGCCCGGGAGTGGAAGGGAGAGGTGGTGTTCCTGTACCGAGTCCTCCCCGGGGTGGGGGAGCGAAGCTACGGGATCCACGTGGCTCGGCTGGCCGAGCTGCCCGAGGAGGTCCTTCGGGAGGCGCAGCGAGCCCTGGACGAGGTGGAGAGCGTCGCGCCCGCGCCGCCGGCGGCCTCGGGCGCGCAGCTCCCCCTGTTCGGTTCGGAGGAACACCCCGCGGTGCGTGCGCTGCGGGACGTCGACCCCGACCGGCTGACCCCGCGTGAGGCGCTTGATCTCCTCTACCGGCTGCGGGCGCTCGTCGAGCGGGGCTAGGCCGGGGCCGCCCTCGGCCCAGCGGACGGCGGCAGGCTAGACGCGGCTGGCTCTAGCTGGGTGCGTGATGCGCGAGTATGTTGGATTGAAAGACCTGACCCCGAGTGGAGTGTCGGATCAGCCGCGCGTGGCGAGGAGCCGCGCGGCGAGTGTGAGGTCCCCGGGCCAGGTGATCTTGATGTTCGCCGGGTCGCCGGGGACAACGGCGACGGGGTGGCCCAGGAGAAGGACTGCTGCTGCGTCGTCGGGCAGGTCGAGTCGGCGACGCGCTGCTTCTGCGTATCCCGCGGCGAGAAGGTCCCGCCTGAAGCCCTGCGGGGTCTGGACAAGGACGAGACCCGACCGATCCACGGCGGCAGCGAGGAAGCCGGCCTCCACATACCGCACGGTGTCCGCGACGTGGACGGCGGGCACCGCTGCTCCGTGCTGCTGGGCCGCCGCAACCACTCGCCGAATGAGATCGGGAGAGACAAGCGGGCGGGCACCATCGTGGACAAGCACGCAATCACCGCGGGCCCGAGACAATCCAGCCTGGGCAGAATCGGCGCGCCGCTCTCCTCCGCGGACCGGGTGCAGTGGCATCGCAGTGGGGGCGAGTTCGGGGAGACGCTGTTCGTCTCGCGCGCTGACGACGACGATGATCTCGTCGACGGCATGGGAGGCGGCGAACGCAGCAACGCAGTGCGCAACGAGGGGTCTCCCGGCGAGAGGGGCCCACACCTTGCTCTCCGCTCCGCCGAACCGGCTGCCCGCTCCGGCAGCGAGGATGATTCCCGATACGCTCACGGCAACCTCAGTCCTGCCCCGAGCGGTCGAAGGACACTTTCCGGAGGCCGGTTCCGTCCGCGTTGATCGTGTACGCGCCCCACCTTCCGCCGCGGTTGGAGTTGAACAGGATCTGGCCGGATGCGGTCCAGGTGGGGTTGGCATCGGCGGCGGGATCCGACGTTACTCGGAACACGTTTCCCGTTTGCACGTCGACGGTGAAGATGTCCCAGTTATCCTTGTCCTGAACGTACATAAAGGCCAGGCGCGCTCCGTCGGGCGACCAGCTCGGGTACACGATGTCCCGCTCCAGGGCGAGCAGGAGTCGCTCGGATCCCGTCGCCAGGTCAAGCGTGAACAGGTCGTAGCTCTTGGCCCCCTTGGCGATGTAGGCCAGGGTCGAGCCGTCCGGCGACAGGGTGGGTTGCCAGAAGTCCACAGGTTGTTCCTCGTTTCCGAAGAACGCACAGCCGGTCAGAGTCAGCCCAATGACTCCCAGAACGAGCCCCGTGAGTGTAATGCGCACCACATCGTCCCCCTTTTTCGCTACAATGCGTTTGCGTTGTCCCATTGTACGAGGGAAGGATAGGGTGGCCCCAAAGACAGAGCTGGCGAGGGATGTGGTAACCCAAGGGGCGGAGGCGCTCGCAGCAGCGGGCATCTCGTCTTCGCTTCGGGAGTCGCGCCGGCTGTTCGCGCTGGCCGCGGGCAGTGCAGGGGGAGTCCTGGACCTGACGGGTCCCGTTCCCTCTGCGATCCGGCGGCGGTACTGGGTGCTCGTGGGGGCGCGACGGCGGCGGGTTCCGGTTCCGCTGCTGGAAGGGGAGACCGGTTTTCTCGATTTCGATCTGCGCACCCGGCCTGGGGTGTTCGTCCCCCGGCCCGAGACGGAGGAACTCGCCGACCGGGCGCGGTCCGTACTCTCGTCCCTTCCTCCCCAGCCTCGTGTCCTCGACTTGGGGACGGGTACCGGCGCCCTTGCGATCGCTCTCGCCCGCCAGAGGGCGGATGCATCGGTGGTCGCAGTGGACGTGAGCCCTCGCGCGCTGTCGTGTGCGCGGCGGAACGTGCGGCTCCACGGTCTGCAGGATCGGGTCGAGGTGCGGCGCTCGGACTGGTTCGCAAACGTACCGGAGACGTTTCATGTCATTGTGGGGAATCCGCCCTACGTCCGGCGTGGTGACCTGAGAGCCCTCGAACCCGAAGTGGGACGGTACGAGCCCTTGCGCGCGCTGGACGGTGGGTGGGACGGCCTGGCTGCGATTCGGGAGATCGTCGCGTCGGCCCCCGCCCATCTCTTCTCGGGAGGGACGTTGCTGCTCGAGATCGGCGCTGGTCAAGGCGCCACGGTGCTCGAATTTGCCGGGCAGGTGCCCGGATGGGTAGAAACGAGCGTGGAGAGAGACTGGAGCAACAGGGAGAGGTTCTTCAGGGGACGATGCGGGTAGCGATTCAGGTTTCAGAGCTGCGCTATGCGACGGACGATGGTGTGCTCGTCCTGGACGACCTGTCGTTGGGCCTGCCCGGGGATGGGTTCGTGTTCGTGGTCGGCCCTCCGTCATCAGGCAAGACGCTTCTCCTTGAGCTCATCCTGCGGGAGAAGGTTCCCACGGGGGGACAGATCCTCGTTCTGGGGCGGAACATGGCGCGGCTGTCTCCGGTCCGGGCGCGGGAGCTGCGCCGCCGGATCGGGTACATGCCTGAGCAGTCGGTTGTGCTCGACCGGCGGTCGGTGGTGGGCAACCTCGAGTTCAAACTGCGGGCGCTTGGGATCGGTGGAGCGGAGGCGCGGGAGCATGTGGCGCGGGCGGTGGAGATGGCGGGGCTGAAGGGAGAGGAGAAGACCGAAGGGGGGTCGCTGGACAAGCTCGGCCAGCGCAAGCTGACCCTCGCCCTCGCGCTCTGTCCGGAGCCAGCGGTTCTGCTGTGTGATGACCCGTTTCGGGACCTTGAGTCAGCAGATCAGGACGAGCTCGTGCAGGTGCTGCGGGGCGTCAACGAGGCCGGACTGGCGGTGCTTGCCACGGCGCGAGATGCGGAGCTTCCGGCGCGCCACGGGTTCCCGCCGCGGGACCGAACGCCCCAGCTCCAGTACACCGTTCAGCTGCGGCCGGGGGTGATTGGGTGAGCTATGGGATCGGGTTTCTGACGGTCGATGTGTTGCGGAGAACGGTTGCCCGGCCCCTGGCCCTCATCGTGTGGGCACTGGCCGTCGTGGCTGTTCTTGTGAGTGGGACCGCGTTGTTCCTGATCCCAATTGCGCCCGTGATCTCCGGAGCGACCACGGAGGCGTATCTGCTCGCGCAGTTGGCAGTGGATCCCTCTGAAGCCGCGATTGCCCGATTGGGGAGCGAGGTCTGGACTTGGCAAGGGGTGGACGTGGTGACGTTCCGCTTTCCCGGGGAGAACGATCCCGTCGCGATCACGCAGCGGACGCTCGTGGTGCGGCTCCTTGCGCCTGATGCGCGTTCGACGGTGGAGTCGCGGCTGCGGGCGCTCACAGAGGTGGTCGGAGTGCAGTACCACGAGCGGCGGTCGGGTCACACCAGTGTCCCCGCTGCGTCCCGCGTCGTGGCGCTGGTGGTGTTGGTGGGAGCGCTGGCGCTCTCGCTGTGGCTTGGCTATCGGGCGGTGACGGGTGCGGCGGCGGCGTGGGGACGCGAACTCGCCCTGTTGCACAGCTGCGGGGTGAGCCCGGCGGCACGGCGCGCTCCGTTCTTGGCGCTGGGCGCTGCTGTTGGCCTGGTCGCAGGTGGGCTGTACGTTGCGATCTGTTGGGCTCTCTGGATGTGGGGCGGGTCGACCCCGTACCTGCGCGACGTCGTTCCCAGCTTCCCCTACGTATGGGGCGGCCTGACCGCGGCGGGGATGGCGATCGGGGTCGGGCTCGGTCTGGTGGGGAGCCTCATCGCCACCGTTGCCCCTCCGACCTACTCGTAGCGCAAGGCGTCCACAACCGGAAGCTTGGCGGCGCGGCGCGCTGGCCACAGCCCGGCTACCGCCCCGAGGGCGAACGAACCCGCCAGCGTGGCCGCGATAAGCGTGGGGCTGGCAACAACCGCGATCCGGACATCGAACATTCGGCCGATGATCGCCGACGCGACCGCACTGAGGCCCAGGCCCGAGAGCGTCCCCACGATTCCCCCCACGAGTCCCATCATCCCGGATTCGATCACGAAGATGGCCAGGATGTGGCTGTTCTTCGCCCCAACTGCCTTCATGATCCCGATCTCCTTCGTGCGCTCGAGCACGGACGTGAACATCGTGTTCATCACCCCAACTCCGCCCACAAGGAGGGAGATGCCGGCGATGCCGGCGAGAAAGGCGCTCACGGTGGAGGTCACCGTCCCAATCGCATTGCTGATGTCGCTGTAGGTGATCGCGGTGACGCGCGAGCCGCGGGCTCGGAGCTCGGCCTGGGCCCGGTTTGCGACCTCGTCCACGTCGCGGCCTGGCATCGTGCGCACGAGCGTGACGAGTACGTCGGTGGCGGGCCCCCACAACAGGTCCATGGTGGTATAGGGAATGTAGATCGTGTCTCCACTCGTTCGCATGCCCGAGGCGAACCCGCCCTGTGAAGGGGCGTCGCTGGCGGGCGCTGCGAGGATCCCGACTACCGTGACGGTGATCTCCGGCTTGTCGGCGTCTCCGGCGATGACGATCGTCTGCCCGACGCCCACCTGCAATCGCGTTGCCACCTCGCGTCCGAGCAGAGCGACCAACGTGTCGTCGTCACGGAACAGCCGCCCCCCGGGTTCGACTTCGAGCGCGCCGACAAACGAGCTGAACGACGTGACCAGCTCTGGAGACAGACCGACGACGGGGAGGAATCCCTGGGCGCGGCGGCCGTCCGGCCCGGTCTGGCCCTGAACGAACGCTGTGCGCTGCCGGACAGCGGCCGCGGTCTTCACCCCGTCCAGCCGCTTCAACCACTCGAGGTCGAGGGCGTACTGATCGGAACCGGAGCTGCCACGGGCAGGCCCGAACGATCCGCGCGGGGCGAGGATGAACGTGTCCACACCAAACACCTTTGCCACCTCGTCGTTGATCGTGCGCTCCAACCCCAGCCCCACTGAGATCAGCGCGACCACAGCGGTGATTCCGATGAACACCCCGATCACGGTGAGCCAGCTGCGGATCTTGCGGTGGAGAATGCTGGAACCAGCGAGGGCGAAGAAGTCCCTAACCATGGACGATCTCCTCCACCACGCGTCCGTCCCGGAGGCGGATCACGCGGTTCGCGATCCGCGCTGCCTCCGGGTCGTGGGTCACCAAGACCACGGTTCGGCCCTCGTCGGTGCTGAGGCGCTTCAGGAGGTCCAGGATAGGGGCCCCGGTCTCCGTGTCGAGGTTCCCCGTAGGTTCGTCGGCGAGGATGATCTCGGGGTTGTTGGCCAACGCTCGGGCGATGGCCACCCGTTGGCGTTCGCCCCCGGAGAGCTCGTTGGGTTTGTGGCGGATGCGGTCGGCGAGACCGACTTTGCCAAGCAATTCCCTGGCGCGCAGGGCCCGCTCCCGCTTCGGTACGCCGAGGAAGACCATCGGTAGCTCAACGTTCTTCTGCGCGGAGAGGGTGGCGACGAGGTTGAAGGTCTGGAACACAAACCCCACCTTGCGGCCGCGGAGCGTTGCGAGCTGGTTCTCGGAGAGTTGCTGAAGGCTCTGTCCATCGAACCTGGCGGTCCCGCTTGTCGGCGTGTCGAGCGCGCCCAGGATGTGCATCAGTGTGGACTTCCCTGACCCAGACGGCCCCATCAGGGCCACGACCTCGCCCTCGTTTACGGTCAGATCGAGCCCACGCAGGGCCTGCACGGTGGTCTTGCCCAGTCGGTAGTCCTTGGTGATGCCCGTGAGCTCGAGGAGCGCCATCCCTGCCTCGCTAGTTGGAAACGGTATAGGCGATCAGCTCCATGTGGAACACGGTCTCCCACCTTCCACCGCGGAACCGCTCCAGGCGGATGCGCGGAACGGTGTACACCGGCTTCGAGATCCCGAAGGCAACGGTCATCCGGGTGTCGCTGTTCTTCGGATCGACGTACGAACCCTCGACGCACCGAACTCCGGCGATGTCCACGATCGCGACGTTGGCGAACGAGCCCCCACCCGGAAGCAGGTACTCCTCGCCTTCCTGGAGACGACTTCGCTGGTCCACCAGAACCTGCAGGGCGGAGAGGCTGACGTCCTCTCCCCCGCCATATGCGAGCCCGGCGCCGCCAAATAGGAACCCGAACCCTGAGAGCTGGTCAGCGGTCCCGCTGGCTTCGGCGACCATCCGCACGGTGTACGTCCGGGCGGGGTGGACGATGACCTGGAGCTCCAGGGTCTGAGGCTGGGTCAGCTCCGAGGTCACCACGGTGTACACCATGGTCGTGGTTCCGACTGGAAACGCCTCCAGCTTCGCCTGTCCGAACGCAGCGGTGCTCAGGGCCACCAGGCCGGCCAGCATGAGGGTGGTCCATTGGATCTTCATCGCTCCTCCTTGTCTGCAGTGCATATCTCTGATCTTACAGAACCGGCGAGCCGCTCGCCCTTCCGCCGTGGGGAGCAGTGGACAGGGCCCGGCGGAGCTGGGGGAGGGGCCGAGCCAGGGACGAGCACGGGGATCAGGGTGGGGGAGGAAGCGGTGGCGGAAGCCGGTCGGCGCTCGGATCGGGCTTGTCGACAGCAACCGTGACCCGGCCCCGACGCCATCGGATGAGGCCACGGCGAACCAGGAGCTGCGCTCCGATCCCCACCAGGATGAGGTCCACGAACCGGAACACGACGTTGAAGGCCACCCCGCCACTGGCGGGAATCCCGAGGAGGGTGAAGATCATCACCCGGCCTCCGTCCGTGACCCCGAACCCGCCCGGGGTAAACCAGAGCAGGGTGTTGACGAACAAACTGAGCGTGAAGTAGAGCGATAGCTGAGGAAACGTGAACAGGGCCCGCTGCGTGAAGTGGAAGAAGATCTGGGGACGGATGTAGTGGAAGAAGATGCTCACGACCTGGCAGGCGAAGGCGAGCAGGGTGTAGCCGCGGTACCGGGTGAACGCCCGGTGGATCTCGTCCTCCATCTCTGCGACATGACGGGCAGCGCGGAGTAGCCGCTGGCGGCCGGGGAGATACCGCGCGATCCAGGAAACGAACCGGGAGATCCAGTGTCTGTTCTGAGTGAACGGAACGAGGGCCACGACCAACAGCACGGCCAACGCCCCGAGGGCGATGCCGATCGCCCCTTTGTCCGCCAGGGAGATCTGGGGGGAGGCGACCGTGAACACTGCACCGATCGAGGCAAACGCGAGCATCGAGAAGCCAGAGACGATCCTCTCGACGATCGCCGTTCCCATCACCCGGGCCATCGGAACCCCCTGGTCGCGGGCGATCCAATGGGCGCGCACCGGCTCTCCACCGATGTACATCGACGGAGTGACATAGGTGACCGCGAACCCGGCAAGGAGCGGGGCGACCGTGCGGTGCCAGGGGACGGCGATACCGGCTCCCCGCAACAGCGCGTACCAACTCAGGGACCACGCGACCATCGACGCAACCACGCTCAAGACGACGGCAGCGAACCCCACGACCCCCATACCCACGATCTCCGCAAGCACCCGGGCCGGACCGCTGAGGTAGATCAGCGCTCCAAACAGCGCTAGCCCCACCAGCATGAACACGACGAGGCTGCCCCAGCGCAGGCGAGCCCAGCGAGAGCGGACGGGTCGCGGCGAGGTCACGACGACCCCAGGTGCCGAAGCAGAAGGCTGAGGGCCGCTTCCGAGGCTGACCACCGGTTCCCGTGGCGGGATCCGCGGAAGCGATGTTCCTCGACCCACGTCCCGTGGGACGAGGCCAACGCCACGTACACAAGGCCCACAGGCTTGCCAGGGGTTCCCCCGCTCGGCCCGGCGATTCCACTGATCGCCAGGGCGAAGTCTGAGCCCAGCCGGGCGCGCACACCTTCAGCCATGGCCCGGGTGCACTCGGCCGAGACGCCACCGTGACGAACGATGACGTCGCGGGGTACTCCGAGAAGTTGCACCTTGATCTCGTTGTGGTAGGCGATGACTCCGCCCAGGAAGTAGGCCGAGGATCCAGGGACGGCGGTGATGCGCTGGGCGAGGAGCCCCCCGGTGCATGACTCGGCGACGGCGAGGGTACCGCCGTGCGTCGTGAGCTGCTGTCCGACTTCGACCTCAAGCATCTGCGTCCATCCCCAGCGCCCGGCTCAAGGCACAGGCCAGTTCCAGGAGATCGCCGCGCAGGACGACCTCTGCCCGATCATCATAGGGCGTGGGGTCGCGGTTGGCGATGATCAGCGTCGCGCCGCGGGCGGACAGCCGGGGTACGAGCCCCGCCACCGGCCACACGGTGAGCGATGTCCCGAGGACAAGCAGAAGATCCGCGTTGGCTGTCGACTCCCACGCCTGCGCGAAGTCGGGGCTCATGTCCTCGCCGAAGAGGACCACGTTGGGCTTGACCAGTCCACCGCACGCGCAATGGGCGGTGCCGTGGATCTCGGTCTGGTGGGCGATCTCTGCCATCGTGTACCGGGCACGGCACGTTTGGCAGGTGCCTGATCGGGCGTTGCCGTGCACTTCGAACACCCGGCGGGAGCCCGCCCGCTGGTGAAGACCATCGATGTTCTGGGTGATGATCCCCCGGAGCTGGTTCCGCGCTTCGAGCGCAGCGAGGAGGGTGTGCAGGCTGTTGGGTTGGGCTTCTTGCATCTGCCGGAACCTCCCCACCCAGAAGCTGTAGAACGCCTCTGGGTTTCGTCGGAATCCGGCGATGGAGGACACCTCGTCGGGATCGGCCAGCTCCCACAGACCTCCGGGGGATCGGAAATCGGGGATCCCGGACGGAGTGCTGACCCCTGCTCCAGTGAGGGCCCACGCGTCGTGCGCTTGGTTCAGGAGCCTTGCTGCCCTCGTGATCGCGTCCGTGTCGGGGCGCATCGATGGCAAGTCTGCTTCCCGATCCGGTTTCGCGCAACCGCGATGGTTGCCCGGTCGCCGTTCGATCACTATCATTCGTCATCGCACGCGGAGGGAACGATGGCCGGTCATTCCAAGTGGGCAAACATCAAGCACCGCAAGGGAGCGCAGGACAAGAAAAGGTCCAGCCTGTTCTCCCGCATCACACGGGAGATCATCGTCTGTGCTCGGCAGGACCCCAATCCGGAGACAAACGTAACCCTGGCGGCGGCGGTCGAGCGCGCGAAGGCCGCGAACATGCCCAAGGAAAACATCGAGCGTGCGATCAAGAAGGGATCGGGCAATCTCGATGGTGTCCAGTACTCCGAGGTGACGTACGAGGGCTATGGTCCGGGCGGGGTGGCGATTCTTCTGCGAGCGCTGACCGACAACCGGAACCGCACCGCGGCTGCAGTGCGCCACATCTTCGAGGGCCACGGCGGCAGCTTGGGAGGAGAAGGCAGCGTGGCCTGGCAGTTCGAGCGGCGGGGGGTCGTCGAGCTTGGCGAGCTGCCGCCGGGGATCGATCGAGAGGCCCTGGTGCTCACGGCTGCCGAGGCCGGGGCCGATGACTTCGTCGACGACGGGGGGACGCTGACCTTCTACACTCCGGCATCGGGCGTAGCCGCAGTCCGCGATGCGCTGAGGGCGGAGGGCGTCGAGGTGACCCGGGCCGAGATCGCGTTCGTGCCCAAGGCCACCGTGCGGGTGGAGGGAAAGGACGCGGAACGCCTCCTCAGGCTCATGGATGCCCTCGACGAGGAAGAGGACGTCCAGGAGGTCGTGGCGAACTTTGACATTCCGGATGCAGTTCTGACAGAGATCGAAGGAGGCTAGATGCGGATCGCAGTGGCGGTGCTGGCGGTGGTGGCGGTGTGGGGGTTCGCGGGATGGGCACGGCAGGAGCCAAACCCGATTCCGCTCATTCATGGGATTGCGTCGTTTGCGCTTCCCGGTCTCGGGCAGTACCTCAACACCGAGTACGACAAAGCCCTCCTCCACTTCGCGGTGGACGTGGGGCTCATCGCGCTGGGGCGGCTTGTCCTCTGGCCGCTCGTGTACTCGATCTCTCCGTGGTACGGCTACGGGGTTCTCGCCTTGCCGCACACCTTGTGGGCGCTCTATTCGGGCTGGGATGCGTACACCGTAGCCCTCAAGCGGGAGGGGCTGACCCTCAAGGTGTCCCCAACGGGGTTCGCCCTCAGCTTCTAGGAACGACCCCGACGGAGTGCTCGACGCGGTCGGCGGCGTCCTCCCACGCGCCCGACTCGCCCGCGGGGGCGCGGATGAGCTCGTAGGTGGCAAGGCCGGCTTCCGTCAGCCGCACGACGCCCACGGCCTGCCCGCGGTGGCCGGCCTGGACGATCGGCACGTCACCTACCCACACCGGCTCCGCGAGGAAACGGTGGTTGTGGCCCGAGATCACGAGCGCGCACTCCGGGAGGGCGCGGGCCAGCGCCTCCAGCCGCGCGAACTCGACGTGCGCGAGGAGGACGAACAGATCATAGGCGGGCGCATCCGCGAGGGCGGCGCGGACGCTCTGTAGCGGGTCGAGCAAAGCCCAACCTGGCCAGACAAGGGCGAGGTCCCACAGCACTCCGAGGAGGAGGACCCGGACCCCGCGCGCCTCGACGAGCGCCCACCGCTGGGTGGGGAGGTCGGTCTGGAGGTTCGTGGCGAGCACAGGGAACGGGGCGGCCGCAATGAGCTCTCCCAGGAGACGCGGTCCGAGGTAGGTCTCGTGGTTTCCGAGGACCATCGCGTCGTAGCCGAGGTGTGCCATCGCCTCCATCGTTGCCCATGCCTCCCGGGCCCCGGTCAGCCGGTGCGTGTCCTCCCACGTGTCGCCGGCATCGAGGACGAGATCCGCCTCGTTGAGGACGGAGGCGAACGACCGGAGTCGATCGGGATAGGCATGGAGGTCGTTCGTGAACGCGATCGTGATCTCCCATGCTGCCGCCGTGACCGAGAACAACAGGACTAGAAGTAAGCTCCGCACCATAGGGTCAGTCCTCCCTGGCGGACGAGGGCCGCCGCCCAACACCAGGACCCGCGCAGGCGGATCCCGAAGCCAATCTCGCTTCCCAGCGATCCAAACAGCGACAGAAGGGGAGATGCGAGCACCTCCCAGGCCAGAGAGAGCTCAGCGGGGGTACCCGCCAGCGCGATCCATGCCGGGGCAATCGCTCGCCCGAGGGCGACCCGCGGCGGGGGGAGGTCGAGCCACGCGAACCATGGGCCGCGGAGGAGATGGGCTCGGCCGGCGACGCGGGGCTGCCCGGCTCCGACGAACAGCTGGAGGGGCCCGATGGGCAAGGCGATCCACGGCTGGGGTCCGACGACGACGCCTCCCGCTCCGGCCATCGCGACCGGCAGGTCCCCCAGCGCCCACAAGAACACGGCCAGCTCCACGGGGCGATCATAGCGGAGGGTGGGCAGTGGAACCCGGGGGCGGGCGGACTCACAATGCGGCGATGCTTGACAAGGTCCGCGAGGCGATCCGGCGGTACGAGCTAGTCCGTCCAGGGACCCGCGTGCTGGCAGCTGTGTCTGGGGGAGCGGACTCGATGGCCCTCCTCCACGCGCTGCACCGGTTGAGGGACGAACTCGCGCTGACCCTCACCGTGGCTCACCTCGACCACGGGATCCGTCCCGACACGGCCGACGATCTGGCGGTGGTCCGGGCGGCAAGCGGGGAGCTCGGTCTCCCGCTCCTGTACGAACGGGTCGACGTTCCGGCGCGGGCCCGCGAGAAGCGGCTCAACCTGGAACAAGCGGCCCGGCTTGCCCGCCGGGAGTTCCTTGAACGTGCAGCGATCGAGGCAGGGGCCGAGCGCATCGCCCTCGGCCACACCCGGACCGACGTCACGGAGACTGTGCTCCTCCACCTCCTCCGCGGCGCCGGGCCGCGCGGGCTGCGGGGCGTCCTTCCGTGCACCCCGCCCTACGTTCGGCCGTTGATCCTCGTGTCTCGCGACGAGACGCGCGCGTTCTGTCAGGCTGAGGGGATCTCGTTTCGGGACGATCCGACGAACGACGACCGGCGGCTTGTGCGGAACGCGATACGCCTCGAGGTTCTCCCGATCCTCGCTCGGTTCAACCCGCAGGCCGAGGCGGCCCTTGCCCGGGCGGGCCGGCTGTGCGCTGATGCTGAGGAAGCGCTGGCCTGGACCGCGGACCTTGTCGTGGCCGAGGTTGCGCGGGAAGGGGGACTCGCTCTCGACCTCCTGCGGAACCTCCCACCAAGCGTGCAGGCCCTCGCCGTGCGCCGAGCGGCCGAAGCGGCTGGGGCCGCGCCAGAGGAACGCCACGTGGGTCAGGTCCTGGATGCGGTGGCCGTAGGTAGGGGTGAGGTCTACCTCCCCGGTGGCGTCACCGCCCGGATCGGAAGCGGGATCCTCTCCTTCGACTCGATCGCGGGATCTCCCGTCCGCGACCAGGTCTGGGAGCTTGTGCGCAGCGAGCGGTCGAGCAACCTGCCGAGGCCCCCTCACCCTCGATCTCGTTCGCCCCGGTCAGGGGGACCGGGGCAGGAGAAGCGGCCCCCCGGTGAGCCCGCCGCACCACCAGCGGCCGAGCTCTCGCTCCGGTCTAGCGTCCCACTCCTTCCCGCTGACGCTTCCGGTGCCGAGGTGCGGGTCGAGGAGCTGGGGTGGGTGTTCCGCGTGTCCCTGCTCCCCCGGCCGGAGAGCCTGGTCTCCCCGAACCGGCTGGTGGCCTACTTCGATCCCCGGCGGATCGTGCCCCCGCTTGTCGTCCGAGCAGTTCGCCCCGGGGACCGGCTGTGGCCGCTCGGCATGGACGGGACGAAACGGGTGGGTGACCTGCTCATGGAGGCGCGGGTTCCGCGTTGGGAGCGGGCGCGGTGGCCGGTCATCGCGGACGGGCGTGGGGTCGCGTGGGTGGTAGGGGTGCGAACGAGCGACGATCATCGGGTCATGCCCGATGCCACTGAGGTACTGGCCGTGGAGGCGCGGCGGCTGTGACCACCTTGCTCGTGTTCGTGGGGACGATTCTGTTTCTCATCGGTATCCACGAGGGGGGACACTTCGTCGCCGCCAAGCTCCTCGGGATCGCCGTCGAGGAGTTCGCCCTCGGGTTCGGCCCATCCCTGTGGACGCGCAAGCGGGGAGAGACGCGGTACAGCGTGCGGGCGTTCCCGTTGGGCGGGTTCGTTCGCCTTGCCGGGGAAGCAGAGGCCGCGACCGATGTTCCATTCGAGCGTACGTACTACGGCCAGCCGGCGTGGAAGCGGTTCATCTTGTCCCTCTGTGGTCCGGTGGCCAACGTTGTCCTTGCCGTGGCCGTCGTTTTGGGGGCGATTCTCGGAATCGGCCTTCCCCGCCCCCAGGTGGCGGGCCTCGTCCCCGGGCGGCCTGCCGCCGAGGTGTTCGAGGTGGGTGATGTCATCCTCACCGTTGATGGTCGTTCGGCGTGGGCGACCGAGGACGTCGGGGCCGCGATTCGCGCGCTTGCCCCCGAGCCGGTGACGTTTGGAATCCGCCGTGGCACAGAGCAGCTCGAGGTGACCGTGGTGCCGGTGTTCGCCGAGGACGATGGGCGGTACCTGGTCGGGGCCTACTTCCTTCCCCAGCTTGTCCTGGCACAGGTCGACGAGGTGGCGGCGGGTGGCGCCTGGTTGCGGGCGGGATTCCTCCCCGGTGATCGCATCGTGTCCGCGTGCGGTGACCCTGTGGGGTCGTTCTTCGATCTCTACGCGCGGTGGCTGGATGGGTGCCGGCAGGCGACGGTCGATCGGGGCGGCGCCGCGTTGGCTCTGCCGCTCCCGGACTCAGTCGAGGGCCTGTTCGGCGATGCTTCGTTCCGGACGTTGCCCCCGGTCTACGAGCGGCCGGGGGTCGGGGAGGGTGTGGCCCTCTCCTTCAAGGAGATCGGGGGCGCAATGGTCGGGTTCGTGACAGCCATCCGCGGGCTTCTGACCCGCTCGATCCCCGCCGGGGAGGCGGTCACCGGCCCGGTCGGAATCGCGGCTGTCCTCGGGCAGGGGGTGCGGGCGGGGCCTTTCGTGCTCATGCTCCTCGTGGCCCTGATCAGTCTGAACTTGGCCCTGTTCAACCTCATCCCGTTCCCGGCGCTCGATGGGGCTCGGATGGCGTTCGCGCTCTACGAGATGCTGACCCGGCGGAAGGTCTCGCCGCGCGTGGAGATGGCGGTCCACGCCGCGGGGTTCGCGATCTTGATCGGGGTCCTGATCCTGATCACGTTCCAGGACCTCCGCCGTCTGTTCGGATAAGGGCCACGGCCCACGCGCCGATCCCTTCTCCCCGGCCGAGGGCGCCCATCCCCTCCGGCGTGGTGGCCTTCACGGACACCGCGGACCGCTCGATCCCAAGGGCGGCGGCGATCCGCTCTCGCATCAGCGGGACGTGCGGGGCGATCGTGGGCCGCTCCGCCACGACCACCGCGTCCACCTGGTGGGGGGCGCACCCCGCATCGTCGAGCAGGGACACAGTACGGCGGAGGAGTTCGAGGGAAGAGATCCCCTTGTACGCGGGATCCCCCACCGGGAAGTGCCCGCCGATGTCGCCGAGGGCCGCGGCCCCGAGCAGGGCGTCGCAGATCGCGTGAAGGAGCACGTCGGCGTCCGAATGGCCCGCCAGGCCGCGGTCGTAGGGGATCTCGACCCCGCCGAGCACGAGTGCGCGCTGGGGATCGAACCGGTGAAAGTCAATCCCCACGCCAATCCGGAAGGTCACGTCTCTCTCCCTGATCGCACGCCTCAACCGTACCCGAAATCGTACTTCCCTACCGCTGAGTGCGCGGAGGCGGCAGAAGGAACCGGGAAGTGCAGAGGCGGCCGGAACACTACTCCGTGGCCTCCGCGGCGTTCTCGGCGTGCTCTGCGGTGAGCGAGCGACCCATGGGCAGCGTCTCCTCGATGATCGCCTTGGCGAGGGAGGGGGCGAACCCGCGGCGGAGAAGGAACGCCGCGGCGCGGTTGAGAGCGACCTTGGGATCGAGCCGCTCCCAGAGCGGAAGGCGTGCGATCAGCGCGCGGCGGGCAAGGTCCCGTTCGGTGAGCTCCGGAAGGGCGGCGCCGGCGGCGTGCGCGGCAAGGGCCGGGTCTACCCCGCGGTCTCGCAGCTCCCGGTCGAGGATGCTGCGCGCACAGGGGCGCGACAGGAGCCGGTCCTCGGCATAGAGGCGGGCGAACAGGGCGTCGTCCAACACCCCGGCGCGTTGGGCGGTTGCCAGGGCCGTCCGAACGACGTCGGGCGGGAACCCCTTCCCGGCAAGGCGCTGCTCGACCTCGGCCACGGTCCGCGGGCGGTGGGCGACGAGGCGGGCGATGTAGGCCAGGGCTGTGCTCTCATCCCTCGCTTTCACGAGCTTGGGGCTCGGGAAGGCCCGCCTTCTCCCGGACCGCGCGGACGATCTGGTCGGTGATGTCCGGGTTGTCGCGGAGGAACTGGGCAGCCTGGGCCAGGCCCTGGCCAAGGCGGGTGTCGCCGAACGAGTACCAGGAGCCGGATCGGGTGATCACGTCGAGCTCGACGCCGCAGTTGATCGCATCGCGCTCGCGGACGATTCCCTGGCCGTAGATCACGTCGAACGTGGCCTCGCGGAACGGGGCGGCGACCTTGTTCTTGACCACACGGACGTGGGCCTTCATCCCCACCCGGTCGTCGCCCTCGGCGATCTTCCCCTCGGCCCAGATGTTCATCCGCACCGAGGCGTAGAACTTGAGCGCGCGGCCACCGGACGTTGTCGTCCCCGGTCCCCACGGACCGGACTGGATCGTGGACCGGATCTGGTTCACGAAGATGGCAACGGTCTTGGACTGGGAGATCGCGGCGGCGAGTTTGCGCATCGCCTGGCTCATGAGCCGCGCCTGGAGCCCGACCTGGGCATCCCCCATCTGTCCCTGGAGTTCGGCCTCCGGAACGAGCGCGGCCACCGAGTCGACGGTGATGATGTCCACCGCTCCGGATCGGACGAGCTGTTCCATGATCTCCAGGGCCTGCTCGCCCGAGTTGGGCTGAGAGAGGAGGAGGTGGTCGAGGTCGACCCCGATCGCGCGGGTGTAGTTGGGGTCAAGGGCGTGCTCGGCATCGATGAACGCAGCGGTGCCGCCCAGCTTCTGGGCCTCGGCAACGATGTGGAGGGCGAGCGTCGTCTTTCCGGACGCTTCGGCACCGAAGATCTCGATCATCCGCCCGCGGGGAACGCCGCCCACGCCGAGGGCGATGTCGAGGGCCAAGGATCCGGTGGGGATCACGTCCATCCCGGTGGCGACGGGTTTCTCACCCAACCACATGATCGCGCCCTCGCCGTAGGACTTCTGGATCTGCTTCAAGACGTTGTCGAGCACTTCGCGTTTGCCCATAGACCGCCTCCCCAACAATGGTACGAAGGAGAAGGGGTCGGCACAAGGGATCCCCGTTGTCCCGCCTCCTCACTGGGGAAGGAACTGGCCCGCGCTGGACAGGGACCACCCGGCACGTGTCGACATATCGCCTATTGTCAGAACCCATTTGTGTTGGTAAAATTCAGCAGCAATGCAGCGGGAGCGCTACCTCAACACATCGTTGGCCAAGGCCCTTGGGGTGTTAGACCTGTTCAACGGGGAGGTGCCGCGCGGACTTACGCTGACCGAGGTCGCGCGGGCGATGGGCACCCGGCCGGGGAGCATCTACCCCGTAGTCCACACGCTGCAGCGGTTCGGGTACCTCGATCGCGACCCGGAGACGAAGCGGTATCGCCTTGGCCTAAAGATCCTTGCCCAGGCGAACCACATCCTCGGCTCGCTCGACATCCGCGAGCAAGCGAAGCCCGTGTTGCGCCGGCTGGCCCGCGCCCTCGAAGCGAATACCCACCTCGCGATCCTGTACGAGGACGACGTCCTATACCTCGATCGGGAGGAGGCCGCTCCGAGCATGGTCATCTCCTCCGCGATCGGCCTCCGCGTCCCGTCTCACTGTACGGCGCTGGGGAAGGTTCTCCTGGCTCACAATCCGGACGTCGCGGAGCGGGTCCTGGGGCGGGGGGGGCTCCCTGCCCTCACCCCGAACACGGTGACCGAGCCGACGACCCTCCGTCAGGAGCTTGAGCGGGTGAGGCAGCACGCCTTTGCCGTGGACTGGGAGGAGTTCCACGAGGGCAACGTGTGCGTCGCGGCCCCGGTGCGGAACTATCGGGGCCGGGTCGTGGCCGCGATCTCCGTGTCTCTCATGAAGAGCCGGCTGGCTCGTGATCCACTGGAGCAGTTCGCCTGTGCGGTGGTGAAGGGTGCCCAGGACATCTCGGCTGCCATGGGTTACGAGGCCGGTTAGCTCCATGCCCTGGACACTGGTCCACTGGGGTCTTACCTGCTCCCCTGAACCCGCCTGGGACGGGCAGGACCGAGGATGAGGCAGTACAGACTGATGATCCCAGGACCGACCGAGGTCGCCCCGGAGGTGCTGGCGGCGATGGGCGAACCCCTCGTGGCTCACTACGGGGCGGAATGGACAGCCTACTACCAGAAGACCGTTGACTTGGTGCGTCGTGTGTACTGCACCACGGGCGACGTGTTCCTGATCCCCGGCTCCGGCAGCGCTGGACTGGATGCGGCGTTGGGTTCGGCCGTTGGCCATTCGGGACGCGTGCTCATCCCCCAGAACGGCTTCTTTGGGGAGAGGCTTGCCGAGATCGCTCGATCCCATACACCGGACGTGGAAGTCCTGCCGTTCCCGCTTGGGCAGTGTGTGGATGTGAACCGGGTGGAGGACCGGGTTCGTCGGAGGCCGTTCGACGCAGTAGCGGTGGTGCACTGCGAGACCTCCACTGGAGTCTTGAACCCTGTCAGAGAGCTTGCCGAGGTCTGCCTGAGGTACGACGTACTTCTTGTCGTGGATGCCGTCTCGTCGCTTGGCGTGGAGCGCCTGCCCATGGATGACTGGAACATCGGGATATGCGTGTCTGCATCTCAGAAGGGGCTTGAATCCCCGCCTGGGTTGGCAGTGGTCGCGGTGGACGATGCGGCCTGGCGCTGGATCGACCGGGCGGCGGGTGCCGGCTGGTACCTCAATCTCAAGGTATGGCGGGAGTACACGGCGCGGTGGAGCGATTGGCATCCGCACCCCATCACGCAGGCGGTGAACAACGTGCGAGCCCTCCGCTTGGGGGTGGAGCGGATCCTCCGCGAAGGGTTGGAGGGCCGCCAGCACCGCCATCAGGAAGTCGCAGCCTCCTTGCGGCGTGGTCTGCGCGACTTGGGGCTCGCTCCGTTCGTAGAGGACAAGGTAGCTGCGCACGGAGTGACGAGCGTGGTGGGACCCGAGGGGCGAGTCGAAGAGCTGTTGGGCTATCTGCGTGACTGCCACGGAATCCTTATTGCCGGGAGCCTGGGAAAGCTGCGGGGGAAGGTATTCCGGGTGGGCCACATGGGGCCCACAGCGACTCCGACAGCGGTCGGCGGCCTTCTCGAGGCGCTGAAGGCCGGGCTAGACGCTCTGGAAACATAGGCCGGGCGAGGGGCTGTACTCGTGGCCCTTGACAGGGGAGTGCAGCGGCTGTATATTGCATAAGAAAAAGGGTTTTTGCTTTAGCCAAATGACATGGATGCGATAGAGGCCCGTTTGGTCGAGCTAGGTCTGCAGCTTCCGCCGGTTCCCACGCCAGTGGCGGAGTACGTCCCGGCGAAGCAGGTGGGAGACCTGGTCTACGTGTCGGGTCAAGGTCCAATCCAGAACGGTAGAGCGATCTGTGTGGGACGGGTAGGTGCGGAGGTATCCCTCTCTGAGGCTTACGAGGCAGCTCAGCTGTGCGTCCTGAATAGCCTCGCCGCGGTGAAGATGGTCGCGGGGTCCCTGGACCGAGTAGCTGAGGTGGTCCATGTTCGCGGGTTCATCAGCAGCGCACCTGGTTTTCACGACCAACCCAAGGTCCTGAACGGAGCTTCGGAGCTTCTGGTGAGGTTGTTCGGGGAGAGGGGGCGTCATGCACGGGCGGCTCTGGGAACAAGCGTACTGCCAGGCAACATCGCGGTGGAGGTGGAGGTGGTGGTTCGGTTGTTTCCGACAACGGGTTGCGCGGGGGCGGCCCCGAACCGAGGCGAGGAGGTGAAAGCGGCGAGGAACGACGCGGAGCAGCGCGTGAACTTGGGGTTTCGGTGAACGTGAGGTTTCGTGTGAGAGGGGAAGACCCGAGGAGGTTCGACATGAAGCGCGTGATGATGGTTGTTGTGTTAGCGCTGGTGATGCTTTCGCTACCGGTACTTGCTCAACCGGGGCGCCCTGGAGGAATCCTCAAGGCAGCGATGCAGACGAATCCACCCACCCTAGATCCACACCTCAGCACCAACGTAGTTGTCCGTCAGGTAGCCCCCTACGTTTTTGAGACCTTAGTGGTCTACGGGGAGGAGTACGACATCATCCCACAGCTTGCTGAGAGCTGGGAGATAAGTTCCGACGGGCTTGTCTACATTTTCTATCTGCGCGCGGGGGTGAGATTCCACAACGGAAAGACTCTAACTGCCGATGATGTGGTAGCATCTCTTGAACGGTATTTTGCCTATTCGCCAGGGGGCGGAAGGTTCGCCGGGATTGTGGAGAGTGTCACAGCTCTCAATCCCTTGACGGTCGAGATCAGGGTCAAAGAGCCTACTCTTCTGCTAGTTACCCTGGCCATTCCTGATCCGTTCTTGGCCATCTACCCAGCAGAGATCATCCGAGGGAGGCAAGCTGAGGTACGTGGTTCAGATCTAATCGGCACTGGACCGTACCGCTTCGCTGAGTGGAGACCGGATGTGCACGTGCGCCTCGTCAGGTTTGCCGAGTACACCGCCGACGAAAGGTTCTCTGGACCGAGCGGGTTGGGAGGACGCCGCACTGCCTACTTTGAGGAGATCCAGTTCATCCCTGTGTTGGAGCAGGCTGCTAGGTTGGCGGGTCTGCTCACCGGAGAGTTCGACTACGCGGAGTCCCTCCCCATCACGGCTTACGAACAGCTACTCCGTAACCCTGATGTAGTGCCGAACGTGCTCAAGCCACGATGGGCGCTTGTCCTGGAGCTCAATCAGTCCGAGCCACCGATGGACAACGTCCTATTCCGGAGAGCGTTGATCGCGGCGCTCGGCATGGAGGACGTCCTCCGCGCTGTAACGTTCGGGAACCCGGCGTTCTACCGAACGCAACCGGGCTTTTTCTTCCCGGAGCAGGCAGTATGGCACACGGATGCCGGGGCAGAAGGATACAACAAGAAGGATCTGGCGGAGGTACGCAGGCTTCTCGCCGAAGCCGGGTACAACTTTGAGCCCATTATCTTCTTGTCGAACCGGGATTACGACTGGATGTACAAGTGTACATTGGCGGTGGCCTCCCAACTTCAGCAGGCTGGCATCAACGTCATCGTGGAGTTCTCTGACTGGCCTTCCCAGATCCAGCGTGCATTGACCCAGAAGGGGTGGCACATCAATCAAACCGGGTGGTCTCCGCGGCTTGACCCTATCCAGCTGGCGACGAGCCTGAAATGTGGAGCCCCCTACGCCTACATGTACTGCAACCCTGAGGTGGACCGGCTGCTGTCGGAACTGTCGCGCGATCGGCCAGTAGAGGAAAGACAGCGTATCTTCCACGAGTTGCAGCGTTACATGTGGGAGGATGTTGCCGTATTGAGGATCGGTGATTTCTTCACCCTTGAAGGGACGAATGCGCGCCTGAGGGGGTACACGCCGTGGTACGTCATTCCGCGGTTCTGGGACTGTTGGAAGGAGTGACGGGATAACGACGAGGGGGGACCTGGGGTCCCCCCTCGCTTCCCCCGATACCATGATCGGATACATCTGCCGTCGGCTGCTCGGGTTGATTCCGACATGGCTTGCCGTCGGGCTGATGGCGTTTCTTATCATCCAGCTTACGCCGGGAGATCCCGCTGCCGTGATCTTGGGGCAGGAAGCCACCCTGACTGGGGTGGAAACCGTCCGCCAGAGGCTAGGGCTGGATAAGCCGCTTGTACATCGGCTGCAGGACTGGTATCTGGGTCTGCTTCAGGGCGACCTCGGGGATTCGTACTTCTTGGGTCGGCCGGTAGCGGTGGCGATTGTGGAGCGTATCCCGGTGACGTTCGCTCTCACGCTGTGTGCCATGGTGGTGGCCACTCTGATCGGCCTCCCGTTGGGGATCATTGCTGCGCTCCGCCCGAATACGGTGCTAGACACGACTGTGATGGGCGTATCGCTGATTGGTCTATCGATTCCAGAGTTCCTGATGGGACTAGGATTGATGTACGTGTTCGCGGTGACGCTGCGTTGGCTGCCGACTGGGGGATACGTTGCTTTCACTGCGGACTTCCGGAGAGCGCTGCTGCACATAGCCATGCCTGCCTTCTCTCTGGGGTTCATCCAGTCGGCTTTGATCGCGCGCATGACCCGCTCGGCGATGCTCGAGGTGTTGACGGGTGACTGTGTCCGGACGGCACGGGCCAAAGGGCTCCACGAGTCTCGTGTCGTGTGGAAGCATGCATTGCGCAATGCGATGCTACCGATTGTGACCGTGATCGGGCTTTCGTTCGCGCTGCTTCTTGGTGGGGCGTTCATCACTGAGGTCGTCTTTCGGTTGCCGGGCATCGGGAGTTTGGTTATCGCGGCTGTGAAGCGTCGCGACTATCCGGTTGTGCAGGGTGTCCTCCTTGTGGTGTCGAGCATCGTTCTGCTCGCGAACCTCGTCGTTGACGTTGCCTACGCGTATCTGGACCCGAGGATCAAGTATGACTAGGAGGCGGGCGCGAATGGCGGGTTTGAAGAGCCCCTCTCTTTTTGTGGGAATCGTCGGCCTGGGGGTCTTGCTGCTGGTCGTCGTGGTTGGGCCGACCATGATTACGGCAGATCCGACGGATATGGACTACACCGCTATTCTTCTCCCGCCCGGGCGGGGTCACCCTCTGGGTACCGACGATCTAGGCCGCGACCTATTGTCTCGTGTGGTGCACGGGGGGCGGATCAGTCTCGCCGTGGGTGCAGCGACGATGGTTATGACCGCAGGACTGGGCGGATTGGTGGGCCTCGGTTGCGGCGGCCTCGCCCGCCTGGATGCTGTGGTGATGCGAGTCATGGACGTTCTGATGTCGTTCCCATCCTTGTTGCTTGCCCTGGCGATAATGGCCTCACTTGGTTCCAGTGCGTTCAACGTGGTCGTTGCGCTCTCCTTGGCGTACACACCGCGCACCGCGCGAGTGGTACGAAGCGTGGTGTTGGGGGTCCGACAGGAAGCGTACGTAGAGGCTGCACGGGCTTTGGGTTTCTCGACTCCGCGGATCTTGCTTCGACACGTGCTGCCGGGAGCGATTCCGGCTTTGGTTGTCCAACAGACCTTTATCTTCGCATATGCGGTGCTCGGAGAGGCAGGGCTGAGCTTTGTCGGTGTGGGGATTCAGCCTCCGACGCCAAGCTGGGGAAACATCATCGGTGACGCCCGGCCAATCATGCAGACAGCACCGTGGATGGTTTTCTTCGCGGGGGGGGCCATCATGTTATGCGTGCTCTTTCTAAACCTTGTTGGAGACGGTCTCCGCGAGGCCTTGGACCCGAAGCGGAGGCATGTACACACTTGACCCTGACCACGCCATGGCAGAGCTTCTGGTGACGGCTCGCAGTGTGTGGACCGGAATCCCTGGCCAACGGCCGTTTGCTCCGGGGGCAGTGGCGATCGAGGGGACGAAGGTCGTGGCCGTTGGCCCTTTGGCTGAGGTCGAACGGCAACTCGCATTCTCAAGGCTGTACCGAAGGGTACAACTAGACGATCTGTATTTGATGCCGGGGCTTCTGAACACCCACGTCCATCTGACGATGAATGCGGGTGATGACCCGGTGCCCGATTACCTGTCTCGGGATGATCTGGCCCTTCTGCTCCGGGCGGTGGGCAATGCACGCACGATGCTGCTCTCTGGGGCGACTACGGTTCGGGACTGCGGTTCTCGGGGTTATGGTCTTGTGCTCTTGAGGGATCCCGCGGTGCAAGCACAGCATACCCTACCTGAGGTGCTGGTGAGCGGCCCACCGATAACCCCCACGGGCGGGCACCTGCATTGGATGGGCGGGGAAGCGGACGGAGTGGAGGGAGTCCGCGCTGCGGTGCGACAACGAGCGAAGGCGGGGGTAGACGCGGTCAAAATCATGGCCACTGGTGGCCAGATGACGCCTGGGACGCGCCCCGAAGCCCCAGCCTACAGGCTTGCTGAGTTGCGGAGCGTGGTCACCGAAGCCCATCGCCTTGGGCTGCGTGCCGTGGCCCACTGCCTGTGTGCCGAAGGCGTGGTCGATGCTGTCAGATGTGGAGTGGATTGTGTCGAGCATGCGGTGTTCTTCACCCGTGATCGCGAGGGACGATTGGTGCGGGAGTATGACTCCACAGCCGCACGTATACTGGCGGATGCTGGTACCTACGTGACCCCTTGCCTCAGTGCGGGATACCACCGGCTCGATGCGGTCCGGGGCTGCACCGACTTGGGGGCAGACGACCGATTCCGCCTAGAGCAAGAGGAGAAGATGCTTGACTGCTTTACGAAACTGATCCGGTTGGGCGTGCAGCCGGTTATCGGGACGGATGCTGGAGTCACTCTGACCCCGTTTGACGAGACCTATCTAGAGCTCGTTCTTATGAGCCGAGCGGGGTTGGGTACGGAGGAAGTCCTGCTAGCAGCGACCTACCACGCGGCGGGAGCCCTCGGGTTGCGCGGTCGCAAGGGGGAGATCCGAGCAGGGGCGGATGCCGACATCATCGGATGTGTGGCAGATCCCTGTGCGGGTGTAGAGGCACTTGCAGACGTGGTCTGGGTGATGCGAAGGGGCGAGATCGTCGTTGATCGGCGAAAGAAGGCGGTGGATCAGCCATGAACATGGGGTTTGTCATTCGTGAGGTGATCAATGTCTCAGGCACCATGACTGCGCTTGGCTCTTGCTCGGTGGCCCCCGAGGTGATCCAAGCAATGGTTGAGGTCCTCCCGAAGTTCGTGGACATGGTGGACCTGCAACGGCAGGCAAGCAAGGTCATCCGGCGGGTCATCGGTGCAGAAGCCGGATGCATCACGTCGAGCGCCGCCGCTGGGATGGCGATCTGCGTTGCTGCTTGCATGACTGGCCGAGATATGGCGAGGGTCGAACAGCTGCCCGACACCACCGGCCTCAAGGACGAGGTCGTCATCCAGCGGGGGCACGTGGTGTGGTTCGGCGCGTCGGTTCCTCAGATGGTGAGGCTGAGTGGAGCCAAAGTGGTGGAGATCGGCGATGCGACCCGGGCTGGTGTGTACCAGCTCGAGGGGAGACTTTGTGAGAACACGGCAGCTGCGCTGTATGTTGTGTCTCACCATACCGTGCAATACGGGCTCATTGCTCTCGAGGAGTTCTGCCGCGTGGCGCACGCTCACGGTGTACCGGTAGTCGTTGACGCTGCTTCGGAGAGCAACATGCGGAGTTTTGTCGAGCGGGGGGCAGACCTTGTGTGCTTTAGTGGTCACAAGTTTCTGTCGGGCCCTACTTCTGGGATCATCGCCGGGAAACGTGACTTGGTCGAGGCTTGTCTGTACCACCAATACCATGGGATCGGCCGAGCGATGAAGGTAGGCAAGGAAGGGATCGTGGGGGCGATGGCCGCCCTTCTGCGGTGGGAGGCGTTGGATCACGAAGATGAACGACACAAGCAGGGCGCGATACTGAACGAGTTCGTTCGTGGCCTGTCTGGACTTAGTGGCATTGAGGTCTCGGTAGAGCCCGACCCCACCGGCAACCCGATCTCCCGGGTCAAGGTTGCAGTGGACCCAGAGTTGGCCGGGCTGACCGCGTACCACCTCGCGGCTGCGCTCGCAGCCAGAGAACCCCCCATCATGGTACGTGATCACCATGCGATCGATGAGGGTGTTCTGTTCCTCGATCCGTGTGTGGTACGGGCCGACCAAGTGAGCACGGTGCTCGCGGCCATCCGAGGCCTGGTTGAGTCCTCGGCCCCAACCAAAGAGACCATCCGCCGCAAACACCAGGGAATCCCCAATCAGGCTGATCTCCAGATACGTTCGCTGACGAACTGGATTGGGGAGGGCTGACCGTGGATTCCCCCGTCTGGCGGTGTGTGGACTGCAGCCATGAGGAAGCCTTCCGGGAGCTATATCGGTGCCCGCGGTGTGGGGGGGAACTCAGTCTGGAGTATGACTGCGAGGCACTGAGGAAACAGCGCTCCTGGAGGTCGGCCTGGGGGCAGGGGCAGTCCCTTTGGGAGAGATTCACTCCGCTGCTCCCGCCGCTAGAACAAGGAGATCCTGTGACGTTGGGGGAAGGGGGGACGCCCCTTGTCCCAGCTCCCCGTCTGGCGCGCCGCCTCGGTCTGTGTCATGTCTACCTCAAGCTTGAGCAGTGCAATCCGACCGGGTCTTTCAAGGATCGACAAGTCGCCGTGGCATTCTGTAAGGCTCTGGAGTGGAGGCACCGGGTGTTCGGCATCGCCTCGTCGGGCAACGCTGGCGTCTCGCTAGCCGCTTTCTGTGCGCGCGCCGGTTGTACGGCCAATATCTGGGTTTCTGACGGGACTCCTTCTGCCAAACTCAGCCAGATGCAGGTCTTTGGGGCACGGTTGTTTATCCTACCCGACCCCGCGGTCACCGGAGACATGGCTCGCTACTACGCAGTCTACACTGACATGGGGCGGTTCTGCGCCGAGCGCGACCTCGTTCCGATGGTTACCGCGCGGCGGGTGAACCCCCTTGTGGTAGAGGGAGCGAAGTCGATTGCGTTCGAAATCGCTCTCCAACTGAAGAAGGTGCCCGACAAAGTGTTCGTACCTGTAGGGGGAGGGGGGCTGTGCGGGGGGACTTGGAAGGGCTTTGAGGAGCTCAGCCGGGTGGGCCTGATAGACCGTTTGCCTCGGGTGTTTGGAGCCCAATACGGCGGGGATCGGTATCTGGAGATCGATCGCATCGGGGCGAACGCTGTTGACTCGGCCAACTACTACGTTCCGTTGGACGGCGTGTGGGCGCGGGAAAGCATTGTCGCATCCGGCGGGATGTACTTGGGCAAGGTCGACGCGCGGCTGGAGGAAGCCCAAGTCCTCCTCGCCTCGCTCGAGGGAGTTTTCGCAGAGCCTGCGGGAGCAGTGGCAACCGCGGGGTTGCTCACTGCAGTTGACCAGGACTTGGTCCAACCCACTGACTGGGTAGTGTGTTACGTGACGGGGCATGGACTCAAGAACACGGAGCGCACTGAACAGTTATGCCGGTCGCGGCGACTTGGAGAGAGGATTCCTGTTGAAGACCTAGCGTCCTCAGCTGCTTATCTCTCCAGCGGCCCGGGGAGTGAGTCTGAGAGGGGCGACTTCGTATGAGCGGGGCAACTGGGGCAAGGTTGATCGGATCCATCACCCCAGCTGAGGTGCGCCGTCTGGCACACGAGCTCGTGCTCATTCCCAGCCACTCCGCTGTGGGAACCGCGGAGGTTGCACATCGGCTTCGAAGGTTCCTGTCAGGAGAAGGAGTGGCGACCGTTGTCCAGCCTGCGGCCGAAGGCCCCCATGTGAACCTGCTGGCGGGCTATCCAGAGCCAACCGACGCGCCCTTCCTCTTGCTCAACGGGCACCTTGATACCGTTCCCCCTCCTTCCGAGGGGCGCACTCCGGCGGTGCGTGGGAGACTTCTGTTCGGGCGTGGGGCAGCAGATATGAAGGCAGGAGTGGCAGCCATGGCGATGGCCCTCGTGGCCCTGCAGCGGGGCCGGTTCCCTCTGAGGCGGCCGGTGATGTTAGCCGCTGTTGCTGGTGAGGAAATCGGCGGTCTCGGGACCAAAGCTCTGCTCAGCGAAGTAACGCCTCAGACATGCATCGTTGGTGAGCCCACAAGGCTCCGCCTGGTCACGGCCCACAAAGGAGTGGAGTGGGTAGAGATCGTTGTCGAAGGCCGTGCCGCTCATGCAAGCTGCCCCCAGATCGGGGCAAATAGCGTTGTCTGGGCCGCAGCGATCGTTCAAGCGCTTGCGGAACTAGGGGTGAAGTGGGCGGAGGAAAGAACTCACCCTTTGCTGGGGGCGCCGACTCTCAGCGTGGGGATGATTCAGGGGGGGGTGGCCCCCAATGTGGTGCCCGACCGATGTTGGGTGCGGCTCGATAGAAGATGGCTCCCCAGCGAGGATATCGACGCCGTTCTTGCCGAGATTCGCATGGTTGTCGCGCGTGCGATCCGCGATGCCCGTGGCGTAACAGCCAACGTGAGGAGGTTGGAGGAGACTCGGCATTGCCGTCCCATGGAGACCCGCTCAGATCATCCTTTCGTTCGGGCGTTGCAGGGAGCAGCCCGCGAAGAGGGGCTTCGACCTGAGCTGCAGGGTGTTCCGTACGGGACCGATGGGTCTCTGTTTGCGGAGCGCAGGGTCCCCACCGTGGTGTGGGGGCCCGGAGACATCGCCCAGGCCCACGGGGCAGATGAACACGTCGACCTCGATGAAGTGTGGAGCGCCGCTAGGGCTTACCTTCGCGCGATTGTGCGCGTATGTGCGGGTGAGGGGAGACAGACGTGATCGAAGTAGCAAGGAACCCCGGGCTTGATGAGGGGCCGCGTCATCCGTACAGGTGGGAGGAGTGCACTTGGCCAGAAATCCGGGAGATGGCTGAGCGAGGGGCGGTGGTGGTCGTACCCACGGCATCTACCGAGCAGCACGGGCCTCATCTTCCTCTTTGCACCGACTCGCTCATCGTGACAGCAATTGCGGACCAAGCCGTGGCCCAGGCGCGGAAGACCGTGCCGGCCCTCCTTGCCCCGGCGTTGACCGTTGGTTGCTCCCAACATCACATGAGATTCCCCGGGACCTTAGCTGTCGACGATGTCACCTTTATCGACATGGTGACCCAGGTGGGACTCTCGATCGCTTCCCACGGGTTCCGACAGCTGCTCTACCTGAATGGCCACGCTGGGAACAAGGCTGCATTGGAGATTGCGGTGAGCCGGATCCACAGGCAGACGGGTGCGCTATGTGCGGCCGCAAACTACTGGGCCTTTCTTCGTCGTGTCCTCGGGGCAGAACGTCGGTCCAAGCTTGGTGGACTCGGGCATGCTTGCGAGTTCGAAACGGCCGCGGTGATGGCGCTCCGCTCTGATCTTGTGAGAGGGGAGCGTCCCCCGTTCATCCACGGCCAGGGCGAAATCTACTGGAGTACCGATTGGTACGAGGACTCCGTGGTTACAGTGGGTTTCTCCGTCGAGGAGCTCTCGCCGAGCGGGGTACTTGGTGACGCGGCGGCTGCCACGGCCGAGAGCGGGACTCGCTGGCTTGAGGTGGCCGCGGCAGAGGTGGCGCGGTTTATCGTGGCTTTTCACGGGTGGACTCTGCCGGGACTCCGTGCTGAAGGTGGCTGCAGTGGTCGGTAGGGAGAGCTGGTTCGCGGGCCTGCGGTGTCAACGATGTCATTCTCTCTATCCGCTTGAGGTCCGGCGCTGCCCTCGCGATCGGGGGTTGTTGCTGGCGGAATACGCTTTAGAGGGGAAGAGGGTACGTGTTCAGAAGGAGCGGGGGATCTGGCGTTATTCTCAGCTTCTTCCACCTCTTCCTCGCAGGCTCTCCCGTGGTGAAGGCGGAACACTGCTAGTGCCCGCGCGTCGGTGGGGACGCCAGCTGGGCATTGACCTGATGTTCAAGGACGAAGGCGCTAATCCCTCCGGCTCGTTCAAGGATCGGGGAGTTGCTGTGATGACCAGCGGGCTGCCTGAACAGGTCAACACGGTCGTGATGATGTCCAGTGGCAATGCTGCCGGTTCGGTCGCTCTCTATGCGGCCTTGGCCGGTGTGCGCGCTGTAGTGTTCATGTACCAGGGAGGAACGCGTGAGAAGACTTTCATGACCCAGGCCTATGGTGCGACGGTGGTGGCTGTGAATGCAGAACGCGAAGCCGAGGTGCTTCATCTCGCTGAGCAGGCTTCTGCAGAGCTGGGATGGCTACTCATGAACACGGTTGTGGATGGGAATCCACTGATCTTGGAGGGATACAAGACCGTGGCGTATGAGTTGACCTTGGAGTTAGGAGATATCGATGCTGTTCTCGTTCCAGTTGGTTCGGGAACATTGCTCAGTGGGCTCTGGAAGGGGTTTCGTGAGATGAACGCTCTGGGTCTGGCGTCGCGAATGCCCAGGCTCGTGGGAGTCCAGCCGACAGGAAGTTGTCCCATTGTGAACGCGTTCGATCATGGACTGTGCAGCGTGCCTCGTCTCGAATCCCCTCCGAAGACCATCGCTGCGGCGTTGACGCTGGACGATCCCAAGGAAAGCGGCGCCTTGGCCCTGCGTGCTGTTCGAGAGAGTGACGGTGCCATGCTCGCGGTGGATGATCAGAGCATCCTGGCCGCTTGGCACCGACTGGCTCGAGAGGGAATCGGACTGGTCGAGCCAGCGGGTGCTGCGGGAGCGGCGGCCATTGAGCAAGCTCTGGAAACGGGAGCTCTCAGACTTGGAGACCGCGTGGTTTGTGTGCTCACCGGCCACGGACTCAAGGACATAGCTCCGATGGAGCGGCTCTTGTCCGCCGTTCCCGTCATCGAGCCTTGCCTATCGGCATTCTATCAAGCTTGTGCAGGCGCGATCGAACGCGGGCAGGAAGACGCTACCGGGGTGGCCAACGACTTGTGACAAGGGGGGCGGTTGAAGTGACAGAAACCGTGATGGTTGAGACAGTAGGTGTGCTTGGGGTCATCCGCATTCGGTCCTCGGATGATCTCCTGCGCATCGCTGAGGCTCTCGCGACCGGCGGGCTGCCGTACGTCGAGCTCACCATGACCACGCCGGGGGCCCTGCGGGCGATTGAGGAGGTGTCCAGTGAGCTGAGTGAGGTGATCATCGGCGTGGGAACCGTGCTCGATGCCCCTACGGCCCGTCAGGCGATCCTGGCGGGCGCGCGGTTCCTCGTCACCCCCACCGTGAAGCTCGACGTCCTGGAGGTGGCCCACCGCTATGGAGTCCCCGCCATCATCGGTGCCATGACCCCCAGCGAGATTCTCACCGCCTGGGAAGCGGGGGCGGATATGGTTAAGGTGTTCCCCTCTTCCGCGCTCAGCCCGAGGTACATTGAGGAGGTGCACGGTCCTCTCCCCCAGATCCCCCTCGTGCCGACGGGCGGGATCACCGCGGACAATGCTGGCGAGTTCATCCGCGCCGGTGCCGCCGCGGTCTGCGCTGGCTCGTGGCTCGTGGACAAGAGCGCGGTGGCGGAGGGCCGGTACGAGCTCATCACCGAACGGGCCCGGTCCCTGGTGGAAGCGGTGCGGAAAGCCCGGGAGGAGGTGGCCCGATGAAGTATGACCTGGTGACGTTTGGGGAAGCGATGGTTCGCCTCTCTCCGCCAGGGCTACAGCGGCTGGAGCAGACAACCACGCTCGAAGTCCATGTTGGTGGGGCGGAGCTGAACGTGGCGGTGACCGCCCAACGCCTCGGCCTGAACGCCGCCTACGTGACGCGGCTTTCCCGCAACGCGCTGGGGCGGATGATCGCCAACCGGGCCCGCGAGCAGGGAGTGGACGCCTCCCACATCGTGTGGACCGACGAGGACCGGGTGGGCCTGTACTTTGTGGAGTTCGGGGCGAGCCCGCGGGCGAGTTCTGTGCTGTACGACCGCCGAGGTTCAGCCATGGCCAACATCCGGCCGGGTGAGGTTGACTGGGCCAAGATCTTCCGTGACGCCCGGTGCTTCCACACCACAGGGATCACTCCCGCTCTTTCCTCGCTGGCCGCGAAGGCAACGCAGGAAGCGGTCAGTAGAGCCAAGGAAGCTGGGCTCCTCGTGTCGCTCGACCTCAACTACCGGGCCCGGCTGTGGACCCAAGAGGAGGCCCGCCGGGTCATGACCGGGCTCGTCCGGATGGCTGATGTCCTCATCACGACCGAAGAGGACACGAAACGGGTGTTCGGGATCGAGGAGACCGCCTATGAGAAGGTGGCGGAGCGCCTCGCCCGGGAGTTCAATCTCGCCGTAGTGGCGATCACGGTGCGGGAGACGCCGTCGGTGTGGCACAACACGTGGACGGCGATTGCCTACGCCCAGGGCGGGATCATCCGCGGCCCCACGTACGATATCGAGGTCGTGGACCGGGTGGGGGCGGGAGACGCGTTTGCTGGGGGGTTTCTGTTCGGGTACCTCACCGACGGGCCGGAGGCCGGTGTCCGATACGGGATAGCGGCATCTGCCCTCAAGCAGACGAACCCTGGCGACCTCGTGTGGGCGACCCGGGATGAGGTGGAGGGGCTCCTCAAGGGGGAGGGTCTGCGCATCGCGCGGTAAGGACATCTCTGCCCCGCTGTGACAACAGGACGGGCCTGCGAGCAACACGCCGGGGCCCGTCCTCTCTGGTCTCCGGCGTGACGCGGCCGCGCGGGAATTGTGTGGAAAGGCGTTCTCAGAGTGTGAGCTGTTGACTGCGATGTCGGTTCGTGCTACCTTGCTCGACCTGGATCGTGGAGGTGCGGGTTGACGGATCACGTCGGCAGGGCAGAGGGGCCCGAGTCTTGGGTGGTGCTGGTCACGGGGGCGTCGTCGGGGATCGGGCGGGCCTGTGCCGATCTCCTTGCGCGGAACGGGTTCACCGTGTACGGAGGGAGCCGCTCGACGGGTGAGGGTCCGACCGACGCCGGCTGGACCTCACTTTCGATGGACGTTCGCGACGATGCGTCCGTGGCAGGGGCAGTCGCGCGGGTGGTGGCCGACGCGGGGCGGCTCGACGCGGTGGTCAACAACGCGGGGTTCGGCATCGCCGGGGCGGTGGAGGACACCACGGTTGAGGAGGTCCTTGACCTCTTCCAGACGAATTTCTTCGGCGCGCTACGGGTGTGTCGGGCGGTGTTGCCCTACTTCCGCGCCCGCGGGGCGGGAACGATCGTCAACGTCTCGTCGCTCGGCGGTCGGATCGGCCTTCCGTTCCAGGGCCTCTACAGCGCGTCGAAGTTCGCCCTCGAGGGGATGACCGAGGCGCTGAGGATGGAGGCCAAGCCGCTCGGGATAAAGGTAGTCCTGATTGAGCCGGGCGACACCCGCACGGGGTTCACGGCGCACCGTCGGCGGACGGCGGCGTCGGTGACGAACGACGCGTATCGGGAGCGGTTTGCCCGCGCTTTGCGGCGGATCGAACGCGACGAGCAGGCGGGGGAGGACCCGGCTGCGGTGGCGCGGCTCGTCCTCCGGGTCCTGCGTCACCCCGCTCCGCGGCTGCGGTATACGGTTGGCAACCCGATCCAGCGGCTGGCGGTCCACGCCCGGGCCGTGCTCCCGGGGCGGCTGTTCGAATGGGGTATCATGCGCTACTACGGTGTCTACTAGAAGCGTCTCCGTGACATGGATCTGCTAGAGAAGTGCCGCCGATTCCTGACCGACCCGGCGTACGCGGAGCGGCTGGGGTATCCGACGAACCCGCGGACGGCACAGGCCCAGGGCCTGTACCCCTACTTCATCCCGCTCGAGGAGTCGGAGGGGACGACCGTCGTCATCGGTGGCCGGCGCCTGATCATGATCGGCTCGAACAACTACCTCGGCCTGACCACCGACCCGCGCGTCCAGCGGGCCGCGGCGGACGCGGTCGCGAGGTACGGGACGAGCTGCACGGGATCGCGATTCCTCAACGGAACGTTGGCGCTTCATCTCGAGCTGGAGGAGCGGCTGGCCCACTACGTGGGCAAGGAGAAGGCGCTCGTGTTCGCGACGGGCTACCAGGCGAACCTCGGCGCGGTCTCGGCGCTCGTTGGCCGGAACGACATCGTGGTCTGCGACAAGGAGGACCACGCGAGCATCTTCGATGGGTGCCGGTTGTCGTTGGGGGAGATGCGGCGGTTCCGGCACAACGACGTGGCCGACCTCGATCGGGTGCTGTCGGCCTGCCCACGGGACGTGGGTCGGCTCGTTGTGGTCGATGGGGTGTTCAGCATGAGCGGAGAGATCGCCCCGCTGCGGGAGATCGCCGACTGCTGCCGGCGCCACGGGGCGCGGCTGATGGTGGACGATGCCCACGGGATCGGGGTCACCGGAGGTGGCCGCGGGACCTCGGCTCACCACGGGGTCACCGAGTCGGTGGATCTCATCATGGGCACGTTCAGCAAGTCGCTCGCGTCGGTGGGCGGGTTCATCGCTGGCGACGAAGCCTCGATTCACTGGATCCAGCACCGGGCGCGATCGCTCATCTTCAGTGCCAGCCTTCCCGCGGCCAGCGCGGCGGCAGCGCTCGCTGCGCTGGGGATTCTCGAGTCAGAACCGGAGCGCGTTGCCCGCGTCAACGAGCTCGGCGAGCGGATGCGGCGTTCGCTCCGTGAGTTGGGATTTGACACGGCGGCCAGTGAGACCCCGATTGTCCCCATCGTGGTCGGGGGAGGAATGGAGACGCTCCTGCTGTGGAGGGAGCTGTTCGACGCGGGAGTGTACACGAACGTCGCGTTGCCGCCTGCGGTTCCGGAGGGAAGGTGCCTTCTCCGGACGAGCTACATGGCGACGCACACCGACGAGCACATCGCCGAGGTGATTCGCGTGTTCGGAACGATCCGTCGTTCGTCGGCGAACCCGTGACGCCGGGGGGAGCCGCGGTGGGGATCGTCGGGGCTGGCACGGGCGTGGCGGGGCCCGCGGGGCCCGTTCTTGATCCCCTCTGCGCCGCGCCTATAATCTGTTCCTTCAAGCGCGCTTCCCGAGTGCGCTACGCTGAACCAAAGGCGGTGGCATGAGCGGAGAAAACCCTTACAGAGAGCGACCTTGGGTGCATCACTATGCGGAGGGTGTTCCGCCGAGGGTGGATACGCCGGCCGCGCCCGTGTGGAGCCTGCTCGATCACGTCGCCCAGAAGTTCCCGCGCCGGGCGGCGCTCCATTACTACGGGACGAACCTCTCGTACGGTGAGCTCCGGGAGCAAGTGGGTGCGTTCGCGGCCGGCCTGGGGCGTCTTGGCGTCCAGAAGGGCGACCGTGTCGCGTTGTACCTCGTGAACAGCCCGCAGTTCGTGATCGCGTACTTCGGGATTCTCATGGCGGGGGCGACGGTTGTGCCGGTAAGCCCCGTCTACTCAAGCTCGGAGCTTGCGTTTCAGATGAAGGATAGCGCGGCGAGCTATGTCGTGTGCCAAGATCTTCTGTATGGGAACGTAGCCCGCGCTCAGCTGGAGCTAAAAGGAACGATCGTGACGGGAGCTCACGAGTACCTGCCTGCGCTGAAGGGGGTGTTCGCCAAGAAGGCGGCCCTCCCGGAAGGTCCCAGCGTGCACCCGTTTCAGAAGATCCTCCGCGGGGGAACATCGGGTTCGGTGGCTGCTGTCGATCCTGAGGCCGACCTGGCGGCCCTGCCGTACACGGGCGGTACCTCAGCTCAGCCCAAGGGCGTGCGGCTGACCCATGCCAACCTCGTGTCCTGTTCCGGCCAGCTGAGGGCGTTCTTCCCGAACCTGACGGAAGGAGGCGAGGTGGTTGCCGCCGCGCTCCCCCTGTACCACATCTACGGCCAGGTGGGAGTGCTTCTGATGGGAATCACCCTCGGGGCAACCCTTGTCATGTTCACCTCGCTCGATCTGGGGCACATCCTCTCGACCATGGACCGCCAAGGCGTGACTGTGTTCTACGGTGTGCCAGCTCTGTACGAGGTCTTGCGCACCCACGCCAAGACGGCGTGGGTCAACTGGAAGAAGATGAAGCTGATCGTGAGCGGCGCCGACTCCCTTCCCGAGACAACGGCGGCGGGGTGGGAAGAGCGGACGGGGAAAGCAATTCTCGAGGGGTTCGGGATGACCGAGACATCGGGCGTGAGCCACGTCAACCCTCACCACCGCATCAGGCGCGGTTCGTTTGGGCTTCCTCTCCCCAACGTGGACGCAGCGATTGTGGAGCCGGAGACAGGTCAGCTGCTGCCCGTGGGCGAGGTGGGGGAACTGCTTCTGTCGGGCCCCAACATCACTGCCGGCTACTGGAGGCGCGACGAGGAGAACCGGCGGGCGTTCATCGACCGGGACGGGAAACGATGGCTGCGAACGGGTGACCTTGTTCGGATGGACGGGGACGGCTACTTCCACTACTACGCCCGCACGAAGGATCTCATCAAGTATCGCGGCTTCTCAGTGTTCCTGCGCGAGATCGAGGAGGTCCTCACCGCCCACCCGATGGTGAAGGCGGCGGGGGTGATCGGGGTCAAGGACCCCAAGGTCGGCGAGTACCCGATGGCGTACGTCGTGCTCAAGCCCGAAGCGCGGGGGCGCGTCACCGAGGCCGACATCCGCGAGTACCTCAAGGAGAAGCTGGCCCCGTACAAGGTGCCCAAGGTTGTCGAGTTCCGCAGCGAGCTTCCCAAGACGGACGTTGGCAAGGTGTCGCGGCGCGATCTGCGCGATGAGCTGGAGGGGCTGTGACGGAGCACTTCTTCGCCGTCTCGGAGATCTCTAAGCGGTTCGGAGGCCTGGAGGCGGTGCGGCGGGCGAGCTTCTCGGTGGAGCCGCAGGAGATCGTAGGCCTGATCGGTCCCAATGGAGCGGGGAAGACGACGCTGGTCCGGATGATCATGGGGCTGCTGCGTCCCGACAGCGGCAAGGTCCTGTGGAAGGGCCGAGACATCACCCGCCAGCCGACGTGGAAGCGGGTGGTGGGCGGGATCACGGGTACATTCCAGAACAGCCGGCCGATGAAGCGGCTCCCGCTCATCGCCAACGTGATGGTGGGTCTCCACAATCCGCGCGTGCGGGGCCAAGGGGAGTGGGTGAAGACGATCGAGGCCCGGGCCCTGGACGCGCTGGAGTTCGTCGGGATCTCCGACCTAGCCATGACGCCAGCCGGTGCGGTCTCTCAGGGGGACCTGAAGCGGCTCGAGATCGCGCGGGCGATCGCCACTGAGCCCGAGCTGCTCATCCTCGACGAGCCGTTCGCAGGCCTGACCCAAGCGGAGACGAGGTTGCTGGCGAACTCGGTCCACCGTCTGCGGAAGGGAGGGCGTTTCGGCCGCCTCCACAGTGAGGGGTGCGCGATGATCATCGTCGAGCACAAGTTGTCTGAGCTGATGAGGATCGCGGACCGCATTGTGGTGATGCACTTCGGGGAGGTGCTGGCCGATGGACACCCCGAGCAGGTTGTGCAGGACCCCCGCGTCGTCGAGGCCTACCTCGGCAAGGTTGGCGCGGTGGCCCCGGAGGTCTTCTGATGCGCCAGGCCATCCAAGCTCACGAGCTATCGGTCTCGTACGGGACCGCGCTTATCCTCCACGATGTGGGGCTGGAAGTGCGCGAGGGCGAGCTGGTGAGCGTGGTCGGGCCCAACGGAGCGGGCAAGACGACCCTTCTCCGTTCGCTCGCCGGGCTGGTGCGGTGGGAACAACGTGCCTTCCGGCACGAGGACGTGCGCCTGGGGGGACGGGTCTGGTTTCTCGAGGAGAGGATTGACCACCTCCCGCCCCACGAGATCGCAGCCCGGGGCCTGATTCTGTGCCCGGAGCGGCGCCGGCCGTTCCGCGAAATGACGGTTCGGGAGAACCTCATTGCCGGTGCCTACCTCGTGCATAGCCGCCGCGAGGTCGCGACCCGGCTAGCCGAAGTGCAGCGCCTGTTTCCGATTCTGTGGGATCGCGCCCGCCAGCGGGCGGGGACGCTGTCCGGTGGGGAGCAGCAGATGCTGGCCATTGGTCGGGCCCTCATGAGTAGCCCCAAGCTGCTCCTCATCGACGAGCCGTCGACGGGGTTGGCGCCGCTGGTCAAGGAACCGCTGTTCGAGCGGATCCGCGAGGTGAAGGAGCTGGGGATCGCGGTGCTCCTTGTGGAACAAGATGCGGCGATCTCGTTATCGATGGCGGATTGGGGTTACGTGCTGTCGCAGGGACGTGTGGTGGCGGAGGGGCCGCCCGAAAACCTTCTTGTGGACGAGGTCGTGCGCCGCTCATACCTCGGGCTGTAGGTGGGGGGCCCTGGGACGGGGAGAGCCGAGCTCCAAGCGGAACGGGGACAACCGTGGGGGGCTAGGACCGAGCGGCGCGAAGCTCTGTGCCGCATGCCCGACAGGCGTGGCGGAGCGCAGCGTTCCGCACGCGGCAGCTCGGACACACGCGCTCGATCGTGTCACGGATCCAGATGCTGATTCCGTGGGGCATGAACCGCAGGATGAGCAAGACGAGCAGGGCAAAGACAAGCATCCGGTACTTGGGGATGACGATGTTCAGCGTGTCCAGAAGTGGATAGAGGACGAACACACCGCTGATCGGGCCGTAGAGGGTTGCCACCCCACCGAAGATCGTCCAGATCACGGGTTGGAACGACATGAACAGGCTGAGAACCACCCCGGGGGCCACGATCCGCGCGGCGCTCGAGTGTGCGTAGAGGGCACCGGCAACCCCGGCCGTGAACCCTGACAGCGCGAACGCGAGGAGCTTGTAGCGCACGGTGTTGATCCCCAGGGCGCGTGCCGCTGTCTCGTCTTCGCGGATGGAGTGGAAAATGAGCCCTACCCTGGATCCAACGATCTTCCACAGGGCGAACACCGCCCCCAGCATGACCCCCATGATGAGGTAGTACTCCGCGACCCTCGTCGCGGTCAGGCGGGCGATACGCCAGATTCCGCCTTCGCCTCCGGAAAACCCTGGGAACGCCAACACGAGGCCGGTGAGCATGATCGGGAACGCAAGCGTGGCGAGGGCCAAGTAGTGCTTGCGCAAGCGGAGGCAGGGAACCCCAACGAGGAGTCCCGCCAGCGTAGCCACGGTTGCTCCAGCGGGGATCGTGACGTAGGGTGGAAGGTCAAGGTGAGAGCTGAGAAGTGCGCTGGCGTAGGCTCCCAGTCCGAAGAACAGGGCGTGCCCAAGGCTGATCTGGCCGGTGTAGCCAGAGAGGAGGTCCCAGCTTACGGCGTACAGGGAGAACAGGGCGGTGACGATGAGCATGCGCAAGAGATTGGGGTCCTGGGACATGAGCGGGAAGGCAAGAAGCGAAGCGACGAACACGAGCACGATTACCCGGCTCGGGAGGACCAGGACCTCGTTGCGAAGGTAGCGGAGGAGGTAGCGAGCGTAGTACATGTCAGCGTTCCTCGGCGATGCTTGACCCGAACAGCCCTTCCGGTCGGATAAAGAACACGCACACCATGATCAGGAGCGCGATGGCCGTGCGCAGATACGATCCGCCGGGGACAAGGAACACGACGCCGACCTCGGCGAAGGCGAGGATCACTGCACCGATGAGGCTGCCCTTGAGGCTGCCCAGCCCGCCCAGCACAACCGCGGCAAGCACGATGACAAGGGGGTTCATCCACATCGCTGGCTCGACGGTGAACAGGGGGGCGACGGCGATTCCCGCCAGCGCTGCCAGAACGAGCCCGAGGCCCATCACGATCGCCGTGACCCGGTTTACGTTGATCCCCATCAGGTTGGCCACCTCGCGATCCTGAGCTGCGGCACGGATCGCCAGCCCGAGCTTCGTCCGGGAAAGGAGAAACCAGGTTGCGATGAGGCTCACTGCGGCAACGACGAGGGTCACCATCTCCTGGTTGCCAACCCGAACTCCCACGATCTGGGTGAACCCAGGCAGCGCGGGCGGCACGTGGCGCGGTTCGTTGCCGAAGAACACGAGGACGAGTTCCTGGAGAAGGACAGCCACCGCCAGGGTCGCGATGAGTACGGTCGCTTCCATCTCTCGGACTGGTTCGATGAACAGCTTGTACAGGGCGATACCGGCAGCCACGATCCCGATCGTGGTGAGCAGGACGGCGATCGAAGTGCCCAGCCCCGTGCTTGCGAAGTAGAAGAGCCCGTACGCTGCCACCATGTAGAACGCAGTGTGTGCGAGGTTGAGCACCCGTCCGACGCCGAACACGAGACCGAACCCGAGGGCGAGCATGGCGTACACGCCGCTGTAGACCAGTCCGTTGACGAGAATGTTGGCGACCATGAGTAGGGGAATGGGGACGGGGCCCTCGAGGGCCCCGTCCCGGTGTCGGCTACTTCCCCTTCCAGTGATCGCTGACCCACGGCGGGATCACATAGGGCACAGTCCCCGCTGTGGAGACGACGAGGTCGGGGAGCTTCGTCGGGTCAGGTCGCCACTCGCGTGGCCAGAACGCCACCGGAGCTCCATCCTGCCACTGCACGCCAAGCCCGGTGAGGTGCTCGGGACCCCAGATCGGGTCGTGCAGCTCGTCGAACACGATCCGGCCAATCGTGGAGACGTAGTCCGTGGCCTCGAGGGCTTTGATCACTGCATCCGTCTCGAGCGAACCCGCCCTTCGGATCGCGTCAGCCAGAATGAATAGCGCATCGTAGGTCCCGGCCGTGAACAGGGGAAGCTCGCCGAACTCGGCCTGGAACCGCTCGATGAACGGGACGGTCGCTGGGGTGACTTCGACCCCGGTGGCGTAGATGCCTGCAGTTGCCGTGTAGGCGCCAAACCCCCCGGTGGCGTCCAGCCAGCCCTGGGCTTGCGCCTCGACGTTGATCCCCACGGCGGCCACCGGCACCTGGAGGCGGCCCCAGTCGCGACCGAACACGACGCCCACCGGGCCCGAGAACACGGTGAACACGATGTGCGCTCCAGCCCTCTCCACCGCGGTGAGCTCAGCCACAACGCTCGTGGCGAGCGGGGATGGGCGCCACGTGCCCACGTGCTGTCCTCCGAAACCGCCCTTGTCCACAGGAGTCCCTGCCTGCAGAGCGACAAGGGTCACGATCATGTTCGCCCATGCTGCCTGCTCGGCGACGATGGCGATCTTGGGCTGCTCGATCCCAAGCTCGCGCCGAAACGCGTCAACCACTTCCCGGAGCAGGATGAACGACACCTGGGCAAGGTAGGTCGAGCGAACCGGGGTGATCCGGAACAGGTACTTGTAGCGGTTGTAGTTCCTGTCCACCCGGCCCTTGAGCAGCCCGTCATCTGCGGCGCCAGCGATGAGGAAGATCTTCTTGTAGTCGGCCGCAACCTCAGTCATCGCGAGCATCGCTTCGGTGCGGAATCCCCCGACGAGGAAGTCGACCTTGGACGCCGTGATGGCTCGTTCGACGGCGCTCACCGCGTCAGGTCCGGGGTGCATCTCGTTCGAGTCCACGCGGACGAGCTCGATGGTGTAGGTCTTTCCCCCGACGGTGATCCCTCCGGCGGCGTTGATCTCCTCTGCAGCGAGCAGGGCGCCTTGCCAGTGGTGCCGCCCCTGGATGAACGTCATCGGCCCGACCACCCCGATGCGGATGACCTGACCTGATGCTGTGAGGGCGAAAGCGAAAGCAGAAACGACAAGAACGCAGATAAGGGATCTCACTTCGGACACCTCCTGAGACGGAAGATGGCCAACAGTGTAGCCGGACGTACGTTCACGTCAAGCGGAAGCCTGGGAGGCGGACCGGGAACCGCGGCGCGGGGCATCAGTGTCCGAGGATCCGATCGTACAGGGCCCGGTACTCGCGGGCCGGGGCATCCCAGGAGTGGTCCTCCGTCATGCCACGGACAACGAGCCGGTGCCAGGCGTGGGGATCGTGGTGCCACAGGTCCACTGCCCGGCGCAAGGCCCCGAGCATCGCCTCGGTGGTGTAGTCCTCGAACGTGAACCCATTCCCGCGATCGAGGACGGGATCAAAGTCCTGCACTGTGTCCCGGAGGCCCCCCGTGGCGCGGACGACTGGCACTGCCCCGTAGCGGAGCGAGTAGAGCTGGTTCAGACCGGCCGGCTCGAATCGGGACGGCATGAGGAAGATGTCGGCACCGGCTTCGATCCGATGGGCCCACCGCTCGGAGAACTCCACCAGTGCACGGACACGCCCCGGGAACCGGCGCTCGCCTTCCTGGAGGAAGTTGGCGTAGCGCGGATCTCCCTCTCCCAAGATCACGAGTTGGATTCCCAGGGCCAGCATCCCCTCGAATCCCTCGATCACAAGGTCGAAGCCCTTCTGCTCTGCCAATCGAGACACCATTCCCACCAGGGGGACCTCGGCTGGATCGAGGCCAAGCGCCTGTTTGAGCGCGCGCTTGTTCTCCCCCTTCCCGGCGAGACGAGCGACCGAGTACGGAGACCACAGGTGGGGATCGGTCTGCGGGTTCCACAGCTCGGTGTCAATCCCGTTGAGGATCCCGATGAGGGTGTTGCGGCGAGCCCGAAGTTCGAGTTCCAGACCTTCTCCCCGATCGAGGATCTCCTGGGCATAGGATGGCGACACAGTGGTGATCCAGTCCGCAGTCCGGATCGCTCCCTGCAAGAGGTTGATCTCCCCGTCGCGGGCCACGGCTTGTGCTTCAGCAGGGTTCAGACCCAATTTCGCAGCTCTCTCCTTGGAGAACCGGCCCTGGTAGGCGAGATTGTGGATGGTGAACACCGACGCCGCGTGGAGATCTGCTGTTCCTGAGCGAAGAGACACGGGAATGAGGGCAGTGTGCCAGTCGTGGGCGTGGATCACCTGCGGAATCCAGCCCACGGCCGGGCCGAGCTCCAGTGCGGCCCGGGACAGGAACGTGAAACGCTCCAACTCGTCGGGGTACCCCGAGCCGCCCTCGCCGTACACTCCAGAGCGGTCGAAGTACGGATCGTGGCCCAAGAAGTACACGGGGACATCGGCCGTGGGCAGGCGCCCCTCGAACACCGTGCACCGTCGGTTGTCCCCGCCCACGGGGACATCGAACGTGGCTATCGGGCCAGCCCCCGCCAGGACCCCGCGGTACTTCGGCACGGCCACACGGACGTCGACCCCCAACCGGGAGAGGGCAGCGGGGAGGGCGGCGGCCACGTCGCCAAGTCCCCCCACCTTGGCGAACGGTGCCAGCTCTGCGGCGGCGAACAGGACGCGCATCTCAGTGGGGTGAGTCTGGTGCCAAGGGGGGCCGAGGGCAGAGCGGCCCGCCAGGGCGGGCCGCTCTCTCTGCTGAGCTCAAATGCCGGTCCGGCCTCAAGGCTCCTCGGAGACCCGGATCGTGAACCGCCACACCCCGACCAACGCAGACTGGGGGTCGTTCCCGACGTACACCGGAACCTCGAGGTCGTAGGTGGCGAGGGTCCACGGGGCTTCCAGCGTGAGTGTGTGCTCGCCGATGTCGGGGAACTCATTGCCCTCCTTGGCCCTCAGGGTGATGGATAGCCGGCGCGCTTCACCCGTGTAGAGGACGAGCGGGAGGGACTCCCGCGAGATGACCCGTTCGACGCCGTTGAGGGAGTAGGTGAACGTCCAGTCCACCCCCACGCCTGTTTCCTCAAGGAGGGAGATCGAGGTGAGGGTGACTCGGAACGTGAGGGTGGTTGTAGGAGACGTTGGTTCCGGCTCGGGCTCCGGTTGGGGTTGGGGCTGCGGTGCGGGCACGGGCTCGGGTTGGGGCTCGGGGACCGGCTCCGGGGTCGGCCTAGGTTCGGGGGCGGGCTGGGGCACCGGGGTGAGCACCGGCTCAGGGACGGGCTGAGCAGGCAGGACTGGAGCGGTGGTGGGGCCCGTCCCCCCTACCTCAAAAGGGTCCCTGCCTCCGGTGTGGGTCTCCGTCTCAGGCGAGGAGTCGTCCTTCCAGAGAATCGTTGCTTGCACACCCTCGCGGTTGCCGTACAGGTCGATGGCGTAGTACTCCACCTTGTACGGACCCTCGGGCCCGGGGACAACGAATGGTTCGACGTAGGAACGCCAATCGCCACCGGCGATGCGGTAGAAGATGTTCGCAAAGCCGGACGCGTCGTCTGCGCGAAGCTCGATCTTCGTTCGCGAGGTGATCCACAACTTCCCATCGGGGGCGTAGTAGTGGGGATCGCCGGCCACGATCCGAGTCACGGGTGGTTCGATGTCGAGGTAGATGACGAGTTGCTTGGTCTTCTCGCGGTTCCCTAGCTTGTCGACCGCGTAGTACTCCATTCGCACCATCGCCCGGTTTGGAAGTGGGAAAGGATCCTTATACGTGAGCCACTGCCCTTCGTCAAGGCGATAGAACACGTTGGCAACGCCCACGCCGACGTCCCGGGCAAGGAGGCGGACGAGGCTCCCCGGGGCGAGGGCAACGATGCCCCGTTCTTGAACCTTGGCCAAGTCCACGGTGCTGAGGCGGCTCGCTCCGGCAGGGAGCTTCACGGGTGCCTCCATGAGGGGGTACTGGTCAGGGACGAGTTCGTACGGGGTATCCCCAATCCCGTCCTTGTTCAGATCTTGCCCACGATAGTCGGACCAGTAGTTGCCACGACCGTCCTTGTACCAGCGGTTGTTGGGCATCTCCTGACGGGCGGGGAAGCCGCAGTTGATGATGCTGTTCCCGTAGATCTCGTTCCCCTGCGCGGCGGGTCCGAGGACGATGCCATGGTCGCAGTAGCCGATCGCGTTCCCGGTGATCACGTTCCCGGAGGAGACGAGGAGGTGGATTCCCACTCGGCCCCCGAACACCGCCGTGCCCTCGATGCGGCCGTTGCGAACGTTGGAGAACATGATCCCCGCCTTCTCCAGCGGATAGCGGATCTGGCAGTCGCGGATCACGAAATGGGCCCGCGTGCCGTCGATGTAGATTCCGTAGTCGTGGCCACGGGTGTCGATGATCCAGCCCTCGATGACATACGGATCCTCTGGTGTCCCCGCGCCCTTGATCACCCCGTTCTCCCAGGTGAACTGCGCGTCGCCGTAGATGTAGATCGGCCCGCGGGACACCCATCCCTGGCCCCACGCGATGGCTGCGCCGAGTGCCATCGCACACACCAACACCACTGCCTTACGCATGGTCTCCCTCCTTGGGATCAATGCACCTCTGACATGGTACCAAGCCGCGCAGGGTCTGTCTGTGATCGGTACCACGCTCCGCTCGGTTCACACCCCAGTCGCGGGTTGCTGGACGCGGGGGGCGACGTTGTCGGGTCTACCCCCCATCGTGGCCCGGGCAGGCTGGGATCCACGGGGACTGTGGGCGCCGCGGGCGTGGGGTGCGGCGGCTTGTGGCACCGAGGTTTGGGCTGTCCGCAGTGCGATCTCTGCTGCCCGGTTGTCACCGCCCGGACCGCAGGGGGAGGCTCCTCCAAGACCCCGTGGGGCCGCGGGCTAGGTGCGAGTGCACTCTCGTTCTCCTCGGCGAACTACGCGGGCTGGGGGGCAGAGCGGCCGCTTGTCGTGTGCGTTGGGTCGCCCTCGCGAGGCCGACCGATCCGCAACGCACTCGCGCCGAAGTGGCTACGGGAGCGTTTTCTGGCCGAGAAGGTCGGCGAGGACCGCGGGCAGGAGCACGGTTCCGTCCTCGGTCTGGTTCTGCTCGAGAATCGCGGCGAACAGGCGTGACGTGGCGAGTGCCGATCCGTTCAGGGTGTGGACGAATCGCGGCTTTCCACCGCCCGCGGGACGGTAGCGGATGTTGCCCCGCCGGGCCTGGTAGTCCTCGCAGTTCGAGCACGACGAGACCTCGTAGTACCGCTCCTGGCCGGGAAGCCATACCTCGACGTCGACCGTTTTCGATGCTTGTTGTGCCAGGTCGCCCGCCGGCAGGAGGGCCACCCGGTAGTGGAGCCCCAGCCTCTGCAGGATCGTCTCCGCGTGGAGGACGATCTCGTCGAGGGCGGCGTACGACGCCTCCGGCTTCGTGTAGTGGAACAGCTCGACCTTGTTGAACTGGTGGACGCGGATCAGCCCCCGCTGCTCTTCTCCGTAGGTTCCCGCCTCGCGGCGGAAACAAGGGGTGTAGGCCACATAGCGCCGAGGAAGCTCGGCCTCGGACAGCAGCTCATCCCGGTGAAGGTTCACGAGGAGAGCTTCGGCCGTTGGATTGAGGAACAGGTCGTCCTCGGGACAGGCGTAGACCTCGGACGCGAACTTCGGAAACTGGCCCGAGGTCACGAATGATGCCCGGTTGGCGAGGATCGGTGGGAGGATCGGGATGTAGCCGTGCTCGCGCACGTGCAGTTCGAACATCCAGTGGAGAAGGGCAAACTCGAGGCGCGCTCCCAGCCCTGTGTACATCGGGAACCGTGCCCCTGTGACCTTGGCTGCCCGCTCGAGATCAAGGAGACCCAGATTCTGGGCCAGAGCGACGTGGTGCTGCGGCGGGAACGCGAACCGGGGCTTGTCCCCGTGCGTTCGGAGGATGACCTTCTCCTCCTTCGTTCCGTCGGGGACCGAGTCATGGGGGATGTTGGGAAGGGCGAGGACCTGGGACTCGAGCTCTCGCTCGACCACCTGGAGGCGGGCCTCCGCCTCCTTCCGCTCTGCAGCGACGTCACGCATCTGCGCCAGCAGCGGTTCCTTGTCCGCGTGCCGGCTCTCCCGCCCCAGGATCGCGATGCGCTCCGAGGCTTCGTTCTGCTGGCGACGCAGGTCGTCCACCTTCTGGGTCAGCAGGCGCCGCTCCTCGTCAAGAGCAAGCAACGGCGCGAGGTCAAGCGTTGGATCACGCCGCCGGAGGCGGGCCAACGTGCCTGCGGGGTCGGTGCGGATCTCTCGTAGGTCGAGCATGGCGGGGACGAGTGTACTCCCGGCGAGAAGGCGGTTCATCGCGCGCGGGGACGCTCCGGATGCCGCGGAGGGCACATCGTGTTGTGATCTGCGTTCAGTTGTGCTGTACCATCGGAGACGGACATGAAGGCGGTCCTCTACTCGAAGGCGCTCTACTCCACCTGGATCTACTACGGTCCGGATCGCATTCTGTTCGACTGCGGCGAGGGGGTGAGCTCGTGTCTCGAGAACCGGGTCTTTGCCGTCAAACACGTGTTCCTGTCCCACGGACATGCGGATCACATCTCGGGTCTGATGGGACTCATCAACATCCGCAACAACGCGATGGGGGATCACGAGAAGGAGTTGCGCATTCACTACCCAGCGGGGAGCCACTTCGTCTCGGAGCTCATTCACTACTTCTCCCGCACGAACCGCAACCTTCAGTACGATCTCGAGTGGATCCCGCTCCAGGCGGGTGATCGGGTGGTCCTGCTCGCAGGCCGAATGCCGCGCTACATCGAGGCGTTCGGGACGATCCACGCGCGGGGAGAGCCCTCGCTTGGGTACAACGTGTGCGAGGTCCGCCGCCGACTTCGGCCCGAGTACCGCGAGCTCCGTCAGGAGGACATCGTTGCGCTGGTCCGCGAAGGGAAGAAGGACGACATCTCCGAGGAGTACACGCAGTATCTCGTTTCGTTCGGGGGGGATTCCGTTCCCCTCAACCCGGCAGCGATCCGCGGGACCGAGGTTCTGTTCCACGAGGCAACGTTCCTTGCCGAAGAGGACAGGAAGGAGTACAAACACAGCACCCTCTGGGAGGCCGTTGAGGTCGCCCGGGAGGCGGGGATCGAGAAGGAGCTCATCGTGTTCCACCTCTCCAGCCGCTACCGAGGAGAGCTCACGGCCGTCGCCCGCGAGATCGAGAAGATGAACCTCCCGTTCAGGGTTCGTCTGATCCCGCCGGGAGAGGTGGTTGAGATCGAGTGAAGGAGGATGCATGGCACGCAAGTACATCCGGTTGGCCACCGAGATTCCCGGGCCGAGGTCGAGGGCGGCGCTGTTTCGGAAGGAGCGATACATCGCCAAGCCCCTGGCCCCGCTGTCGCCGTTCTGCGCCGCCCGCGCCGAGGGGTCCGTGGTCGAAGATCTTGATGGAAACCGCTTCCTCGACTTCTCTGGCGGATGGGGAGTGATGAACGTTGGCCACAACCATCCCAAGGTCGTTGCTGCGGTTCGGGAGCAGGCTGAGCTGAGCCTCCATACGGACTTCACGGCCGTGCCCTATGAGCCCTACGTAGACTTGGCGGAGCGTTTGGCCGAGCTCGCTCCGGGACCCACGCCCAAGAAGTGCGCGTTCTTCAACTCGGGGGCGGAGGCGGTGGAGAACGCGGTCAAGATCTCACGCGTGGCAACCGGGCGGAAGGCCGTGCTGGTATTCGACAACGCCTTTCACGGACGGACCTTGCTCACGATGACAATGACCCACAAGGCGGTCCCGTACAAGGCTGGGTTCGGGCCGTACGCGCCGGACGTGTATCGATTGCCCTATCCCTATCCCTACCGGTATCCGATCCCGATGGCGGGGATCGAGCGGCGCATGTTGTCGCTGGTCGACCCGCGCGAGGTGGCGTGCGTAGTGGTCGAGCCAGTGATCGGTGAGGGAGGGTTCATCGTTCCGCCGCCCGAGTTCCTCCCCTTCCTCCGAGACCTCGCCGACCGGCACGGGTTCCTGCTGGTGGCGGACGAGGTGCAGTGCGGAGTCGGGCGGACGGGGAGGTTCTTCGCCTGTGAACACGCCGGCATCGAGCCCGACATCATCTGCGTCGCGAAATCGATCGCCGGGGGACTGCCTCTGTCGGCGGTGATCGGACGGGCCGAGGTCATGGATGCGCCCATCCCCGGCGCAATCGGATCCACCTACGGGGGAAATCCGGTGGCCTGCGCGGCTGCTCTCGCCGTGCTCGACATCATTCGGGAGGAGGGGCTCCTCGCCCGCGCTGACCACATCGGCGAGATCCTGGTGCGCGAGCTGCGGGCCCTGGAGCGGACCTACGCGGTGATCGGTGACGTGCGCGGCCTGGGAGCGATGGTTGGGTTGGAGCTGGTCCGCGACCGGAAGTCCCGCGAGCCGGACCCCGAGACCACAAAGCGCGTGCAGCTCGAGGCTCTACGGCGCGGGGTGATCTTCCCAACAGCGGGCGTGTACGGAAACGTGGTTCGGTTCCTTGTCCCTCTCACCATTCCGGATGACGCGCTGCGCGAGGGCTTGTCCGTGTTGGGGGAGGCGTTCGCCGCTGCCACCAAGGGAAGCTCAGCGTAGGGACTCGGAAGGAGGTTCCCGGTGGCGCTTGGGTGGCGGATCGGACTCGCTCTTGCCATGGCGGTCTCGGGTCTGACCGGGGCAGCAAGCTGTCCGTTGGTGGCCCGGGAGAGGGTTCCCGGAGGGTGGACGGTCGTGGTGTGGGTCTCGTCTCAAGCCGCAGCGGAGGCGGGGTCGTCGTTCGCCTCACGTACCCCGAGCGGCCGCGGTACGAGGGAGGAACCGCGGCGGTCGTCGAGGTTCCTGGGGCGGACTCGCCCGGTTCGGTGGACCTCCCGGCCGGTGTCGGCCTTGATCCGTACGTGGGCCAGGGGCTGATTCGAGTGCAGTTTGCGTTTCCCGGGGGAGGTCGGCCGCCCCTCGCCTCGGGTGGGACCTACGATCACCGGGGACTCGACTCGTTGCGTGCTCTGCGGGACGTGGTCCGGTTCCTGCAGGGGGAAGGCCGTACCACAACGGGGTGCGCACTGGCCGACCTGTTGCCCTATCCGGTCGTTCAGGTCGGACTGATCGGGGTTTCCAACGGTGGGAACACGGCTACCGTCGCCCTTGGGTTGTTCGGGCAGGAGATGGGGGTCGACTGGTACGTGGGTTGGGAGAATCCGGCGGGAGTTCAGTTCACGACGGTGGATCTTGGCGGTCGGGACGCGCCCAACCCTGCCTACGTGCCGGGGTCGTGCGGGCTTACATCCGAGGGGGCGCGGTGTGGGGTGGACGGGAGCAGTCTGCGCTGGGATCCCGCGGCGCGGTCTGGGGAGGCCGGCCCGCGGGGGAGCGTCGAACCGGGGGTCCTCTACCACGACCTCAATGCGAACGGCCGCTACGACCGGGGCGATTATGCTTTGGGTGCCTACATGGGCACGTTCGGAGATGTCGAGAAGCGGGTCTACTCCGTCTCGGCACTGGAGGCGGCGGAAGCGTGGGGAGCTCTGGCGCCGTGGCCAGCGGACGTGGCGACCGTCGACGAGGCTCGCGCGTTCTGGGGTGTCCGCGATATGAGCCGTTACTACGGGGCCGCAGTTGCCGGGAATCCTGATCTGCGCGTGATCGTGATCGGATCGGTCCAAGACCATGTGCAGAACACCCCCGACTACCCTCACATCGTCCTTCAGTACGATGGGTGGCGAAACGCGGGCCTTCTCTGGATTCGCCTCAATCCCGACGCGGCCTACGTCCAGGCGCTCCTTCCAGCAGCGAGCGCCCCGCCCGACAACGCTGTGAACCTCGAAGTGAACTACGACAACATCCGGGGGCTTCTCGCCCCGGAGTCCATCCCCGACCGAATCTTGCAGCTTGCGGCAGTGCTGGAGCTTGCTGATCGGACGTCCCTCGGCCGCTGGGAAGCGGACGTGGGGGCCGTCCTTGTGCGAAGATGACGGGGTGCGGGGTGTCCGCGGCCGGTCCCGCGACGGAGCTGTCTCCTCTCACAAGCCAATCGCGCGTCACGTGGCGCGACCTGGTCGCGCAGGGCGAACCATCGGGTCACGGGTGCTCGCCGACTGGGCTGGGGCATGCATCCTTCCGGAAGTCAGGACGGGGCCGTTAGGCCCTCCCACGGGAGCTCGGGATTCCGTGCAGCGGCAAGGGAGACGCATCGCGAGGATCGTCTTGCGCCGGGCATGCGCGTCGCAGGCTGGGTGACAAGGCAGCGCGGAGGGGGGCCGTGCCGAGCGGGTCCGCTTCCCACGGGGCGTGCGTCCTCGTCCACCCGGTCTGCGGGGTGGCCCGAGAGGGCCCGAGCCGCGCCCGTGGGCGACTCGGAGTCCCAACCAGCCTTCCTGCCAGGCTCCCCCCCGGTCTCGACGGGCGCGGCAGTGGGTGGTGGCGATCGGTGTCGGTTGCAGGGACCGCGCTGCACACAGGTTGGAGGCCTTGGAGCAGCACAGGAGGTTCAAGGTCTGCCTCCTGGACCGACACCGGGCCGGCGTGGCAGTACACTCCGACCATGAGTGCAGACACCGACCTGCGACGACGCGGAGCGTGGGAGCTCGGGCTCGTTCTGATGTTGGCCCTCGCTGGGTGCAGCGTGTTCCCCAACCTTCCGGTGGAGGGGCCGGACGGATCGATCGCCGTCGTGCTCTCCTCGTCGGGCGAGTACGACTTCTTCGGCCCAGGTGTGGTGTGGGTTCTCGACCCCGTGGGGAACCCTGCTGGGGAGCCCTTCGTCCCGGAGGAGGCTCAGGTCGTCCAGGTATGCGATGCGTCGCTCGAGGGGTGGCTGCTGCTCGTCGTGGACACGGACGAATACGGGCTCCCGGTCGCAAGCCGTCTCCTGGAATGGTCCCCGGGCCGAGCGGTGCGGGAGGTGTTCGCGTGCCCGGATCTTCTCTTCTCCCCGCGCTATGCGGGGGATAAGAGGGTCCTCTTCCTCCGGGCGGAGGGCGAGTCGGTCGCCTTGTGGGGTGTCGATCGAGAGACGGGGGAGGCAGATCGGTTCGAGAGCGGCGTCCTCGCGTTCCGGGCGGCCGGAGACCGGACGGCCGTTCTGAGCGCTGACGGTACCTTCTCCTGGCTCGGGGAGGGAAGGCTCCCGGTCCGGATCGCGGTGGGGAACGAGCGCGAGGCAACCTTTCTGTTCTTCTCCTCTGTCTCGTTGGCCCTCGATCCGGCAGGGCGGTACCTCGCGATCTCCCTCGACGACGAGCCGGCGGTCGTCGAGCCCCAGGCTGAGCCCGTGCCGACCCTGTACCTGGTGGACCTTGAGGAAGGGCGGGTGACACGGATCGCGACGCCGGCCATCTCACCGGTGTTCGCGCCCGATGGGGAGAGGGTAGCCTTTGTGGCTCAGGCGTTGGATCGGCCGGTGCAGGGGGTGTTTGTCTGTGACCTCGCGACCAGGGAGATTGCCCCCGTCCCCGGGAGCGAGGGTGCCCTGTGGGTGCGGTGGGGGAAGAACGGGCTCCTCGCCGCGATCGAGGGCGATCAGCCACGGCTTGTTCGCCTGGTCGACGGGGAGGCGGCAGACCTCCTTTCCCGACAGCGGTAGCGGGGTCGAGCGTGCACGAACCGGTCCTCCCGACAGAGGTCGTCGGGTTCCTTGACCCCGGCCCGGGGAAGAGGTACGTCGACGCGACGGTGGGTGCGGGAGGCCACACCGCGGCGCTCCTTGCTCGCGGTGCGTTCGTCGTCGGCGTCGACCAGGACCCCTACGCGCTGGCCCTCGCTCGCGAGCGGCTATCCCCGTTCGGCGATCGCGTAACCCTCGTGCGGGGGAACTTCCGGGACCTCCGTGCGCTTCTCGCCCCACTGGGCCTCCCCGCTCTGGACGGGATTCTCCTTGACCTCGGGGCGTCGTCCCTCCAGTTCGACGCCCCGGACCGCGGGTTCTCCTTCCGAGCCGAGGGGCCCCTCGACATGCGGATGGACCCCGACGCCCCCACCACTGCCGCCGACCTCGTGAACGGACTCCCTGAGCCCGACTTGGCGCGCTTGCTGTGGGAGTACGGTGAGGAGCGGTACGGGAGGCGGATCGCGCGGGCCATCGTGCGGGCCCGACCGCTCCACACGACGGGCGAGCTTGCCTCCCTGGTCTCGCGGGCCTACCCTCCGGGCCGTCACCGCATCCACCCCGCCACACGGACGTTCCAGGCCTTGCGGATCGCGGTGAACGACGAGTTGGGGGCTCTCCGCGAGGCGCTTCCCGCCGCTGTGTCCCTTCTCGCTTCGGGAGGCGTCCTGTGTGTGATCTCGTTTCACTCGCTTGAGGACCGGATCGTGAAGCACTTCTTGCGGGAGGGAGCCCTCGCTGGCCGGCTCGAGGTCCTCACGAAGAAGCCGATCACCCCGGCTGAGGAGGAGCTTGCCCGCAATCCACGAGCCCGATCGGCGAAGCTCCGGGCGGCGCGGGTGTCCGAGGTCGGTCTGCCCCCGGCCAGTTGTCCGCGATCGTGAGGTCTTCCCGTCCTATCCTGGGGGCGTGCGTGGGTTGAGCGCGGGAGAGAGACCCCGGCCGGAGCGGGGGCGCCGTGACCATGCCTTAGGGGGAGGTGTCGCCCTATGGATCGCTGCGGGCGCTGTGGTGGCGGGACTTGTCTTCCTCTACCTGTGGCAAGGGAGCGTTCTGTCGACCCTCCGCGCGGAACGAGCGCGGGCCTTGCTTTCGCTGCAGGACCTTGATCGGGTCAGGCTAGACCTGGTCTATAAGGTCGATCGGGCGTACTCCCTGGAGGAGGTCGCCCTGCGGGCGCGTGCGCTGGGGATGGTCCCGTTCGACGAGAAGCGTACCCGGTACCTCGTGCTCGGTGGAGGGAACCATTAGCCGCGCGATCGTGGCGTTCTCGGTGCTGGCATTGGGGGGTTTGGTCGTGGTGGGCCGGCTCGTCCAACTTCAGGTTGTCGAGCACCGCCGGTGGTCGGCAGTGGCCCAGTCCATCCAGGAGGACGTTGTTGAGCTTCCGGCACGGAGAGGAGCGATCTACGATCGGAACGGAGTCCCGCTCGCCTACGATGTCCCCGCGTACGCAATTGCGCTGGACAACTACCTCCTTACCAAGCCTGAACTGTTGGTGGATCTCCTCGTGCGCGAGCTGGGCATGTCCCGAAGCGAGGCGTCCGATCGGGTGTACCGCACGTCGTACTTCACCTGGTTATCCCGAGCGGTAGACTACAGCGTTGGGCAGCGAATCCGCGCCCAGGCGCAGAGCCTGGGAATTCGGGGGTTGCTGTTCTTTGAGTCCTGGAAGCGAGCCTATCCCCAGGGCTCCCTTGCCTTGCCTGTGCTGGGGGTGGTGGGAGTGGATGGGGTCGGTCTGGCAGGGATGGAACTTCTGTTCGACGAGCACCTTGCCGGGCGACCGCGGCGGGTCCGCCTGCTGCGAGGACCGGGGGGGCAGATCCTCGACCTGTGGGAGGAGGACCCCGGTGCGCCTGGCCAGCCGCTGCAGCTCACGCTGGACGTCCGCATCCAGTGGGTGTGCGAGCGAGAGATCGCGCGCGGTCTGCAAACCTACGCGGGAGCTGAGCGGGGGTTCGCTCTGGTGATGGACCCCCACACGGGAGAGGTCCTGGGGCTCGCCCACGGCCCGGCCGTGGACCCGGGGCGCCCCGACCCGGCGCTGCTCCACCCGTGGTCCGTTACGCACGTGTTCGAGCCCGGTTCCCTGTTCAAGGCCCTCGTGGGCCTCGCGGCGTTCGACCAGGGACTGGTCACGCCGGATGACGTGTTCTCCGGCGACTCACCGATCCTTGTAGGCGGAGTACAAGTCAAGAACGCGCGGGGCAGGAGCTACGGCACGGTCACGTTCCGTCGGGCGATGGCGGAGTCGGTGAACACGGTGCTCGTGCAGGTGGCAGAGCGTCTTGGGATCGAGCGAACGTACGCCTACGTGACCCGCATGGGATTTGGCCAAAGGACGGGGATCGAACTCCCCGGTGAGGTGAACGGGATCGTCAACCCGCGGGAAAGGTGGACCGCGCTCGACCTCGCTGTGACCTCGTTCGGACAGGGAGTCGCCGTGACCGGGATCCAGCTTGGGGCAGCGTTCGCGGCGCTGGCGAACGGGGGGACGCTCGTTCGCCCTCGCCTGTTGCCGGGACCGGCCGAGGTGCGCGGGCAGATCGCATCCGCCGCCGCCTGCCGGACCATGCGGGAGGTTCTCGGGTACACCGTGAACGTGGGAACAGGCACCCCGGCGGCCGTTCCCGGGTTCAACGTCGGCGGGAAGTCCGGAACTGCGGAGATGGCGATTCCCGGACGGGGGTACGTGGCCGATCACGTGACAACGGGGATGGCCGCGTTCTTCCCGTGGGAGGAGCCGCAGTTCGTGATTCTCGCCGTGTACCAAACGTCGACCAACCCGGAGTTCTGGAGCGGGTCCACCGCTGTGCCGAGCGTGGGGGAGATCGTGCGCGGAATGGCTCAGCTTGGGATCGTGCGCCCCTACGCTCCGACCACCACGCTTGGTCGGTCCGGGTAGGTAAGGTACAGGCGTCCACGCCAGCCGTCGACGGCTTGCGCCACCGTCTCCAGGGCCAGCGCGGGCGTGTTGTTTTCGTCCGAGAGGTGTGCGAGGAGGACCTGCCGGAGCTCGCTCCCCAGCCGCCGAACCGCGCGGCCCGTCTCCTCGTTGGCGAGGTGCCCGTCGGGGCCAAGGATTCTCAGCTTGAGTGGCCACGGGTAGGGCCCGGACAGGAGCATCGACACATCGTGGTTCGCCTCCAACACAACCGTTTGGCAGGGAGTGAGCGCAGTCAGCACGTCGTCTGTGATCCGCCCGAGATCTGTGGCGATCCCCATCCGCGTCCCGTTGGCCTCGAAGCGGAATCCCACAGGCTGCCGCGCGTCGTGGGGGATCGGGAACGCGAATACCCGCACCCCGGCGATCTCCATACCCGGCTCGAGCACGGTTCCCTCGATGGCGAGGGCGCGAAGGGTCCCCGCACTCGCTGCCACCCTCACCCCGCGCCGGCGCAGCCGGTCCAGGCCCCGAACGTGGTCCGTGTGCTCGTGCGTGAGGACGACCCACTCCAGCCCGGCTAGGCTCAGCCCGGCCTGGACGGCTCGGGATTCGATCTCGCGCCAGGGAAGCCCCGCGTCGACCAGGAAGACTCCACGAGGCCCTTCGACGAGAAGGGCATTCCCCGACGAGCCGCTGCCCAGCGCGCAGATCCTCAACCCTGACCGCGTGGCCGCAGCGCGTCGAGCAGTTCGATCGGGACCGGGAACACGATCGTCGTCGCGTTCTCGGTGGAGATCTCCGAGAGGGTCTGGAGGTAGCGGAGCTGGAGCGCCCCTGGCGCCTCGTGCATGATCGCCGCGGCCTCGCGCAGCCGCTCCGCGGCCTGGAACTCCCCCTCCGCGTTGATGATCTTGCTGCGCCGCTCGCGCTCGGCCTCCGCCTGGCGGGCAATCGCACGCTGCATCTCGGTCGGGATCTTCACGTCCTTGATCTCGACCGTGCTGACCTTGATTCCCCAAGGATCGGTGTGGTCGTCGATGATCTGCTGGAGCTCACGGTTCAGCTTGTCCCGCTCGGAGAGGATGTCATCGAGCTCCACGCGGCCCAACACGGAGCGGAGCGTGGTCATCGAGATCTGGCGCGTGGCCTCGATGTAGTCAAGCACCTCGACAACCGACGCCTGGGGGTCGACCACGCGGAAGTAGACGACGGCGTTCACGTTGACGGGGACGTTGTCACGGGTGATGACCTCCTGGGGAGGCACGTCGAGGGTGATCGTGCGCAGGTCCACCTTCACCATTTTGTCGACGAGCGGAATGATGAGGAACAACCCCGGCCCGCGGGCCCCAACGAGGCGGCCGAGCCGGAAGATCACGCCTCGCTCGTACTCCCGAACGACCTTGATCGCGCTGGACAAGAACAGCAACACCAACGCTGCGATCACAACGAATGTCAGCATCGTTGCCTCCTTGGTTGTCCTGTGCATGATAGGCGCTTAGGATGGGGTCTGTCAATCGAAAAGGGGGAAGGATGCGCAGACCGATCGTCGCCGCGAACTGGAAGATGCACAAGACGCTCTCCGAGGCGCGTGTGTACCTCGAGCGGCTGATCGAACTGGTTGGGGCGGACCTCGAGGTGGAGGTGGTAGTGCTGCCGTCGTTCACCGCTCTGTCCGCGGCGGGGGAGGTTCTGCGAGGGGCACCGATCGCGCTCGGGGCGCAGAACGCCCACCCCGAGAAGTCGGGCGCCTTCACGGGCGAGGTGTCGGTGAGCCAGCTCGCCGACCTCGGGGTGCGGTACGTTCTGTGCGGCCACTCTGAGCGAAGGCAGCTCTTCGGCGAGCACGACACGCTCGTCGGCCGGAAGGTCCAGGCCGTGGCGGACCACGGGATGATGCCGATTCTGTGCGTGGGGGAGACCCTGGAGGAGCGGACCGCGGGGCGCGTGTGGGAGGTCGTGGAGCGGCAGTTGGACCTCGGGTTGGCCTCCGTGGGCAATGACCCGGACGGGCTCGTGATCGCCTACGAGCCGGTGTGGGCGATCGGGACGGGCGTCGCGGCCCAGCCCGCCGACGCCCAGGAGATGGCAGCGCGGATCCGCGGTTGGCTTCGCGATCGTTTTGGATCTGCCGGCGAGGGGATCTGCATCCAGTACGGCGGATCCGTCAAGCCCGACAACGCCGGGGAGTTCCTCAGCCTCCCCGATCTGGACGGAGCACTCGTCGGGGGAGCGTCCCTCGACCCCGACGCGTTCTGGGCGATCGTCCAGTCCGCCCGTCGCTAGCGGCGGCTGCCGTTCCGAGGGGTGGTCTTCCGGGCTCTCTCCTTCCGTAGCCCCAGGAAGTCGGCGAGGTTCGCCTTCGCGTCGAGCCTGTACTGCAGGGCACGGGAGTCCGCGCTCGTGAACAGGGTCGTCACCCCCGGCCCGTGGCCGCTCACCACGCAGTCGGAGTGGACGACGATCCCGATCGAGAGCGCCCCCGACTTGTAGACCCGGCCGTAGGCGTGCTCGGTGTCGAGGATCGCCACGAGGTCCCCCAGCCGCAGGTCGGACAGGCCGTACTCCTCCACCGTCCTCGCGTCGAAGAGCTGGATGTCGTAGTCCCCCCGGTAACACGTGTCGGCGCCCAAGCCCGACCCCATCAGGGCCGCGGGCACGGCATGCGTGACCCCGACGACGAACGCTCCTTTCTTCTCCGCGACGGGCATCCTGGGGAGGATCCGCGGGTCGAGGTTCATCACCGTCACCGCAGGGTGGTCGAGGAGGGCGAGGCCGGTCCCGAACGCCTTGATCCCGATCTTGTCCCCGATCTGGAGCACCTCCAAGATTTCGGGCGCGAAGTCGACGAGCACGTGCTCGATCCCCCCGTGCTTGCCCGTGACGGTGCCCTTGGCGCCCTTGGCGTCGCCGGAGAGGACAGTCGCCTCGTTCCCCACGCAGGCGAGGAAGTTGAGCCCATCGTTCGTGGGGGGAAGGCCTTCCCGGTCCTTCGTTAGGTTGCGGATCGACACCCCGGGCTCGACGTGGTCTGCCACCCACCCCGTCGCCGGGTCCCCCACGCGCAGGTTGTACGTGATCCCGCCCACCCCGGGCAAGACGATGGGGCGCCCGTCGTGGCTGATCCGGTACCCGCGCATGGACGGGTTCGTGACCTCGCCCACGACCGATAGCATGATGAGCCGATCGGAATTGGTGCGCATACCGCAACTGTACCCAGGGGGGTGCGGCGAAGCCAAGTCCGGCTGGGAGGACGGGCGCTCGTGGACACGTGGCCAACACACTGTTACACTCCGTCACGAGCTCACGTGATGAAAGGAGGGCAGGCATGTCGCGGCTGAGCGTGTCCATCATTGGCACCGCCGGTCCCGAGCCCCGGTATTGGCCCCGAACGGTGTTCTCCTCAGAGCTGGCCGAGGGCGTTGTTCTCGCCCTGACGGTTGGACCGCGGTCACCACGGGAGGTTGCCCGCGAGCTGCAGTGCGGCGAGGCGGACCTGGAGAAGGTCCTCGCCCAGCTTCAGGCGCTGCGCGCGGTTCGCGCGGAGGAAGACGGTCGCCTGGCGCTCGACTTCTCGCTTCTCACGGCCGACGACCTCCGGGTGGTGGACGAGGTCGCCCCGTCGTTGGGACGGGGGCTTGCGGAGCATGTGCTGGAAAGGGGAGAGGCGATCCACGCCGCACTGGACCGCCTTCCGGGCGCGGAGTCTCCCGTCCGGCGGGCACAGTACACGTTCGCCACCGTGGGCTGCGCAGGGCTCGACTGGGGTGGGATCGCCACCCTCCAGCGCTTGGGGTACGTGAGCCCCGGGCGGGAGTATCCCGATGGGGGGAGGTACGTGCTGATCGCCGAGGAACGCCGAGAGGTGGTGCGGGCCAAGGACTACTGCGGGAGCCACACCGGGTGCGGGGACCGGTACGTGTTCACGAGCTTCGGGGACCACAGTGGTCCGCGGTATTGCCTTCCCGACCTGTTCTTCCGGGTGGAGTGGGCGGTGGGGAAGGCGGAGTGGCCGCCCGAACTGGCGGCCGCCGTGACGGCGGTGGTCGCCCACGGTCAGAAGAAGCTGTACGACGAGCTGGGGGCGATGATGGCCGGCGGACGACCGGCCACCGGCCCGTGCCGGGAGTTCCTGGCGCGCCTGGGCTACCTGGCGGACGGAGCGCCCCTCGTTCCCGTGTTCACCGCCGCCACGGTGGGCCCCGTTCGCGAGACTGTCGCTGCTGTGGCCCAAGCCGTAGCCCAGTGGGCGGAGCGGACCGTCCCCAGGCTGGGGGAGGTCTTGCCTGGCCTGACCCCGGTCCGGCTTGGGGTGGACCGCGGCCACATTCTCAACCACATCTGGCACTTCATCTTTGCCGAGGCGAACCGGTTCCTGGCCGAGGAGGGGTTCATGCTCGACCCGGAACCCGGGCCGGGCGGCCAGGGGCGGTACCTGGCGTGGGTGGCCGAGGCTGGGTTCTACCGGGCCCTGGATTGGGTAGAGGGGCGGTAGGGACCCTGCTGTTTGCCCCGCGCCGGGCGCGGGATTGACAACCCTCGAGCGGCGCGCTACGTTGCGGGCGTGACGATTCCCAATCAGATCACGCTCGCCCGGATCCTCGCCACACCCCTGTTCATGTTCTTCCTCTACGCGGAGGGCACAGCGTTCAAGATCCTCGCCCTCGCCATCTTCGCCCTCGCCGCGATCTCCGATGCGGTGGACGGGTACTTGGCACGGGCGCTCCGCCAGGAGACGAGGTTCGGGGTGTTCGCCGATCCGATCGCCGACAAGCTCCTCGTGACCGCGGCCTTTGTCTCGCTCGTTGAGCTACGCGAGCTCACGGCTCCCCCTGTGGTAGCGATTCTGGCGCGGGAGTTCCTCGTCACTGGCCTGCGCGTGCTTGCGATCGGAGAGGGGATCACGATTCGGGCGAGCATCCTCGGCAAGCTGAAGACACTGTCGCACATCGGCCTGGTGCTGTTCATCCTCTCCACCCGCTACTTCGGGCTCGGGCCGTGGGGGCACGGGTTGAAGGACGCCTTTCTGTACCTTGCCGTGGCGCTGGCCATCGTCTCGGGCGTGGAGTACTTCTGGCGAGGTCGGCGGGTGTTCCGCGGGATGTCCGCCTCGGGGTGAGGGGGACAGAGAGGACGTCAGGGCGGGTCTTGCGACCTCAGGGTGTCGGGTCACGCCTTCTATAAGTGGGTGGGGGATCCCCAGGGAGGTTCGTCGATGATACGACGGTGGATGTGGGCAGTTCTTGCGGTCCTCGTGGGCGTCACGGCGTGCGCCGACACCCTGCACCTCAAGACGGGACAGAAGGTGTCAGGGGAACTGTGCGGTGTGACTGCAGACTCCGTGGCCTGGTGCACGGTGGGGGGCCTTCAGGCGAAGTTCCCGCTTGCGGACGTAGCGCGCATCGAGTTCGGGGTGGACCCGACGGTGGTCCCGCGGGTGTCCGAGGCGGAGTGGCGCAAGGCGGTCGGTCGAGCTCAGCGCGAGCTTGTTTCGTGCCGCTCAGCCCGGTACGGACTCATCCTCGGCGGACTGGCCTTTGTGGGAGGGGGGTACTGGCTCGGCATTCAGGGCTATGAGGCAGGGAACTTCATCATCGCTCTGGGGGCCGTGGCGGCGGGGTTGGGCGTGATCGCGCCGAACCCCCGTTGCCCCGTGCAGGAGGAGCGCGTCAAGAACCTGACCCGCATCGGTCTCGACCACGGCTGGCTGTACTAGAATCGGGAGCCGGCCAGCACGAGCACAGGGGCGCGGTCACCCCGATCGCCGGCCTCTGGGGCACGAGGTTGACTTGAGAACGGGATCGTCTATCCTAAGGCTCCTGCAGTTCTCCCTTGCCTCTCTGCGGGTTATCCGCAATCCATCCTGAGGATCATGGGACGAACAAGTCCTCTCCCCCTGGCGTGGGCCTGGGGGAGTCTGACTTGGGCAGACGACGGAGGAGCCGATGAACTTGGGGCACGACATCACGAAGGTTCGCAACATCGGGATCGCTGCGCATATCGACGCGGGGAAGACCACGGTCACCGAGCGCATTCTGTACTTCACGGGCCGCGTGCATCGCGTGGGCGAAGTCCACGAAGGCCAGGCGACGATGGACTGGATGCCCCAGGAGCGGGAGCGCGGGATCACGATCACCGCTGCGGCCACCACCGCGCACTGGAAGGGCCATCGGATCAACATCATCGACACGCCGGGGCACGTGGACTTCACGGCGGAGGTCGAGCGCTGTCTGCGGGTGGTGGATGGAATGGTCGCCTTGTTTTGCGCAGTGGGCGGCGTTCAACCCCAGTCAGAGGCCGTGTGGAGACAGGCGGAGAAATACCACGTGCCGCGGGTGGCGTTCATCAACAAGATGGACCGTACCGGTGCCGACTTCTGGGGCGTCGTTCGCGAGATCCGCGACCAGCTCGGCGCGAGTGCGGTTCCGGTTGTGATTCCGATCGGCGCCGAGGAGGGGTTCGCGGGACTTGTCGATCTCCTGCGGATGGAGGCGATCTACTATCGCGACACGAACGGCGAGCCGGGGATCGAGGTGGCGCCGGTGCCGGCACAGCTCATCGAGGAAGCGCAGATGGCGCGCGACGCCCTTCTTGAACGAGCGACAGAGATGGACGATCACCTGCTGGGGAAGTTTCTCGCTGGGGAGGAACCGACGACCGACGAGGTTGTGCGCGCACTGCGGAAGGCCACCGTGGCGGGCAGACTGATCCCCGTGTTGGCGGGAGCGGCGTTCCGCAACAAGGGGATTCGGCGCCTTCTCGATGCCGTGGTGGACTTCCTCCCCTCACCGGCGGACCTCCCCGCGGTGCGTGGGACGTGGAACGGGGTGGAGGAGGTACGGCAGCCCCTGGATCAGGAACCGCTGTCGGCCCTTGCGTTCAAGGTGCAGGCCGATCGGCACGTCGGCAAGCTCACCTACGTTCGGGTCTACTCAGGTGTCCTGAGGGGCGGGCAGTTCGTCCTGAACACGGGTCGGGACAAGCGGCAGCGCATCGGTCGCCTGTTCCGGATGCACGCCGACCACCGCGAACCGGTGGACGAACTCCGAGCAGGCGAGGTCGGTGCGGCGGTGGGCCTCGGAGATAGCTATACCGGCGACACGCTGGCGAGCGAGGAGCGGCCGATCGTCCTGGCTCCCATCGAGTTCCCCGCTCCTGTGGTGGACCTTGCGATTGCTCCGGCACGCCGGACGGACAGCGACAAGCTCGGTCGCGGTCTGTCCGACCTCGCGGCGGAGGATCCGACGTTCGTGGTGCGTCCGAACGCCGAAACGGGCGATGTGGTCATCTCGGGGATGGGCGAGCTCCATTTGGAGATCATCGTGGATCGTCTGCGCCGCGAGTTCGGGGTAGAGGTGGTCACCGGCCAGCCGCAGGTGGCGTACCGGGAGACCGTGATCGGCACGGTTGAGCACGAGGGGAAGCTGGTCAAGCAGACCGGTGGCCACGGCCAGTACGCGCACGTCGTCCTTCTCGTTGAGCCTGCAGGGTCGGGCGGGGGGTTCGAGTTCACGAGCCGCGTCGTCGGGGGGCGGGTCCCGCGCGAGTACATTCCGGCCGTGGAGCGGGGGATCGTTGAGGCGATGGCGGAAGGGCCCTATGCGCGCTTCCCGATGGTCGACATCCACGTCGCGCTTCTCGATGGCTCGGCACACGAGGTAGACTCATCGGAACAGGCGTTTCGAACCTGTGCCGCCACTGCGTTTCGCGAGGCGTGCCGCAAGGCGGGGATTCGACTCCTCGAGCCGATGATGGAGGTCGAGGTCACCGTTCCCGAAGCAGACGTGGGTGCCGTTCTCGGGAGTCTGGCTGCCCGGCGCGGTCGGATCGTGGCCCTTGAACCCAAGGGCCGCGTTCAGATCGTCCACGCCGAGGTTCCGCTGGCGGCAATGTTCGGCTACACAACAGAGCTTCGCGGTCTTACCAGCGGCCGGGGAGAGTTCACGATGCAGTTCGCGCGGTACGAGGCAGTTCCCCACGCGATCGCTGAGGAGGTCGTTGCTCAACGGAACGCCCGGGCATCGAGCTGAGGCCGGACGCGCTGCAGTTCGCCCACGTGTTGCGTGAACGGCGCGGTGTGGCGGTTGGGGTCGGCTTGACCTCTCGGACGCCGGGAGGCAACGTCTGTCCGAGCCAGCGTGGCTCGACCCGACGATAGGGATCGTCAGGGCGTGACTGTCCCAGTACGATGGACTCGAGGAGGGGCGAAGATGGACCTTTGGAGGATCCTGCTGATCGGAGCGGTTGTCGTGGGCGTGGTGCTGTTCCTCTTGCCTGGGGCCGAAGAGGTCCCTGGGCTCATCGGCGGAGAGGAGATCGAGGGTGGCACGTACGTTGTGGAGCGGGCAGGGCAGCAGGCGATTGAGGAGACCTTCTCCGTGTGGCGTGTCGAGGCAGGGTACAGGGTGGCGACCGCGACCCGGGTGGGCGGACAGGTGGTCGAGGCGGTTCTTGTTCTCGATACGGGCTGGAACCCGATCTACTACGTCGAGAGGAGCAAGGGACAGGTCTCCGTGCGTGTTGCGGGAGGGAGGCCGGTGATCACGCGGGGGACGGGGCTATTCAAGAGCGAGACGGTGTTGACGGCCTTCCCGCCCTATGCCATCGTGGGGGGAGAGGTCGTAGGTCCGTGGTTCGCTGCCTATCGATACCTCCAGGCGCAGACCCGTGCCGGGCAGGCCGAGGTCACCGCCGTCTTCCCCGCCCAGCGGGCGGTTGGCCCCTTGGTCGGGCAGCCGGCGGACGCCGTGGAGCTCGCCGTCGGGGGGCGTCTGCTTCCGGCAGAGCGGATGATCGTGCGCGTGGGGGACCAGGAGTTGACGCTGTACGGCCAGGGCGAGCTGTTGCTGGCGATGACCTGGCCAAGCGCGGGGCTCGTGTTCTACCTCAAGGAGATGCTTCCCGAAGGGCTCACGCCGGTCCGGTAGCCGCGGCCGGATCACGAGTCAGGTACCGGGTTTCGGGAGCGCCGCGGCGGCAACTGCGGTCTGGACCTTGGACCTCGGTCGGCGTGGCCCGCGCCAGCGAAGGCTGCCACTTGCCGGGTGGCCTACTCCACTTCGGAATCAGCTGCGCTCTGCAGGCGGTGGCCATTGACTTCCGAGCGCGTTCCATCCGGCCACTGCACGGTGAACGTCCTCTGGAAGACGTTGAGTGCGACGACCTTCCCCGTCCGTCCCTCGATGTCGACGCGAGCGCCCATCTTCGGCAGACCCTCGAGGGCCTCGCGGTACTGCTCGTGTTCATACGCGAGGCAGCACATGAGCCGACCGCAGACGCCCGTCAACCGCTCCGGGCTCAGGAACAACTGCTGCTCGAAGGCAAGCTCCAGCGGGACCGGGCGGAGCTTGGTGAGAAACGTGCGACAGCACAGAGGACGGCCGCAGGGGCCGACCTCTCCCAGGATCCGCGCCGCGTCCCGTGGACCCACTTGATGCAGTTCGAGTCGGATCTTGAACGCGGCGCCGAGTTCGCGAAGGAACTCCCGGAAGTCGACTCGGTTTGGGGCGGTGAAATGGAGGCGCAGGAACGTTCGTTCCAGGTCGAGCTCCGCTCCCAGGAAGCGCATCGGGAGCGACAGGCGGGACGCCTGTTCCTGGGCGGAGCGCCGCAGCTGTTCGGCCTCTGCTGCACGAGACTCGAACGCCTCGAGGTCTGTCGATGAGGCGGCGCGGACGAGACGGGCCCTGGGGTTGGTCGGGTTGTAGACAGGCGACTTGAGAACCCGCACAAGCCACGTGGTTCGCCCCTCTTCTTCGACCCAGGTCCGTCCCGGGTCTCCCACCGGTCCGTCCCACGCCGCGACGTGAACGTCGCACAGCGGACCGAGGCGCCGGACGATCGCCCCTAGGTGCTCCGCGGCCACAGCGCCACCACCTCCGCCAGCAACCTCGGGTTCGCGTTGTCGTCGAGTTCCCCTCGGGCCAGGGATGCCTTGCTCGCCCACGCCAGACGGGTGGCCGGTGCGAGGTCTGGCCAAGCGGCGGGGGCCTCGGTGACGAGGAACCGCGCCAGCTCAGCGAGAAACGCGTACACAGGGTCCTTCCCGGTCTTCGCGAGACGCTCGACCGCGGCGAGAACCTCGTCTGTGCCAGCCCGGCGTAGCGATGCGGCAAGTGCCCGCCCCCACGCTCTTCGTTGCAGGGGATCCGTGGCGCGGGATGCGAAACCCGCTGCCAATTCGAGGACCGAACGGCCCTGGGCCTCGGCACACGCCTCGTGCCACTCCCGCAGGGGGGCACGGCGTTCGGCGAGGAACGCGGCTGCCTCCTCTACCCGATCATCGAGAACGGACGCGATCGACGCGACCTCGTCATCACTGTACCCCACAGCGCGCAGCGCGGCCTCGATTTGATCGTGCGCGCCGGAGCACCAGAGGAGCGCGCACCGCGACCGCACCGTCGGGAGTACCTGGTCCAACGCCTCGGCGAACAGGACAACCGCGAGGTGCGAGGGCAGTTCCTCCAGGAGCTTGAGCAGCGCGTTCGCCGCCTCGCGGGTCAGGCGCTCGGCGGGACCGAGCACGGCCACCTTGCGCAGGGCGCGCACCGGGCCGTACCGTGCCCACAGAACAAGCTCCCGAACCCGGTCGATCCCCACGTCTCCCGTCTGCGCGACCTCCACCCGAGCATCAGGGTGCCCGCTGGGAGCAGCGTCGAGAGCCTTTGCCGCCTCGGCAAGGGCGGCCGCACGCGCTCCCGGTCCGACGTAGAGGTGGGGGATCATGGCCCTTGGAAGGGTACGGGGCTGGTCCAGCCGGGACAAGGCGATCGGGGCGCGGGGGGGCGCGGGCCGGCCTTGACCGCGAGGCCCGTCGCGGTAGAGTTCTGTCTGCGACGGGGTTACCGCCGCCATCGGGGCGTAGCGCAGCTCGGAAGCGCACCTGCTTTGGGAGCAGGGGGTCGCTGGTTCAAATCCAGTCGCCCCGACCAGGAACGCCCGGGGGTGCAGGCGGAGCGGGAGTGTTCTGGGGATGTCCCCTCCTTGGGCGGTCCGGCCTGTGCCACAACGCTCTGGATCGGCGTTATCCAGTTATCCACCGATCCTCCATCGGACGTCCGCGGGCCCTCTACCGGCCGGGGGCAACATGCTGGCGTGCGTAGGGTGCCTGGCCCGCTTCCCTACCATCCTCAGAAGACAGACCGAACCGACGAGGCCCCACCCGAGGGGCCTTTTCGCCGCGATCCCTGCCGTTGGGTGGGGCCGTGCCGATCGGGAATGGAGGCCTCGTCCGGTGGCACGGCCCGCCGAGCGGGGTTGCCCCAGTCTCCGCTCCCCAATGGACCACGTGCTGCAGAGCTATCTAGGAATGGGTGAGAACTTCGCGCTTCAGCTGGTCGAGCTTGGCCACGAACTCGGCAGCGAGCTCGGGGTCCACGTCCTTCGGCCCCAGTTGGATCCCGCGGTGCCCGCGGATCCTCACCGTGAGCGTGTTTCGGCGGAACGAGGCCGTCACCTCGGCGAGGGGGTGCTCGAGCCCGAACCCGCGCTGGAACAAAGCTCGATCCACGATCTGGGGGACGCGGCGCTCGAGGATCCCGATCGTCGCGTTGAGGAGGAACCCGCGGATGCCGCGCCTGCGCCCAGCCCGTTCGGACAGTAGCTCCCGGACGAGCTGCACCTGCTCTTGAACTGCCTTGCCGAGCTCCACGACCAGGGCGTCGCGGGTGAGGATGAGGTTGAGACGGCCGTCCTTCGTGGCGATGTGGGCGACCTCGTCTCGCCACACGAGCTCGTAGATCCGCTGGGGGCCGAGGCCCTTGAGGTCGTGCGTCCCGAGGTCGAGGTAGCGAATCCCGGCCTGGGCGGTCCTCTCCACCACGGGGGGGGAGACGAGGATCTGCCCACCCCGCGCGCGGTCGGCCAGGCGCTGGGCGAGGTTGACGACCGACCCGAACAGGTCGTCGTCCTCCTCGATCGGCGTGCCCCACGCGATCCCGATCCCGCTCGCCAGGGGGTCGGCGGGATGGGAGGCGTTGTGGCGGGCGACCTGTTCCTGGATCTCTTTCGCGCACACCACGCTGTTGTACGCGTCGGCGAAGGCCGCCATGACCCCGTCGCCGAGCGTCTTTACGACCCGGCCGCGGTTCCCCGCCACGCAGCGCTCGGCGATAGAGGTGAACGCCTTGGCGAGGCGGTAGGCCTGCGCGTCTCCCCGCGCGCGGGCGTACGAGGTGAACCCGCGGATGTCGGCGAACAGGATGGCCCGGCCGCGGGCGGCAGGGCCCGGTCCACGTTCGGCGGTCGGTGACACGATCTGCGGGGCAGCCGACAGATCCGCTGCGTCGTCGAGACCGCCGATCTTCACGGTCAGAGTGTGCACAGGCGAGCAGCCACGGTCCAGGGAGTGCAGACGCCCGACGCCGCCGAGTAGCACGGTGGCGCCGTGCGATCTACACTGGAGTGCGACTGGGGGGGAAGATGGACCGACGACGTCTGGGATGGCCTGTTCGTTACGCGACGCGCGCGTTCGCCCGCGAAGGGCTGCGCTTGCCCGGCTACCGGCTGCGCGACTTTCTCCACGGGTACGTCTACGCGCGGTGGCCGTACCTCTACATTCGTGGTGCGACGCGACCGGAGACCCTCCCCCGCCCCCTGCGGGCCGTCCACCGCTGTGTGGGGCGCCTGTTCCTTCGCGCGGAGCGCGGGTCGGATGCTGGGCGGCGCCTCGCGGACACGTACCATGGCAAGGTTCTCCCCACCCCGGCGGCCGAGCAGCTCGTCACCCTTCGTGTGGATGTGGACCTGCGGAACCTGGAGAAGGTGATCCCCTACGCGACCGCGCGCGACATCGTCCTCCGCGGCCCGGACCGGATCGTCGCCCTGGAGTGCCCGTGCCGGGTCGCCCGCGACGAGCCGTGTCTTCCCCTCGACGTCTGCCTCATCGTCGGGGAGCCGTTCGCGAGCTTCGTCGCCGACCAACACCCGCAGCGCGCCCGGTGGATCACCCCGGACGAGGCGGTGGCGATTCTGCGGGCGGAGCGGGACCGCGGCCACGTCCACCACGCGTTCTTCAAGGACGCGATGCTCAGCCGGTTCTACGCGATCTGCAACTGCTGCCCGTGCTGCTGCGGGGCGATGCAGGCCTGGAAGCACGGGACGCCGATGCTCGCTTCCTCCGGCTACGTGGCCGTCCTCGACGCCGCGCTGTGCCGGGGCTGCGGAGCGTGTGCGGCCCGGTGCCCGTTTGGTGCGGTCGCGTCCACGAACGGGAATCCGATCGTGGATTTCGAAGCCTGCATGGGATGCGGAGTGTGCGTGGCACACTGCCCGTCGGGTGCGCTGAACCTCGTCCGCGCTCCGGAGAGGGGAGAACCCCTGGAAATTCAGATGCTAAGCAAGCTGTAGAATCCGGGATTCGAGCGGTCCGACGACCCCTGGCCACGTGGACAGGACCGGATCCCCGTGGCTGGAGGGCATCTACGGCGTAGACTCCCGGCCATGGACGTCGGGCGTCGGAACGCATTGGCCTTCTTCGGTGAGGCGACCCTGTTTGGAGTGGGGATGACGTTCATCGGGTTCACCACCGTGCTTCCCCAGTTCGTGAGCGAGCTCACGGGGAGCGCGGTCCTCGTGGGGGTTGTGATCGCCCTTGCCGAGGCGGGGTGGCGTCTGCCCCAGCTTGCGGTGGCGTGGCTGCTGCTGCCCGCGCGGCGGAAGAAACCATGGCTCACCTGTGCCGGCCTTCTGTCTCGGCCCGCGTACCTCGTGCTTGGCGTGGCCCTGTGGCTCGGTCTCGGCGCGCGTTCGGGGTCTGCCCTCGTGCTCTTTCTCGCCCTCCATGGGTTGATGTTCGTGTTCTTGTCCGTGGATCACCTCGTGTGGTGGGATGTGCTTGCCAAGGCTGTGCCGCCGAACCGCCGCGGGCGGGTGCTTGGGGCGAGTACGGCGGCGCGAGGCGTTCTCGCTGTGGGCGCTGGCGCGCTCATCAGCTGGCTCCTCGGGGACACGGGACCGGGCTACCCCTCCGCCTACGCCGCCCTGTTTTCCCTGACGGGGGTCCTCCTCCTCCTGTCGCTCGGGTCGTGGAGCCTTGTCGTCGAGCCGGAGGAAGAGCCCGTGGCCAGGCCGCCCCTGCGGGTCTACTCTGCACGCCTGGCCGCCGTCCTGCGGGAAGACCGGACGTTCCGCTCGCTCGTTGTCGTCCGGCTTGTGTCGGGTTTCGAGGGGCTGGCGCTGGGGTTCTACACCCTGCTTGGAACGCAGGGGCTAGGGTTCTCGCCCGCGTACGTCGGCGTGTTCGCCGCCGTGCAGACGGTGGGGGGGATCGTGGCCGGACTCGGGCTGGGTCTCCTGGGGGAGCGGGCGGGGATCCATCGAGTGATCCAGGTTGGCACCGCGGCCAGCCTGACCGCGCCGCTGGTGGCGCTCCTGTTCCTCGTCCTGAGGCTCGACGCCGGGCACCCGCTTGCGTACCTGTACCCATGGGTGTTTGCGGCGATTGGACTGTCGCTCAGTGCGAACTTCATCGGGTTCGCCAACGGTGCGGTCGAACTCGCCCCACCCGGCGAGCGGGGAGTGTACATCGGCTTGTTCAGCACCCTGAGCGGGCTCACTGTGCTCCCTCCGCTACTCGGCGGTTGGCTCCTCGCCCGGACGTCCTACGCAACCCTCCTCGCCCTGACCCTGGGGCTGGTCTTCGTCGGCCATGTCCTCAGCTGGCGCTTGGGGCCGATCGGTGGCCGCACCTGTCCCCGGGCGCGCCCCGGGCCCACCGTGCCCCTGTAGTCGCGCGCGCCCCCGGTGGGATGATCTGCTGGAGACGGGCGCACGGTTCTACGGTCCCGCACGGTGTAGGGTCGCAGCGCGCTGTCATTCCGGGGTCTCGACGCGGAGCAACGCAGGGGCATTCGTAGCGAAGATCTTCTCCACGTCGCGTTCCTGGATTCCGGCTGCTGCGGCAGCGCGGAGTTGTTCTTCAGCGTAGCGGGAGGCCCATCCACGGGGGAAGTACGAGCTGTCGGTTCCGAACAGAATCCGCTCGGCTCCGAACTGTCGGTGAAACAGGCGGAACAGATCGGCCAGCTCCGGCTGCGGCCACAGGAAGCGCCGCCATCCGTTGCTCCCTGACGTGTCCACGAACACGTTGTCGCACGCCCACATCAGATGGAGGAGCTCCCGCAGGTAGCCGGTCCCGAAGTGGGGGACGATGAACGGGGTGTCGGGGAATCCCTTCGCCACGTCGTGGAGGGCGAGGGGGCTGATGTTCTGTCCCGCGGCGACCCCCGACCCACCTCCCAGCGGTCCGAAGTGGACCAGGACGGGGATACCGAGGTACGAACAGGTTTCCCACACCGGGTCCAGTGTGGAGTCGGCGAGAGGGCCGGGGAGTGCCGGGGCGATCACCTTGTACCCCACCAAGCGCAGGTCGCGCACCGCGCGGACCAGTTCGTCGGCGGCGCCGGGGGAGAACGGGTCGTGGTGGGCGAACCCCAGCAGCTTGGGGTGAGGGCGGATGGCGGCGGCAAGGACATCGTTGCCGCCGCCGGTGACAAGGCAGATCCCCCGGAGGCCGTAGCGCTCGATCTCTGCGGCGTAGCGCCGTGCGCTCTCGTCTGGCGACGGCTGCGGAACCTCGGGGACCGGGAAGCCAAGGGTGTCGCGCGACCGGTGCTGGGCCTGGCGGTTGCGCTCGATCCACGTGGTGAGCTTGGCCTCCCCGTAACGACGGGCGAACGCCTCTCCCCATGCGCCCCACGCCAACCTTCCCGGTGCGGGAAGGTGGCAGTGGACGTCGAAGATCGGCAACCCGAGGGACTCGCTCATCCCTTCACCCCCGACGAGGCGACGCTCTCGATGATGTGGCGCTGAAAGATGGCGAACACGAGAAGAACCGGGAACACCGACAGGGTCGCCCCGGCGGTGATCAGGTTCCATTGGGCACCGGCCTCCCCGGAGAACATCGCCAGCCCCACTGGCAAGGTGAACACCTCGGAGCGGTGGGTAACGATGAGGGGCCAGATGAACGCGTTCCAGTTGCCCAAGAACGCGAGGATGGCCAGGGCAGCGAGGGGCGACCTCATCAGGGGCAGGGCGACACGCCAGAACACCCCTAGCTCGGAGAGCCCGTCCACGCGGGCTGCATCGAGGAGATCGTTGGGCAGGCTCTGGAAAAACTGGCGCATGAGGAACACCCCGAACGCGTGGATCATCCCTGGGAACATGATCCCCCAGTACGTGTCCACCCACCCAAACCGGACGGACGCGGCGTACCACGGGAGCACGAGCATCTCGGTGGGGACGAACAGCGTGGCGAGGATAAGGACGAACACGAATCCCTTCCCCGGGAAGTCGAGCTTGGTGAGCGTGTATCCCGTCAGCGAGCAGAACACCACCATGGACAGGGTCGTGGCGGTGCCGACGAACAGGCTGTTGAGAAACCACCGGCCGAACTGGTACCGGAAGAGAATCGTCACGTAGTTCTGCAGCGTCGGCTGACGCGGCAGCCACGAGAGGGAGTAGATCTCCGGCAGGGGCTTCAGCGAGGTGAGAAGCATCCAGACGAACGGGAAGATCATGATCGCCGCCCCGGCGGTGAGAACGAGGTAGCTCAGGATCCGGACCGGCAACACGCGGTGGCGCATCAGTACTCGAACCTCCGGCGCAACACGCGCAGCTGGAGCAGGCTTGTCGTGAGGATGATCGCGAACAGGACGACGATGATCGCCGCCGCGTACCCGAAGTCGAACCGCCGGAACGCCATCTGATACATATACAGGACGACGGTGCTCGTGCTCCCGAGCGGCCCCCCGGGGTCGTACATGCGCAGGTTCATCACCTGGGTGAACAGCTGGAGGATCCCGATCGACGGGGACGCGGTGGCCATGATCACGGACAGAACGAGGCTCGGGTTGAGGAGAGGGAAGGTGATCCGGCGAAACAGGGACCACCCCGCAGCCCCATCCACCCGCGCTGCTTCGTAGATCTCGCGCGGAATGCTGTTCAGGGCAACGAGGAAGATCACCACGTGGAAACCCACGAACTGCCACACCACCACCGCGGCCACCGTGGGCAGGGCCTGGGCGGGCGAGGTGAGAAACGGCTGAGGCGGGATCCCCACGTACCCGAGGAGGGTGTTCACCACGCCGAGGTGGGGGGACAGCATGTAGCTCCACGCCCACGCCACCGCCACCGCCGGGGTGACATAGGGCGCGAAGTAGATCGCCCGGAACAGACCCCGCAGGCGACGGATGTTGTTCAGGAGGAGCGCGATCCCCAGCCCGAGGAACACCTGGGCCGGCACGCCGATCGCCGCGTAGAGGGCCGTGTTGCGAAGCGCTTGCAGGAACTTCGCATCGCTCCACATCCGCTGGAAGTGGTGAAGGCCCACGAACACCCGCTGCGCGGGATCCACGTGCCATTGCGTCACGGAGAGTTGGAATGCCTGGAGCATCGGCCAGATGCGGATGGCGACGAAGAAGAGAAGCGGAACGGCGAGGAACGCGTACGCCCAGAGGATCCGCCGCCGGCGGAGGGTCAGGCCGACGACCGGCGACCTGTGACGGGAAGTCCCCACGCGCTCTCCTCTCCTTGACCGTGGTCAGGGGCAGACCGGAGCCGGCCACTGGCCGGCCCCGGTCCCGAGTTCACTTACCTCGCTTGCCAGAACCGGTCGAGGATCGCCTGTTCCTCGGTCGCCGCCCGGCGCAGCGACTCCGCGGGGTCCATCCCGTCGCGGATCACCCGCAACACGGCGTCGATCATCACCGCGCGTTGAGCGGCCTCATCCACGAAGAACGTGGCGTGCGAGTAGGGTAGTGCCGCTACGAACGGTCCGAGGATCGGGTCTGCCACCAGCTCGGGGTTGTCGACGAGCGACAACCGCGCCGGCAGCTCACCGACCCAGGCCACCCATCGCTTCATCGCCTGCTCGGAGGTGATGAACTGGAGGAACCTCACTGCCGCCTCCAGCTCCGCGCCCTGGGCGAGAGGGGTCAGGCCGTGCATCCAAAACGACGCGAAGTTGTGGCGCTCCCCGTCCGGGGTGAGGCGCGGCAACTCCGCCACTGCCCACCGGTGCGGGGCGTTGCGCGTGATCGCGCCGATGGCAAACGACCCGTCAACGATCATCCCGATCAGCCCAGCGATGAAGCCATCCCGGTAGTAACCGGCCACGCCTGGGAACGGGAAGTCGGGCTCTCCGATCTGGTGGACGAGCCGGAAGTCGGTGTAGAACTTGAGCGCCGCCTCCCCTTCCGGGGTGTTGTAGGTCACGGTGCGGCTGTCGTCGCTGTACGGAGCCCCGCCGAACTGCCGGAGAAGGATCTCCCGCACCAAATGGTGGTCCTGCCCATCGGGTGCCATCCCAAACCCGGCTCGCACGAACCTGCCTCCCCGGTAGGTGGTGAGCTTCTGGGCGATGGAGATGAGCTCGTCCCACGTCTCGGGCGGGCCGCTGATCCCGTTCTCCTCGAACAGGTCGACGTTGTAGAACAGGGCCAGCGTGCGGACTGCGGTGGGGAGCCCCCAGTATCGGCCGTCGATCTTGGCGGCCCGGACAAGCGGCGCGAACTCAGACTCGATGGAGTCCGTGGGGAAAGTATCCTCGGGAAGCGGCTGAAGGTACCCCGCTCGCTGCCAAGCCGGCAGCCAGCCGTAGTAGAGGTTCACGATGTGCGGTCCCACGCCTGCTGGTACCGATGTGGCCACCTTCTCCGCAAACACGGCATAGGGGAACGTCTCATGGCGGACCTTGATCCCCGGGTTCTGCGCCTCGAACTCGGCGATCAGCTCGTCGATCATCTGCACCTTGCTGGCGAACTCGTACTGCCAGTACGTGATCGTGACGATCTGGGCGCCCGCCGTCACCGCGACGAGGCCAAAGGCCAACGCCAACAGACCAAACCACGTTCTCATCTTCATGGAGCCTCCTTGTGATGCCGCAGTGAATCTCGGTAGTGCCTGAGGGCCGCTTCGATCTGGCCCAGGCGCTCCTGCCAGGCGTGGAGCCGCCGGGTAGCTCTGCGGATGTGGTCCTCCATCACCCCCTGTTCCGGTCCGCCCAGTTCGCACCTTCGGCGGACGAATTCCCTCGCGTTCAGTGCCGCCCGGATCTCCTCGGCAGGGACGGGTGGCCCCCCAACGGCCGTCAGGTCGTCGGGAGACGCCTCGGCCAGGCCTCGGCCACCACATCGTAGCCGATCCCCGAGTGCGCCGACCAGCCGGTGCGCATCCCCAAACGGGACTGCATAGCAGCGTGTGAGATGGTCAGCGAGCTCGGTGGACGCTGCGTCCGCGTCTTCCGGAGCCAGCTGCCGGGCGTCGAACGTTCCCTCCTCCAGGCAGACCGTCAGCAGCTCGGCTGCACCCCGCAGCTCGGCGAAGCTCCGGGTCAGGGCATCCTGTACGTCCGGTCCGAAGTCGTTGTGGTCCGAGAACGGGATGTTGTGGCTGGAGAACACGGCGGCCTGGGCGTGGGCTGGTACCCGCGCCAGCGTCGCCCGGACGTGCTCCAGCGCCACCGGATTCCGCTTGTGGGGCATGATGCTCGATCCCTCGCACAGCGTGGGAGGCAAGACAAACGCGTCGCCGGCGGCCCAGGAGATGAGATCAGCCACGAGCCGCGACAGCCCAACCGCGACTGTGGACAGGATTCCAGACAGCTCAAGCTCCCAGTCTGAGGCGGCCACGGCGTCGAGCGTGTTCGCCACGGGGCGGCCGAATCCGAGGAGGCGGGCGGTGAGGGTTCGGTCGAGCCCGTAGCTTGTTCCACCCAGAGCGGCGGCGCCGAGCGGGCACTCGTTCAGCCGGCGCAAGGCCTGGAGCAAGCGCCTCAGGTCGCGCTCGATCATCGCGTCCACCGCGGCCAGGTAGTGGGCGAGCGTCGTTGGCTGGGCGGGTCGGTGGTGGGTCTGGGCGACGAACACCGTGCACACGTGGCGACCGGCGTGAGCGAGGAGGGCCGTCCGGAGGCGGACCAGGTCCTTCGCCAGGGAGAGGACGAGCTCCCGCGCGTGCATCCGGTAGGCGGTCATGTCGAGGTCGTTCCGGCTCAGGCCGAGGCGGAGGTAGCTCGCCGCACGCGGTCCCGCCTCGCACTCCAGCGCGTGGACGTAGGTCGTGTACAGATCCGGCGTGGCAGGCGCGTGCGCCAGAGGGGTGGTGCGCAGGCGCTCCAGCGCGCCGAGGAGGCGGCGGATGTCAGCCTGTGCCTCGGGGGCCGCGGCTAGGGGTAGGTTTCGGACGGCCAGGACGTGGGCGATCATCGCATCGAGGAGGTAGCCACCTAGGTACGCCGCGCTGTGCGTGTAGTACGGGTCCAGAACATGCCGGCGGTACGCCTCGTGCCAGGTCACAGGATCCTCTCTCTGGGGCGAGCCATCGCCCCCTGATTGTAGCGCCCGCCCTGGCCTAGCCTGTTCGGTTTCAGAGTAGTGCTGACAGGTGGAGGTGTGGGGAGGGGGGAGCAGAGGCGAGGTCCAGCGGGGCAGGCTCACCAGGGATTCGACAAGAAACTCTGGGAGGTGGCCCGCTGACTCTCGAGGACAAGGTACACGGTTTGGGCTCCATGCCGCTCCGCCGGGCGGAGGAACGGGCCCACGCGGGGACCGAACCCGGTGTCCGTACCGCTTGCCCGCCGGGGCATCCACGTCTTCCCGGGCACGGTGGGGCAGGCGCCGCGGGGCGCTCCGGCGGGCCCGGCATGTTACCGCCGACGAACTCGCGGAGCTGGTGTGTCAGGAGACGTTCTGCATCGGCAACCTCACGTGCGTGGGGCAGATCACGGCGTGCGATGCAGGGAGCTCTTACGCCTGGGCGAAGGTGATCCCAGCCGCAACGCCGAGGCAACGGCACGCCTCCTCACCGATGTCCTTGTCCCTGTGTTCGCCCAGGCGGGGTGGAAGCTCCGCCGTGTGCTCACGGATCGGGGAGGCCCGTACAAGGGCGGGTTCGACGAAGCGCATCGGACCCCGGGATCACCCACTGGCTGACGAACCCGCGGCACGCACGGACGAACGGGTTCGTGGAGCGGCTCCGAGGGGACGATCCTCCACAAGCACGGGCGGGGGGCGTTCTGACGGAGGCGTTTCACCCGCGCGCCAGCTCCAGACGTGACTTGCGGGGCTCCTGCCGTCCGGCAACGAGGAGCGGCCACACCCCGGGTGCCAGACCCAGGGGGGCCGCCCTCGGCGCAGCTGTCCTGGGGCATCGCGGCTCACGCGTCAGCTCAGGAGGCCTGACGTGTGAACACCGTTGCAGTACTGGGCAGGCCAGCCTCCACGGGGAGGCCCTACAGGGTCGATGTCCCTCCGCTCACTCCCCGCGCCTGCCCGGCAGCTCGTTTCAGTTCAGGGTTTTTGGGTCCTTCGTCCGCTCCTCCTGGGCCTCCGGAATACCTGGGGGCGGTTCCTTGACGACGGGCGTGGTGGTGCCGTGGTCCCCCAGGACCTCTGCGATTGCCGCCCAGTCCCGCGCCTCCACAAACCGGGTCAGAATCTGTTCCCGGCCCGCACCGTCGGTGACCACGAGCCGCACTCGGTAGGCGCCGGGGGAGGCAAACCCGCGGACGACGACCGGGCCCTGCTGACCGAGGCCATCCTCCCAGAACCACTTCCAGGAGATGATCTCCTCGCCCAGAGGGCTGAACGAGCGCCGGCCGTCGAGGCGGACGAGCCAGACGTAGCCTTGCCAATCCCGCAGGAGCTCTGGGTCGAGATCGTGGGGCCAGCTGAACCCGAGCACGGTCACCCCGCCGCCCTTGCTGAGCTCGCCTCCCTCGTCGGAGCCTTCGTCCCATCCTGGGGATAGCTCCTTTGATCCCCAGAACTCGTCAGTGCCGTCGTCCTGTCCATCTTCTCCTGCGGTGGAAATGATCAGCTCGGGCCAGATCTCCTCGACGCTGAGCCGCGGGATGGGGAGGTCGAGGTCAATCGGAACCAGCCCTGCCGAGGTGATCCACAGAGCCTGATGAGGCATGGTGTCTGTGGGCAGGGCCACGGTGACCACACCTCCGGGGACAATCCGGCCCGCGAATCGGACTCCCGCAACCCCTCCGTCGTCCCGCGTCAACCGCCCGCCCACCACCAGCACCTGAGCCTGTCCTGGGTCCATGAAAAGCAGCTCCAACCCCAGCACGTCTCCGCCCGTGCGGTTGGCGAACACGTGACCCGTCCACCCTGGGCCGAGGGCCAGTTGGTCGTACGTCCATTGGTAGATGTCCCCCGGTGTTCCGGCCCCAACCACTGCCACAAGCGCCACCCCGATCGTCCATCCCCAGCGCATGGCCCACCTCCTTACGGTAGAAGCTAGGGGAAACGAGTATAGCTGGGAGCACGCGGACTGAAAAGGCACTCCCCCCTGGTGCACGAGGAGATGGCCACTGGGCTCAGGCGCGACGATGGCGCTCGTTCTGGGAGAGCTTGGCAGCAACGAAGCGAGGAGCGCAGTGGATTCTGTTCCTAGTTCCAGGTCCGTGGGCACGATGAGCCGAGGGCGCCGAGTGTTCGAGGACGGGGTCGGCAGCAGCGGCTCGCGGGAGAACGCCGGTCGCCCCGCTCGGATCGGGCGAAGCCAACCTCTAATGGGCGGTCTCCCCGCGGCCGGCGCCTCCCTCTCTTTCTCCTCTCCCCCACTGAGGGTAGAGGGCACAGTGAGGGGGACGCCGACGCGCTCCGGAGGGGCGGCCACGTCTACCCCGCGGGCCTGGCACGCTGCAGCCGGGCAGGGCAGGCCAGGCCGGTGTACGATCGTCAAGCATGGGAGAACTGCGATCGCCTCGGACACGGTTCCTGTCCTCGCTCGGGCGGGCGCTGCTTTCGGGGTGCCTCGTTCTGGGTCCGGTGGCCGTGGTGGGGGGGGCGGAGCTTGGCTCGAACCCGCGGGCGGACGCGGGACTCTGCCAGGGCGGCACGTGTTCCGTGCAGGCGGAGCGGATCGTGTTCGACGGCTCACCGTACGGGCGCGCGGGGCTGCCCGTCGAGGTCCGCTACCCGGGCTCCCCGGATGGAGCCGTGGCCGACGGCGCCTTCCCGCTCATCGTGTTCGGGCACGGCTACCAGCAGTCGTTCGCTGACTACGCCTACATCTGGGAGGCCCTCGTTCCGCACGGGTACATCCTTGCCCTTCCCGACAGGCTGTCGGCGAGCCCGGTGATCGGGATCGACGCCTACGCCCGGGACCTCCTGTTCGTGGCGGCGGCGATGCGGGCCCTGGCGGGCGTTCCGGCGAGCCGCTACTTCGGCCGGATTGCCGATGAGACGGCGCTGGTCGGCCACTCCACCGGTGGCGCGGCCGCCCTCGTTGCCGCGTCGCACAGCGACGGTGTGACGACCGTGGTCGCGCTGGCACCGCTCGGGAACCTCCTCCTCACCCCGGTCGTCGGGACGAGCCCGACCGTTGCGGCGCGGGACGTGTGCGCCCCTGTCTTGATCCTCGACGCCGGCGAGGACTGCGTCACCCCGGCGTGGGCCCACAGCGGGGCGATCTACTCAAACCTCCCCTCCCCGAGCTACCGCGTGACCGTCCTCCAAGGCGACCACTGCGGGTTCTCCGACGCCCGCGGGCCGGGCCAGGGGATCTGCGCCGCCGCCGAGAGAGCCGCGTGCACGGCCGGGCTGCCGCTCCTCGGCCCGCGGGGTCCCGCGCTGGGGCCGGAGCTGCAGAACGCGCTTACCGTGGCGTACCTCCTTCCGTGGCTCGCGTTCCACCTCTATGGCGACGCCGCCGCGTGGGGCCACTTCGTCCGCTGGCTCGACGCCGACCCGCACACGACGTACGAAGGTCGGCGGTAGAGTGCGCAGGCCGGTCCGATGAGAACGCTTTCCATCGTCGCCGTGTGCGCGATCAACCTCGTAATCGGCGTCCGCTACTGCTGGCTCATCCGGCGGGGTCGGATCAGCCCCGCACTCGCGATGTGGGTGTTCTTCACCGTCGCCACCGTGGGGAGCCTCCTCGCCTACCTCGGCGAGGGCCGCTACAGCCCGCTCGACAACATCCTCAACACGGCCGACATCCTGCTCGTGGGGACCGTGGCGGTGTGGATCGCGCTGTACGGCGACCGGAGCACGCGGTTCACCCGGTTCGACGTGGGGTGCCTGGCCGCGGTCACGGCGATCGTGATCGCGTGGGCGGTCACCCGAGAGCACGTGGTCGCGCACAGCGCGATTCAGGCGATCCTCGTGATCGCCTACTTTCCAGTCGTGCGGCGGCTGTGGCGGGCGGAGCGGAACACCGAGTCGTTCACGATGTGGATCGGCCTCATGGTTGCGCCCGCCTTCTCGCTCCTGTCGAGCCAGGGCGTGCTGGCCACGGTGTACGCGGTGCGGGCGATCGTTTGCACGGGCTTCCTTTTGCTCCTCATGCTCCGGGCGGAGCGGAGGGGGCGAGCCGGACAGGCCCAGGTCGCGAGGTAGACGCGCAATCGGCCTGTGTTTGACCGGGGAGCAGCGGCTTGGGTGGCCTCGTTGTGCCTGGCTGGGTTGGCCTGTAGGATGGCGTATGACCCGCGACCAAGTTCTGGAGTTCGTGAAGGCTCACCCCGCGTCGTTCATGGCCACCGTGGACGGCGGTGAGCCGCGCGTGCGCGCGATGCACACCGCGCTCATCGAGCCCGTGGGGCTCACGTTCTGCACCGGTGTGAACAAGGACGTCCACCGACAGCTCGTGGCGAACCCATCGGTCGAGCTTGCCTACTGGGACCCGAAGACCGGCGTTCAGGTCCGCGTGCGGGGGGAGATGGAGCACCTCGACGACCTCGACCTCAAGAAGCGGATCGTGAACGACGTGTTCACGTTCCTCCAGCCGGTCGTGGAGCAGTTCGGGTACGACGTTCTCTCCCTGTTCCGCCTCGCCAAGGGGACCTCGATCGTGTGGCGCGCCGCGCAGGGGGCGGCCCCGATGGAGGTCGCGGAGTTCTAGGCTGTCCAGTACCGCAATGCTGTTGACACGTTAGGCCTCCTTGTCTGACGCGTGAGCCGCCGCTCCCCAGAACACCTCGGCCGGAGTGCGTCCCTGGGTCCGGTACCCGTGGTGCGGTCGCTCCTCGTGTAGAACCGCAGGAACCCTGCAAGGGACAGCTGCAGTTGGTGAGCGCGGGTGAAGTACCTTCGTCGGAACGCCACCCGCCAGTGCTCGTGGAGGATTGTCCCCTGTAGTCGCTCCACGAACCCGTTCGTCCAGGCGTGCCGAGGCTTCGTCCGCGAGTGGGTGATCCTCAGGTCCCGGCAGGCTTGGTCGAACTCGCCCTTGAACTCGCTCCCCCGGTCTGTGAGCACACGGCGGAGCTTCCACCCCGCCTTGGCGAACTGGGGAACGAGCACCTCAGCCAGGAACCGTGCGGCCTCCACCGCGTTGCGGGCCGGGATCACCTTCGCCCAGGCGTAGGAGCTCGCCGCATCGCACGCCGTGATCTGCCACATCTGCCCCACGCCCTTGAGCTTGCCGATGAAGAACGTGTCCAGGCACACCAGCTCCCCGGGTTCGTCGACAGCTACGTGCCGGGTCCGCCGGAGGTTCCGTCGCGTGCGCTCGGTGAGGAGCCCCGCGGTCTTCGCTACATGCCCCTCCACGGCCAGGAGCCGCGCCTCACGACGTCCCAGCCCCATCCGCCGCAACGCCCGCCACACCGTGCTTGGGGAGACGTGGACCCCTTGTCGTGCAAGCTGCAAGGACACCCGGTTCGGTCCCCACGTCGGCCACGCCAGCGCCGTCGCTACGATCGCACGCTCCTCCACGGGCCCCAGCAGCGGTGGTCGTCCGGGACGAGCGGACGTTCGTCGGGGATGAAGAGCATCCGCCCCGTACGCCCGGAGGCGCTTCTTCCACCGGTAGAACACCGTGCGCGAGATGTCGAGTTCTCGACACGCCGCGCTCACGTTGCCCAGCTCCTCCGCTCGGCGGAGTGCATGGAGCCGAAAACCGTGTACCTTGTCCTCGAGGGTCATCGGGCCACCTCCCAGGTTTCTTGTCGGATCCCTGGTGAGCTTGCCACGGTGACCCTCGCTCCTGCTACCCCCTCCGTGTACCTCCACCTGTCAACACTACTGTGAAACCGAACATTCTAGGCTGCGTTGAGGGCGGCAACCATAGGCGCTGCCCCCTCCAGGGAGATGGAAGACGGCGGGATGAAGAGCGACCTATCCCCGATGCCCGGGCAGCGGATCAACGTGGTCGGGACGAGCGGCTCGGGGAAGACGACCGTCGGGCGGGCGATCGCCGATCGGTTGGGGATCCCGTTCGTCGAGCTCGACGCGCTGGCGTGGCTCCCCGCGTGGACGAACCGCCCCCTGGCTGAGCTGCAGGAGCTCGTGGACGAGCGGACGCGCGGCCCAGCGTGGGTGGTGGACGGGAACCGGAGTGAGGTGCGCGATCTCGTGTGGGGACGGGCGGACACGGTGGTGTGGCTCGACTACCCGTTCCGGCGCGTGTTCGGCCAGCTCTTGAAGCGCACGCTGCGCCGCGCTCTCCGGCGGGAGGAGCTGTGGAACGGGAACCGCGAGTCGCTGCGGATGTCGTTCTTCTCCCGCGAGTCGATCCTGCTGTGGGCGGTTCGGACGCATCGATGGCGCAAGCGGGAGTACCCGGCACTCCTCGGCCGCCCCGAGCACGCCCACCTCAGGGTGATCCGCCTCCGCTCTCCCGTGGAGACCCGCCGCTGGCTCGACGGGCTGACCGCGCTTGTCGGCCCGAGTCCCTCGCGAGATCGGACGGCGTAGCGTCGCAGCCTGTCTGCGGCGGCCTCGGCCGTTCGGGGGCCGTCGGGCCTGAAGCCCGAGCCCACCGATCCTCTGCCTACCGGGGGCGGGTGGAACGAGGGTAGGGCTTGGCTTCCTTGTCGCGGAACCGACTGAGGACGCGCTCCGACGTGAGCTCGCGGAGGGCGTCGGAGGCCACCCAGCGCGCGGCGCGGGCCCCGGGGTCCCCACCGCGGTCTCCTCCCGCGCGTCGGTTCGCGTCGGCCCGGATCCGCTCGGCGCAGGCGACCGCGGCCGCGTGGAGGGCCCGGTTCCGCTTGCCGATGTTCCGCAGCGCCCAGTTGGCGGCCTTCTTCACGTACGGGCGGGGGTCGAACGCCCCATCCTCGATCAGGGGGAGGAGTTCGACGAACGCCTCGTCCGGTGCGCCCTTGTCGTGGACGGCGAGTCCTGCCATGAGCGCGAACCCGGCGCGCTTAACCCACTCCTCGTCCCGGCGCACCCACTCGGCGGTCTTGCCCCAGACGTGGGGTGTGAGGTCGAACAGGCTCGTCGTCGCCTGATCGCAGACGTCCCACGAGTCGAAGTCCGCGGCCCACGCTTCCATCTGCTCGGGGGTGACCTGGGCCGGGTCGTCCACGAACACGGCGAGAAGCCGTGCCTCGTGGTTTCCCGTCTCCCATAGGGCGAGGGCGAGGTCGTGATCGGTGCCGAGGCGTTTGGCGAGCTTCCTGAGCTCGTAGACCGACACGTCGAACGCCTGTTCAACGTTGATCCCGTACCGCGCCATCCCCGCCCGGCTCACCTCGCTTCCCATGGACGCCAGCTCGGACAGAACGGCCGTCACCCGCCGGTGTGTCGTGGTGTCCCTTTCCTGTGAGGGGTCATTTCGCACGGTTGACAGGGTTCAGGGCTCAGAGTCGATGCGCACGCGGCGGCGCCGGGGGACGCGGAACCGACGCCGCCAGGTGGGGGCGCCCTCGGCGAGGAAGACCAGCGACAGGACGGCCCCGCCGACTCCCAGCGCCCCGCCGAGATACATCGGCGCTGCCATCCCGAACAGGTCGAACACCGCCCCCGCCGCGATCGGCCCGGCCATCTGGCCCACCGCGAACGCCGAGTTCTGGATGCCGGCAAGCGTTCCCATCCCGTGGGAGCGGCCGACCTCGGTGCGGATCGCCAGGACGGACGCCCGCCCGAGCGCGCTGGCGATCCCCATGAACACGGACAGCGCCACCACGCCCCACAGATCGCGCACGAACGGAACGACGAAGACCGGAAGCGGCGCCACCAGCCCGCCCACGGCGATCTGGGGCAGGCGGCGGAACCGATCGGCAAGGTACCCGAAGGGGATTTGGAACAGGCCTTCACCCACGAGGTAGCCGGTGAGGACCAAGCCGATCGCGGCCTCGCTGTGGCCGTAGTGGTCGGCGAGAAGCGGCCAGAACGAGTTGAAGGACTGCCGCCAGAGGCCCCGGCTGGCGAAGTAGACGATGATCCCCACCACGGCCGGCGCGCGTAGTGCCAGGCGCAGATTGGGCCTTACCCGCGGCGCGTCGGGCGCCCGGGCCTTGGCGTCGTCAGGGACCCACCATGCGACCCCGATCAGCGCCAGGAGCGACAGGATTCCCATGGCGTAGAACGGTGCCTCGAACGACCACCCCTCCACGAGGTACCCGCCGAACAACGGTCCCAGGGCCATCCCCGCGAACATCGAGGCGTAGAACATGTTCGTGACCCGCCCTTCGCGGCCGACGGGGGTGAGGTCGCCGACGTAGGCTTGGGCGATCGGGGTGACCATGATCGAGCCCACCCCGTGGAGGAGCCGGAACACGCCCATCTGCCACAGGCTCTGGGCCACGACGTACAGCACGGACACCACGGCGTAGGCCCCCAGTCCCCACACGATGAGCCGCTTCCGCCCGATGCGGTCGGACAGCATGCCGACCACCGGGCCCAGGGCGAACCGCGAGACCGAGAACGCGGCGAACACGATCCCCACGCCCAGGCCTCCGGCGCCGAACGAGCGCACGTAGAGGGGCATGATGGGGGAGATGATCCCCATCCCCATCATGGCAATGGCAACGGCCAGGAACAACGGAACGAACGTAGCCAGCACGACCGCCAAGGATACTGGATCCTGTGGGTTGCGCACTGATCGGACAATCGGCCAGCCAAGACCGGGTTGACCGCCGGGATGATCCCAGCCGATCTCCCAAGGCCCAGGGGCCCCCGGCTGGTGTGGGCCAGCCGGGGGGCTTGGCTGGTGCCGTCTATCCCACCTTCTCCGGGGCCTGGGGGACGTCGTACAGGATGTCGTCGAGTGGATGGCGGTACAGATCTTGCTCGAGCCGTACCTGGTCGAAGTAGTGGCCGATGAGCCCGACCGAGCGCCCGAGCACGAAGAACGCGTTGAACAGCCCGGCGCGGATCATCTCGTCGATCTCCTCGTCGCTGAACCGGAGCTCGACGAGGAGATCAACCAACAGGACCCCGATGCAACCATCTACGTTCAGGATCAGGTTCCCCTTCTTCTGGGTCGTGACCTGCTCCACAGCGAGGGCGTAGTCGAGGAGGGGGGTCCCCCGGAAGTGCTTCCGGGCGAACGCCTTCATCAGCTCGACCCGCGCGTCGGGGTTCTCCAGGGAATGCAGGCGGTGGCCGATCCCCTGGATCCGCACGTTGCGCTTCCTCATCTCGTCCACGAACTGGCGTGGGGCAAGGCCGCTGCGCAGCCCGTGCAGGAAGTGCTCCGCCGCGCCATTGACCGCCCCGCCGAACCGGGGACCGATGGTGAGGATCCCCGACACGAGCGAGCTGATGAGATCCTTGCCCGCCCGGGCGGCGACGATCGTGTTGTGGGCCCCGGACACGGCCGGGCCATGGTCAGCGATGATCTGGAGGACGATGTCGATGAACTCGCGGGCGTAGGGCGGGATGTCCTTCTTGAACCACAGGAGCCCGATCACCCCCCCAATCCCGTACCTCTCCTCGATCACACGGTTGATGGGGACCCCGCAGTAGGTGTGGACGTCGCCCCGCTCGTCGCAGATCGTGGAGACGAAGTTCGTGGGTCTCCGCACAAGCCCTTCGGCCCGCGCCTGGGCGTAGTCGAGGGGGATGCTGGGCGGCGTCACGTCGGCGGCGGGGACAATCGGTCCCGCCTCCACCAGCCGGTCATAGGTTTCCTTGATCCGGAGCCCGTAGTCGTCGAACGACTTGGGAACGATGACGCCCGCCTCACGAAGGGCGGCGTTCTTGGCGTCGGCGGTCTCCGCCGCACTGTCGGCCCTGGCCCCGGCGTGGCCGAACTGGACCTGGCCGGGAAGGACCTTGGCGCACGTTCCGGACACCCACATCACGAGGGGTCTGGTGATCTTCCCGGCCTTCACGGCCTCGGCGATCTCGTACTCCTTGGTCCCCCCGACCTCGCCCAGGCTCACCAGAAGTTTGATCGCGGGGTTCTGCTCGAACCGGAGGAGGTGCTCGAGGAGGGTCGACCCGGGGAAGGCATCGCCGCCGATCGCGATCCCCTCGTTCAGGCCGTCTGTCGCTCGGGCGACGATGTTGTACGCCTCGTTGGACAACCCGCCGGACACGGACACGAATCCCACTGAACCGGGGCGGAACAGCTTGGCCTCACGGATGTTGTCCATCGTGCCCGCGGCGTTCCCGATCTTGAAGCACCCCGCCTTGACCCCGCCGACGGTGGCGGGACCGATGATCCACTTCCCGTTCGCCTTGGCGAGGGCGGCCATTCGCCGCGACTGCCGCTCGGGGATCCCCTCCGCGATCACGGCGATCGTACGGATCGTGGGGATCTCGAGGGCTTCCACCGTCACGTCGTACGCCGAGCGCTGGCTGGCGAAGTTGACGAGGACGTCGGCCTCGGGGAACCGGGCCGCGGCCTCGGTGAGGTTCGTGATCCGTGGGATACGGATCTCCTTCGTTCCCCAGAACAGCTTCTCGAACCCACCGCGCTCAGGGGTGACAAGGGCTACCACCGATGGCTTCGCCCGTCGGCACAGGTAGTCGAAGTCGAGCATCCGCTGCGCCGCGCGCAGCTGCTCCCCGTAGATGAACGCCTGGGTGTCTACTGTGAAGAGCTCGTAGTCAGCTCTCATCGCTGGGCCTCCTCGAGGGCGAGGGACACGATCCGCGTCATGTGGGTCTCCGGCCCGTACACCTCGAGCGGGACGCCGATTCGCTCCCCCAGCCTCCGCATGTTCTCCAAGCCCTCCTTGTAGTTGGGCCCCCCGCGGCGGACGTAGATCTTGACGTGGTTCTTCCGGAGCTTGTCCTTGTGCTCCTCGAGGGCCTGGATGATCCCGGTGAACGTCTTCGCGACATCGGTGAAGTTGGCGATTCCGCCCCCGATGAGGAGGTACTTGGGGCGCCCGTGGGGATCCGGCTTCCGGGTCATGAGGTCGAGGAGGGTCTTCGTGTACTCGTAGGTGAGCTCGGTCGACGGATCGCCGGAGTACTCGCCGTAGTTCGCGAGTCCCCTTCCCAACCCCAGATCGACCACCGTGTCGGCGTAGATCACGCTCGCCCCGCCGCCGGCGACGAGGAGCCACACCCGTCCGTCCGGATTGAGAAGGGTGAGCTTGAGCGACGCCCCGGTCTTGGCGTCGAGCGACTCCACGTACGCTTCCTCCGGCGTCATCGGCCGGCCAAAGGGACGAGGAAACTCGATCGGTCCCCACTTGTCCGCGCACTGGAACGCCGCGGTGTCGTCGAGCTTGGCCACGGTGTCCAACGGGAGCAGCCTCCCGTGGGAGAACGCGATCGGGTTGAACTCAAGGTAGGTGAAGTGGTAGTCGACGTAGATCCCGTACAGGGCCTGGACGAACGCGGCCACGGTTTCCTTGTGGGGGACGTTCGGGAGCTTCGCCAGGACCTCGACCTTTGCTGGGTCCGTCAGTACCGGGACCTCGATCGAGACCACCGTGTTCCACACCGACTCGATGTCCACCCCACCCTGCGGGGAGAAGTGGATCGTGTCGGCGTCACGAGAGCTCGTGAACGCGAGGTAGTACTCCGCGTCGTGGGGGGCGAATGGCTCGATGAGGAAGTGGGTGAGGACGCCGGTCGTCTTCCCGCCCGCACCCTCGATCGTCACCTCCTTCCCCATCCGCTCGCCGATCCACGCCACCGCGGCCTGGAGGTCGGCGTCGAGGAGGAGGAGCTTGTTCTTTCCCCGCTTCCCGAACAGCTGGTCGGGCTTCACGACGAGCTTCTCCGTCCGGAGCCAGGGGTGGTCCTTCCCCAACCTCGCCAGGTCCGTCTCCGGCGTGACGAGGACGAGACGATCGTCGAACGCGAACCGGCCGCCGGAGTACTTCCCGATCGCCTGGGCGAGCAGCCGCTTGGCGTCGTACTCCCGGATTCCTTTCTGGGCCATCTCTCTCTCCCTACAGGCGCTTCACGATCTCGTCGCCGAACTGGGAGCAGGAGACGAGGGTCGCCCCCGGCATCAGCCGCTCGAGGTCGTACGTCACGTGCTTGGAGGCAATGGCGGCACTCATTGCGCGGAGGATGGCCTCGGCGGGCTCGCGCCAGCCCAGGTACTTGAGCATCTCCACGGCGGAGAGGATGAGGCTTCCCGGGTTCACCTTGTCCTGGCCGGCGTACTTGGGGGCCGTGCCGTGGGTGGCCTCGAACACGGCGTGGCCGGTGTGGTAGTTGATGTTCGCTCCGGGAGCCACGCCGAGACCACCGACCTGGGCCGCCGCCGCATCGGTCATGTAGTCGCCGTTTGAGGTTCGTCGTCGCGACAACGGAGTACTCGTCGGGCCGTAGCAGCATCTGCTGGAAGAACTGGTCGGCGATGCGGTCGTTGAGAACGATCTTGCCGGCCGGAACCCTTCCGCCGTAGGTTGTGGTGACCTCTTCCTCGGTCACGATCTGCGGGTACGTCTTCCCGACCTCGTACCCCCAGTCGCGGAACGCACCCTCGGTGAACTTCATGATGTTCCCCTTGTGCACGAGGGTGACCTTCGGGCGCTTGTCGGCGATGGCGTACTCGATCGCCGCCTTGACGAGGCGCTTCGAGCCCTCTTCGCTGATCGGCTTCACACCGATGCCGCAGCGCTCGGGAAACCGGATCGACGTCACCTTCATCTCGCGCCGCAGCCAGGCGATGACTCTGTCGGCCTCGGGCGAGCCGGCCTTCCACTCGATCCCCGCGTAGACGTCCTCCGTGTTCTCCCGGAAGAAGACCATGTCCACCTTCTCCGGCTCGCGAACCGGAGCGGGGGTTCCAATGTGCTTCACCGGCCGCACGCACGCGTAGAGGTCGAGCACCTGGCGGAGGGTGACGTTGAGGCTGCGGATCCCGCCCCCGACCGGCGTGGTGAGCGGGCCCTTGATGGCAACGAGGTACTTCTGGATCGCCTGGGCCGTCTCCTCGGGGAGGTACAGCTTCTGCCGCTCGTCGGGGGGGATGGCCTTGATCTGATCCTCGGATAGCCCCGGGTGGAAGTGCTCGATCGCTTCATCCCCGGCGTAGACCTTCATCCAGGCGATCTTCCTCTTCCCTCCGTACGCCTTCTCCACCGCCGCGTCCACGACGCGAAGCATCACCGGCGTGATGTCCACCCCGGTCCCGTCGCCGCGGATGTAGGGGATGATGGGCCGATCGGGCACCTTCAGCCCGGCGGGCGTCATGGTGATGGGTTGTCCATTCTCGGGAACACGTGCACCCTTGCTCACGACAAACCTCCTTCAGATCTCCTAGCTCCTGTTGTAGATCTCCAGCTCGCGCGCGATGGCCTGCGCTGTGGTGGAGAGTTCATTCAGTACAGGTTTCTTGGTTCGCGCCCCCAACCGTGTGCTGGGAGCTGAGGCCCCCAGCGCAGCGAGAATCCGACCCGCTCCGCTCAAGATCGGTACGGCAAGGCCGTACGTGTGGGGGATCACTTCTCCATCGCTCTCGGCGTACCCGACACTCCGGATGCGGTCGAGTTCAACCCTCAACGCGGTGGGATCGGTGATCGTGGTCGCGGTGAACCGGGGCAGGCCTTGGGCGATGATCCTCTCCTGATCGTCCTTGGGCAGGTACGCGAGGAGCACCTTGCCCGTTGCCCCGGCGTGGAGGGGAAACACCGCCCCCCGTTCGTGTGACACACGCAGGGCGTGGTGTCCCTCCACCCGCTCGAGGCAGATCCCGCTCGTCTCGTGGAGACCTGCCAGGATGACCGTCTCGCCGGTTGCCGCCACCAGACGCTCCATCCGTGGCAAGGCGATCTCGATGAGCCCCTTCCGCCGCACGCTTCCCGCGAGCTGAAGGAGCCGTGGCCCCAGCCGGAGCAGGCCCGTGTGGGGGTCCTCCTCGATCAGGCCGTGCGACCTGAGGGCGGCGACGTACCGGTAGGCCGTGCTTCGGGGAAGGCCGAGGGCGCGGGCGATGTCGGCCGCGCTCAGCTCGGACTGACCCTCGCCCAGGAGGGTGAGGATCCGCAGGCCCTTTTCGAGGGTGTTCACGCGGCTCGTGCCCCCCCGGCTACCTTCTGCCGGCGAGGGCCATCGCCAGGAGCCCCCCCACCCGGATCATGCGGATGTCGCGATCGGAGAGCTCGGCCACGACCGGGATCGTCGTTGCCTTGGTGACGTTGCGCACGACAAGCGGGCGGCGGAGGTCGGAGACGTCGATCTCCAGCTTGTCGCCGGTGTCGAGGCCCGCGGTGTCGCCCACGAGGGGAAGGATCCCCACGTTGATCAGGTTTGCCTTGTGGATTCGGGCAAAGCTCTTGGCGATGACGGCCTTGATCCCGAGCTGCCACGGGGCGAGCGCCGCGTGCTCGCGGGATGAGCCTTGACCGTAGTTCTCGCCGCCCACGATGAACCCCCCGCCCTTCTCCGCCGCGCGGGCCGCGAACGTCTTGTCCTCGTAGTGGAACGTGAACGTGGCGATCTCGGGCAGGTTCGAGCGCAGGTGCTGGGTGAGCGGGCCGGCAGGGAGGATCGCATCCGTGGAGACCCCGTCCCCGACCTTGAGCAGGACCTCGCCCCCAAGCACGGACGGCAGGGGACGTGGGGGGGCCATCTTCACGATGTTCGGGGCCCGCCGGATGGGAACGGACGGGCCCTGCGGCTCGACGATCATCACGTCATCGACAACGAGCTTGGCGACCCGCACCGTGACCGGTGGGAGCTCGCGCGGGTCGGCAATCGCCCCCGTCAGGGCCGACGCCGCGGCCACCTCGGGGCTGGTGAGGGCGAGCTTTCCGAGCTCGTTTCCCCCGCGCCCCTTCCAGTTCCGGTTCACCGTGCGGAGCGAGAGGGAGTTCGTGCCGGGAACAAACCCGATCCCGATGCACGCGTTGCAGCCAGGCTCGATGAGCCGGACTCCAGCGCGGGTCAGGGCGAGGAAGCTTCCGTCCTTGACGAGCATCTCCCACGCTTGGCGGGAGGCCGGCGACACCACGACGTCGATCTCCGGAGCGACGTGCTTGCCCTCGAGGATCTTCGCCACGACCTTGATGTCGCGGTACGATCCGTTCGTGCACGAACCGATGAAGACCTGGTCGATCTTCGTGCCGGCGACGTCCGTCACCGGGACCACGTTGTCCGGGCTCCCGGGCATCGCGACGAGGGGGACGAGGGACGAGAGATCGATCTCCAGCGTCGCGTCGTACTGCCCCCCCGCGTCTGCTGCGAGTGGGCGCCAGTCCGCGCCCCGACCCTGCATCTCCAGGAACTTCCTTGTCACCGCATCCGAGGGGAAGATCGACGACGTGGCGCCGGTCTCGGTGCACATGTTCGTGATCGTCGCCCGCTCGGGTACGGACAGGGTCTTCACGCCGGGCCCGGCGAACTCGATGAAGTGGCCCACGCCGCCCTTCACCGAGATCCGGTGGAGGATCTCCAGGGCGACGTCCTTCGCGGTGACGCCCCACGGAAGCTTTCCGGTGAGGACCACGCGCAGCACCTTGGGCACGGTGAGGTAGAACACCCCCCCGCCCATCGCCACGGCCACGTCGGCGCCGCCGGCCCCGATCCCGAGCATCCCCAATCCGCCAGCCGTGGGGGTGTGGGAGTCCGAGCCGAGGAGCGTCTTTCCGGGGATCCCAAACCGCTCGTAGTGCACCTGGTGGCAGACCCCGTTCCCGTTCTTGGAGAACTTGGCGCTGTAGTGCGAGGCGATCGATTGGAGGAACAGGTGATCGTCGGTGGACTCACCCTTGAACCCCAGCGACGTATGGTCGCTGTACGACACGACCAATTCCGCCTGGACCTTGTCCAGGCCGAGGGATTCGAACTCCAGCCACGCCATCGTTCCCGTGGAATCCTGGGTCAGACACTGATCGATCCGGATGCCCACCTCGTGTCCCTTGTCGAGCGTACCCTCCACGATGTGCTCGGCGAGGATCTTCTCCGTCAACGTTTTCGCCACACGGATCACCTCGGTGGGGAGGGCGGCGTGTCTCAGAATGTGAGACATCGTCCCACTCCGCGGCGCATCCTATCCCGGCGGGCGGACAAGTCAAAGGGCGTCGAGGCCGCCCGATCGTGCGCCGTGGGGTCGGACCGGCTCACACACCGCGCAGGAGCCGAACCAGGACCTCAGCCGGGCCGCCCCGGCCCAGGGGTAAGCTCACCTGGGGTGAGGAACTCGACACGCCCTGAGCCCAGGTGGTACACCGCGCCCACCACGTCCGGGCCCTCTGGTCCGGACAGGGCCTGCCGGAGGTACGCGACCATCCCCTCCACGTGGAGCCGCACGGCCTGGTCGCAGAGGTCGCCCGCGCAGAGGCGTGCCCTCTCGATTGCCGGTCGGAGCGCAGCGCACAGGCAGTCCTCGGGCTCGTCGGGCCGATGGGCGATGGCCGCGCGCACGGCACCACAGCCGGTGTGCCCCAGGACGACCACGAGGGGGACCTGGAGGTGGTGGACGGCGTACCCCAGGCTGGCCAGGACGGTGGCGTCGCAGACGTGGCCGGCCGTGCGCACGACGAACAGGTCACCCAGGCCTTGATCGAACACGATCTCCGGGGGAACGCGCGAATCGGAGCAACCGAGAACGGCGGCCCACGGGCTTTGGCCCGAGACGAGGAAGGCGATGCGGTCGGGGTCTTGGTGTGGATGGTGATGGGCGCCGCGGGCGTGGCGACGGTTTCCCTCGATGAGGGCGTGCAGAGCTTGGGTGCGGTTCATCCCTTTCGTCCTCCGACCCAATCCTGCTTCATCCTCTCCCCCTCGACAACAGCACCGCACGGGCCACCGCTCGGGCAACAGAAGGGGACGCGGTGGCCGACAGACCGGATCGGATGCCGGGAACCCCGCCTCCACAGGAAGTCCACAGGTTTTGCACGGTACGTCCAGGGGACAGGGCCATCATGACGGTGCGATGCAAGCGAGAGCGAGCGGATACCTGTCTGGGCGTGGTCGAGGTCATCCCCGATCATGCCCCGCGTGCGCGTGGAGTCCTGTTCGCTAGGCAATGTAAGGTCTGCCACCCCCGCCGTGGCACACATCCACGGCGATCCCACCCAAGGGGCGGAGGTCCCAACCTCCGCCCCACCCTCTTCCTGCCCTGTTCTGGATTGAGACGGTGGTGTCCGATGGGGTGAACAGGTACAGTCAACTCGTTCAGTGATTCCAGGAGGATGATCTCGATGCGACGTCTCTTGATCGCGATGTGCGCGGTGGCCGTGGGCTGGGTGGCGGTGGGTCAACCGACGGGCAACGATCTGGTGGAGTGGGCCCTCGCCCATTGGGAAGCCGTGGGCAGCGGGAAGGTTGACGCGGCGGTCGCCGGATTCGCTGCCAATGGTGGCGTGGCGTTCCTGGGTACAGAGTGGGATGGCTTCTACTATGGCCCAGACGTGAGGACGGCTTGGGCCCAGTTCTTTGCGGCGTTCCCGGTGCAGGGGCACGCGCTGCCGGGCGTCGTCCGCGCGGTGGCCGAGGCCCGTCTGGTGTACGGCGCAGTGGAGTTCGTTGTTCCCGGACGAGCAGTCCTCGTTGAGTCGTTTCTGCGTTTCTCTTCCGACGGGCAGATCCTCGCCGCCGACTACGTGGTGGCCGACTCCGGGTCACCCGTACCAGTCACGGACGGTGCGATTGGCGATGGGGAGTACCGCCAGTCGGCCCAAGATCCTCGGAGCGGGGTCACGCTGTTCTGGCGCAACGGCCTCGTTGTCCTGTTCGCCGCGCTGCGCAGCCCTGGCACGGGATGGGTGTCCGCGGGGTTCGACCCGGTGAACCGAATGCAGGGTGCCAACTACATCATCGCTGCTGTGACCCCGGCGGGGATCGTGATCGAAGACCACTTCGGAACGGGCACGACATCCCATCGTCGCGACACGCGTGAGGACGTGCTCCGGGCGGCGGGCACAGTCGTCGACGGCCAGACCGTCGTTGAGTTCATCATTCCGCTGGACAGCGGCGATGCCGAGGACAAGGTGCTTGTGCCTGGGCAGACCTACACTGTTCTTCTGGCCTACCACCGCAGCTCAGGGTCGTTCACCGCGATCCATAGCGCGCGCGGGTCGGTCCAGATGAAGCTAGAGGACTGACATGGACACGCTCCGCAACATCGCCTACCACTACGTGGGGCCGTACCCGGTGATCTTCTACCTCGGGCTCGTCGGCTACGCCCTCCTCCTGTCCACGGCGGGAGCGATGGGAATGTCCCGGGTCCTCAAGAGACGACGCCCGGTGAAGATTCACCGCCGCCTGGCGTATGCCACGCTCCTCGTGGCGACCCTTCACGCCCTGTTGGGGATCGCTACGCGGATCTAGTCTAGGCCGTTGTCCGTGATCCGTTGCCCGGGTTCCGTGACGGCGTACCGGTCCACGGATCACGGTTTGGCGATGTCCATCGTCATCGCCACGAGCCCGGAGAGGAGCTTGGGGTAGAAATCGGTCGACTTCTGGGGCATCGAGACCCCGAGGTCGGCGATCGCCAGAACCTCTTCGACCCGAGTGGGGTTCAGCAGAAACGCGGCCTGCCCCTTCCCCGCGTCGACGAGGGCGATGGCCTCCTCGTCCGTGTGAGCGTAGTCCACGTACGATTGGCGGGCCAGGGCCTCGTCGTCGATCCCGAGGATCGGCTCGAGAATCGCCTTGTGGAGGACCGCCACGTCGAGCCGCTTCCACGCAGACGGGTGCGGCCCGGGGACCAGGTGATCGAGTCGGTTCTCGTCACGGAGGGTGAGCGACCAGAACTTGCCGTCTGCGTACAGGACCACCACGTGCCGCTGGCCCAACGCCGCCGCGAGAACGGCCTTCGCCGCGCGGAGCGAGTCCACCGCCTCGACTGCGAACTCCCGGTCAGCCGCAGCGAGGAACGCTTGCGCGTCAAAGCTGGGCAGGCTGTGCACGACCCGAGGGGTGGGACGGATGACGCATCCCGGCTCGGCAACGTTGACCAGCGTCACCGGAAGCGCGGTGAAGCTCTGCGGGCTCGCTGGCTTCCAGCCCCGGGCGAGGCACTCCCGCATGTACGCCTGGGCGGTCTCGAACCGGTGGTGCCCGTCGGCGATGTACAGCTCGTGCGGGAGCAGGGCGTCCTGAACTGCCCGTACCGCGGGGGGGTCCGCAATGAGCCACAGCTCATGGGTATTCCCGAAGTCGTCTGTGGTCACGAGATCAGGGCTTCCCGTGCCGACGGCCTCCTCGGCCGCCGCGGTGGCCGCGCGGTGGGGGTCGCGGTAGAGGAGAAAGATGTGCTCGAGGTGGGCCTCGGTGGCCCGGAACAGCTTCAGTCGGTCTTCCTTCGGACCTCGAAGGGTGTGCTCGTGGGCCTTGGCCCCGCTCTTTCTGAGGTCGAGGAGAGCGATGATCCCCGTTCGGACGTAACTCCGCCCGCTGTGGGTGAACGCTTGGCGGTAGAGGTAGACCCCCGGCCGTTCGTCGTGCACGAGGACTCGGTCGCGGATCCATGCCTGGAGAAGCTGCGCCCGCCGGGCGTAGTCTCCCTCGTCGGCCGGTGGAGACTTCGTCCCGATCAAGCGAACGTAGTTGTAGGGTGACCGGTCGAGGTAGACCCGCTCTTCGCTCGGTCCAATCCGGTCGTAGGGTTGGGTCACCACCCGGGAGAGGTCACCCACGATGGCCGGGTTGTAGCGGAGGCCGCGGAACGGGTGGATGACGGCCATCGTCAGCCCTTGCCCGCGTATTCGAGGAGGAGCGCCACGACCTCGTCGCCGATCCGCTGTTGCGCCTCCACCGTCTGGGCGCCGACGTGGGGGGTGAGGGTGACCTTGGGGTGCCGGAGGAGGGCCACGTTGCTCGGGGGTTCGACGGCAAACACGTCCAACCCTGCGCCGGCGAGCTTGCCCGAGTTCAGCGCCTCCAGAAGTGCCTCTTCGTCCACAACCTCGCCCCGCGCGCAGTTGACGAGGTAGGCTCCTTGTCTCATCTGGGCGAACTGCTTCGGTCCGATCACGGGGCCCGCAGGGTCGGGGGGTATGTGGAGCGAGACGAAGTGGCTATCCCGCAGGAGATCCTCCAACGACACCAGCTTCACCTCGGGGATCGGCGACGTCGTGACAAACGGGTCGCAGGCGATGACCCGCATCCCCAGGGCTACGGCTCGCCGGGCGAGGGCCTGGCCGATCCGCCCAATCCCCACCACTCCGAGCGTCTTCCCTTGGAGCTCGATCCCCACGAACGCCTTCTTCTCCCACTTGCCGTCGCGCACCGATTGCGTTGCCTGAGTCAGGGAGCGGGCAAGGGCGAACATGTGGGCCAGTGCAAGCTCTGCCACGGCATCCGAGCTTGCCCGCGGTGTATTGAGGACCTGGATCCCCTTCGCCCTGGCGTGGTCAGCGTCGACGTTGTCCAACCCGACCCCGGCGCGGACAATGAGCTTCAGGCCCCGTGCAGCATCGAGCGCAGGCTTTCGCACCTTCGTCGCCGAGCGGACGACGATCGCCTCGTACCCTCGGGCGAGTTTCGCTGCGAGGTCCTCGGGACTCATCCCTGTGCGGACCACGACCTCCACCCCCGCTGCGCGGAGCCGGGCGAGGGCCTTCTCCTCGACTGGATCGCAGATCAGGACACGCATCTTACCCTCCTGGTGTCAGCTAGAGTCCGAGCACTGCGTCGATCGTTGCCAGCAACCCGCGCACATCGGCCACGGTGTGGTCCCCCATGTGGCCAATGCGGAACGTCTTCCCCTTCAGATCGCCATAACCGTTCGAGATCCGGAGTCCGTGGTCGCGCACGAGAGTCTTGTTCAGATCCTCCACCGAGATCTCGCGGGTGTTGGAGATGCACGACACGGTCTTCGACCAGTATCCCTTCTCCGGGTACATCGCGAAGTGGCGCTGGGCCCACGACTGGGTGACGGCGGCCATCTCGTCATGGCGGGCGAATCGGCGATCAAGGCCCTCGGCGAGGATCGCGTCGAGCTGCACGTTGAGCGCGAACAGGTGAGGGATAGCCGGTGTCGCCGGGGTCTCGTTCTTCGCATGGGACTTCATCATGACTGGGAAACTGAAGTAGTAGGTGCGGGACTTCACCTGTTGTGCTCGCTTCAGGGCGCGCTCGGATACCGCGCACACAGCAAGGCCAGCGGGCAGAGCGAGGGCCTTCTGCACTCCAGCCAACAGGACATCGATGCCGAGGGCGTCGAACTCGATCTTCACCCCCCCCATTCCCGACACCGAGTCCACGAGGAGCAGCACGTCGGGGAACTTTCGGACCACCGCCGCGATCTCCCGCAGCGGGTTCAACAGGCCGGTGGAAGTCTCGTTGTGGACGAGGGTCACCGCATCGTAGTCGCCGCTGCGGAGCTTCTCTTCCACCATCTCCGGCTTGATCGCGACGTTCCACGGCACCTCGAGCGTCTCACAGGGGATCCCGCACGCAGCGGTGATCTCGTGCCAGCGCTTGCTGAACGCCCCGTTCACGAGGTTGAGGCACCTTTTCCCCACGCAATTTTGAACAGCAGCCTCCATCACTCCGGTCGATGAGGCAGCAAATAACAACACCGGCTGCTGGGTGTAGAGAAGCTTCTGGAGCTTGGGTTGGATCTCCGCGTACAGCTCGCGGAACTCGGGGGAGCGATGGTAGATCTGGGGGACGGCCATGGCCTGCAGGACCTCCGGGCGGACCTCGGTCGGTCCAGGGGTGAACAACTTGCTGTGGGCGTTACGCATGAACCCCTCCTTGGTGGGTGATCTCCCCGCGATCATTGCCCAAACTGCACTGGAGTTCAACCCAGGCACGGCGCGAGCCACGTAACCACGAAGCCGCGAACTCACCACCAACCTGCACCCATCGCCGGACCCGCGGCGGGCGCACGGGGACCCCGGAGTCGCAGCACCACCGACGGCATGAAGACGCCACCGGATCGTGGTGTTCTGACTGACGAGCGTTGTTCTGTTATCCCCTTCGCGCTTCGTGCCCGTGGTGTCCCTTGTGGTAGCCTCTGCAGGCTGTCTCTGCGGTCTCGGCGTCATCGGCGGTGCGACGCGACGATCGGGTTGAAGTCAGTGCGCGCCTGCGCGGCGTAGACCCATTCGGTGGGCGAGGGCGAGGACCTGCGCGTGCTCGGCGCCAGACAGCGGGCGGCGTAGCAGGGGGTGTTCGCGGGCCCGGTGCGCAGGTCGGTACTGGGCCATCACGTTGACGAACGTGTTCGGCGAGATCTCGCGGGCGATGAATGACAGCACGGCCTCCGAACCCGCGAGCCCATCGGGAAGGACGAGGTGGCGGACGAGGAGGCCGCGCACGGCGATTCCACCATCAACGACGAGGTCTCCAACCTGGCGGTGCATCTCGCGCAGGGCCTCCTGTGCGCGGTCCACGTAGTCCGGCACGGCCGACAGAGCAGCACCGAAAGCGTTGTCTCCGTACTTGAAGTCGGGCATGTAGATGTCCACGATGCCCTCCAGAAGACGCAGAGCATCGACCGATTCGTACCCGCCGCAGTTCCACACCAGGGGAAGACGGAGTCCGTTGTCCCGGGCCATCTCGACCGCGGCGACGATGGGAGGTGCCTGGTGGGTCGGGGTCACGAGGTTGATGTTCTCGCAGCCACTCGCTTGCAGGTGGAGCATGATGCGCGCCAGCTGGTGGACAGTGATCGCGGTTCCCTCCCCGAGCTGGGAGATCGTGGCGTTCTGGCAGTACACGCACCGCAGCACGCACCCGGAGAAGAAGATCGTCCCCGAGCCTCCCTTGCCGACCAGGACTTCCTCCTCCCCGAAGTGGGGCCCGAAGCTAGCCACCCACGGGACGAGGGGGGCCCCGCAGAACCCTCGTTCACCTCGGTCCCGCTCCACCCCGCAGGCCCGAGGACAGAGGCGGCAGGGCGAGGCCAGTGCCCGAAGCTGTGTGGCCCGCTTGCTGAGCTCCGCTGCGGTGAGGTTGAGGTAGCGCGGAAGCACCATCTCAGGGGAGGGGGACGTCCCACCCCAGGTCGAGGAGCAACGAGTAGAGGGTGGCGAGCGGGAGTCCCATCACGTTGAAGTACTCGCCCTCGATCCGCGTCACGAAGGGGGCCGCCCGTCCTTGGATTGCGTAGGCACCTGCCTTGTCGAGAACGTCTTCCCACGCCAGGTATCGCTGGATCTCTGCTTCGGAGAGACGCTTGAACAGGACGCGCGTCTCGACAAGGGCCTCGCGCCACCCCGTCGAGGCTCCCACCACAAGTCCGGTGAACACGGAGTGCCATCCCCCACTGAGTTGGCGCAGGATGTCCGACGCCTCCGCCACGTCGCGCGGCTTTCCGAACGCCCGACCGTCGCGGAACACGCCGGTGTCGGCGGCGATCACGATGCCCGATGGCTCGTCCACACGTACCTGGTGAGCCTTCCGACGTGCGACGTAGACGAGGTCTTCGGGAACGGCGACCGTGCCCTCGTCCACGTCCGGGGTCACGACCTTGAACTGCGGGGCGAGAAGCTGCAGGAGCTCGATCCGCCGGGGCGAGCTCGACGCCAGGATCAGCCGTTGTCGCGGGGAGACCGCCTGTCCATAATCCGGGGCCATGGACATCATTTTCAGCGAGCAGTGCCTGGAGTACCACGCGATCGGACATCCCGAGGGTCCGGCTCGGGTGCGGATGCTCCAGCACTACCTCGCACGGCTTGGGTACCCGTTCGTGGAGCCCGCGCCTGCGTCTGACGAGGCGCTTCTGGCTGTGCACACCCCTGAGCACATCCGACGGGTGGGGACGGGCGCGTTTCACGACCCCGATTGCCCGGCGTACCCGGGTATCGACCGCTACGCACGCCTGGCTGCGGGTGGCGCGATCCTTGCCCAGCGGCGCCGTGGATTCTCGATCCTCCGTCCTCCCGGCCATCACGCTGGGGCGTCCTACCTCGGTGGGTTCTGCTACTACAACAACATTGCTGTCGCGGTGCGCGCGGCGGGGGTGCGCACCCTGATCGTCGACATCGACGGCCACCACGGCAATGGAACCGAGTCCATTTTCTACGGCGATCCGAACGTGACCTACGTGTCACTCCACCGCATCTACAACTACCCGGGCACCGGGCACGTGTCACGGGGCAACTGCCTGAACTACCCCCTGCCGCCGCGGTGCGGGAAGACCCTCTACGTGGAGACCCTCGAGCGGGCGCTGCGCGAGGCTGGTCAGGGGTACGCCGAACTCGCGATCTCGGCGGGGTTCGACACGTACAAGGAGGACCCACTGGCGTCCCTCGGGCTGGATGTCGAGGCGTTCTACGACATCGGGTACGTGCTCGGGGACACGAAGCTTCCCGTGTTCTGCGTACTCGAAGGGGGGTACGTTCCGGAGATCATGGGCCCCGCTGCCGACGCGCTCGTTCAGGGCCTACAGGAGGGTGGCGCGGCCACCGGCTAGATTGCCGCCGCGGAGCGGCGTGCGGTACAATGCGACGCTATGCGAACTCTGACCGTACTTGCGGTTGTAGCCGCAGTTTCCTTTGTGTCGGGCGGGGCTCCGCTGCGCGTGTCCCTTCCGCCGGCGCTGGGCGCAGTGCCGGTCGTCATGGCCTCTGCGTGGGACCTGTTCCGCGAGGAGGGGATCGAGATCGAGCTCATTCCCCTCCCCAGTCAGCGCGATCGGTTGCTCGCGTTCCAGGCCGGCCAAGTCGACGTGATGCTGACCGATCTCACGGGAGCGCTCCTCCTCGTGGCCAGCGTGCCCCGGCAGGCGGTGATCGTGGGCACGGCGTACGCCCCCAACGGGACGGACGACCATCTTGCGCTCATCTCTCCTCCCGCGTTCTCCCGGATCTCCACCTGGGACGAGCTGCTTCTGCGCATCAAGAGCGGGGGGCGCGTGACGATCGCTCTCCCCCGTCAGTCGGACCTCGAGTACGTTGTCGACGAGGCGTTCCGCAGCGAGGGCGTGGCTGTCCCGGCAGATCTGTACATCGGGCAGGACGATCTCCTCGTGAACTCGTCGTGGACGCTGTTCGGGATGGTAGCGGTCGGGGCGTTGCCCCGGCCGTACGTGGACTACATCTTGACCTACAGCTATCCCGGAAAGCCAGTGCTTGAGGTCTTGCGGTGGGTACCAGGGGAGAGCTTCCCCCCCGAGGTGCTCGTGGCCCGGCGTCCACTGGTCGAGTCCCAACCCGAGGTCTTGGCCGCGTTCTTCCGGGCGCTGCGTCGCGCCGTGGAGCGCCTGAACAGCGAGGACCGCGACGCGATCGTGGAGACCGCCCTTCCGGTGGCCGTGGACCTGTTCTTCCCCGGTGGCGGGCCCCACCAGACGGCGGATCCGCAGGCGCGGGCTGAGATCGAGAAGGGGATCGCGGCGATCGTGATCCCGACCTTCCCCGAACCTGGCACGCTGGATCCGGACGTGTACGAGCGGGTCATGACGTGGGCTGTCGGCAAGCGGTACCTCCGCTCTCCGCTGCCCTACGAGGCGGCCGTCGTTCCCCCTCCGGGATGATCGAGGTCGATGGACTGACCCTCATCTACGGCCGCGGGGGTGCCGCCGTCCCTGCGGTCGCCGGGCTCTCGATGGCCGTGGACAGCTACGAGCTCGTGTCCGTGGTGGGACCCTCGGGCTGCGGGAAGACGACCCTCCTGTTCGCCCTCGATGGGCTATTGGCCCCGACTGCGGGTCAGATTCGGATTCACGGGGAGGAAGTGCGGGGGGTACGCCGTGACGTGGCGCTCATCCTTCAGGACGCGGGACTCCTCCCGTGGAAGACCGTACGTGCCAATGCCGAGCTGTCCTTGCGGATCCAGGGGCGGAAAGAGACAGCGGCCAAGGTGCTCGCTGACCTCGGGTTGGCCGGGTTCGAGAGGCGGTTCCCGAGCGAGCTGTCGGAGGGGATGAAGCGGAGGGTGGGGATCGCTCGCGCGCTGGCCCTCCAGCCACGGGTGATGCTGATGGACGAGCCCACTGCCAACCTCGACTCGATCACCCGGGAGCACATCCAGAACCTCATCCTCGGCCTGTGGTGGGAGATGGGGTTCACCGGGGTCCTCGTGACCCATGACATGGAGGAAGCGGTGTTCCTCGGGAAGAGGATCCTCGTGCTGTCCAAGCGCCCGGCGCGGGTGCTCGAGGTCGTCGAGAACCCAGGGATGGGCGAACCGGGATACCGTGGGACGCCGGAGTTCGTGGCCCAGGTGGCCCACCTGCGGCAGGTGCTGGGGGCGAACGACACATGACGCGGACACTGCGACTGGCGCTCTACTACCTACTGGCGATGGCCGTCGTGGTCCTGGTGTGGGCGGGCGTGTCGTGGCTGCTGGAGACGGTTCGGGGGAGGGAGATCCTGCCCACACCGTGGGTCACGTTCACCGCGGCGGCGGACAACCTCGGCACGCTCGCCAGTGCGTTCGGGACCTCGGCGTTGCGGTTCCTGATTGCGCTGATCGTGGCGTTTGCCCTTGGCCTCCCCCTCGGTCTGGCGGTGGGGTTCGAACCCAGACTCGATCGGTATCTGTCACCCCTCATCTACCTCCTCTACCCGATGCCGCCCGTGGCGCTGCTCCTGTTCCTCTACCTCGCGTTCGGGTTGGGCGAGGTGGTCCGGCTGGTGGTCGTGGTGATGGCGTTGTTCTTCCAAGTTGTCGTTGCCGCCCAGGGTGCAGCGAAGTACATCGTGCCCTCTCACATCACCGCCGTCCGGTCGGCGGGGGCGACCCGAATGCAGATCTACCGCCACGTCGTCCTCCCGGCGACCCTTCCGAGTGTCCTCACGGCAGCCCGCGTATCGGTAGGCCTGGGCATCACCATGCTCTACATCGCGGAGACGAAGCTGGGGGTCCTCCTCGGTCCTGGGGCGGGACTGGGGCGGTTCATCGAGTACTACACGTTCCGGGGGGACATCTCGCTCGCTGGGGTGGTTGGGTTGGCCCTCCTCGGCCTCCTGTTCTACGTCGTTCTCGAGCTGCTGGAACGGGTCCTGTGCCGGTGGAAGTTCGTGGGGGCGAGGGGTGGAGGTTAGGCGGGTGGAGTTCCTCCACAACCGGCGCCCGGCGGCGACCGAGGCCGTGGAGCGCGGGTTGGCGTGGTGCCACCGGAACGGGATCGAAGCAGGGGTCCACGCTGGGGATGCGCCGCTTGCCGCGGGAGTGGACCTCCTTGTCGCCGTGGGTGGCGACGGGACGTTGCTCCGAGCAGCGCAGCTTCTGTATCCCCGGGAGATCCCCGTTCTCGCAGTTCACGCGGGCGGGTTGGGGTTCCTGTCTGCAGGCGACGCCCGCCACATCGAGCACGCCCTGGCCGGAGTGGTGCAGGGCGGGTTCCGGATCGAGCGCCGAGCGCGTATCGCCGCACGCGGGGTGGGGTTCAACTCGACGGCCCTCAACGAGGTCGCGTTCGTTGGGCCCGCGGCCGAGCGGTTCACGGAACTCGACATCGCTGTCGGCGGGGAGCGGGCACTGGCGGTCGACGGCGACGGGGTGGTCGTCTCCACGCCGACGGGGAGCACGGCCTATGCCCTCGCTGCGGGCGGGCCGATCCTTGCTCCCGATGTCCGCGCGATGCTGGTGGTACCGCTTGCTCCGCACCATCTCGGGCTTCGTCCGATCGTGCTCCCCGAGGAGGCGACGGTGTCGGTTCGCGCGCGCGGAGCGGTCCAGGTCCTGGCGGATGGCGATGCGGTCCACACGCTCCGAGCGGGAGAGGTGGTGCAGGTGACCGCCGCTCCCGCGAGCACGGTTCTCGTGCGTCTGGCTGACACCGACTCGCTGTTCGCCCGACTTCGGGACAGGCTTGGCTGGCCCGCATGAGGGGGCGGAACGGGTTCACCGCCGAGGACGCCGAGATCGCAGAGGGGCCGGCCGCGGTGAGGGGCAGGCTTCAGCCTATTGGATCTCGTTTCTCTGCGTCGTCCGCGGTCTCCGCGGTAAGATCGGACCACGAGCTCCAACGGTCTCCGTGGCGGAAGGATCGGATGGAACAGGGCTGTGTGCGAACAAGGGGGAGCAGTGAACGTACAGACGCTGTTGGACGGAGTGGTCAAGAAGCGGATCGCGGATGAGCTGGAGCTGGTTGTCATTCGCAGCCGGGAGGAGCTGACCCGGTTCACGGACTGCCAGATCCACCAGAACGTGGCTGCAGTGGACACGACCGTGCACGTCCGAGCGTGGGTGGACGGGAAGGCGGGTGTCGTGACGACGAACGAGCTCACCGCGCGCGGACTTGCTCGGGCCGCCAGCGACGCAGCGACGATGGCCCGGGCCCAGACGCGCCCCGCGGGGTACGCCCCGCCCGACCCGCTCCCGGTCCAGGAGGTCGAGGACTGGGATCCGGCGACGTGGGAGGCCGACCCGCAGGCGCGGGCCGAGCTCGTGGCGCGGGCGGTGCACGGGGCGGCGGGCGCGGGATTCAACGCGTCGGGGGCGCTGTCGACCGGCGGGGCCGAGTTGTGGATCAGGAGCACCCGCGGCGTGGACGTCCACCACCGGACCTCGTCGGTGCGGTTCGTGACCGTGATCTTGGGGAAGAGCGGCGGTTCTGGATACGCGGAGTACTCGGGGACGAGGCTCGCCGACTTCCGGCCCGAAGAGGCGGCCGGCCGCGCCCTGGCCAAGGCACAGCTGTCGGAGGTGCGCATCCCGCTTGACCCCGGAGCGTACACGGTGGTCCTCGAGGAGCCGGCTGTGGCCACGCTCCTGGGGATGCTGTCGATGATGGGGTTTTCCGCGCGCTCTCTCCTTGAGCGCCGCAGCTTCCTGGGCGGGAAGGAAGGCCAGCGGATGGTGTCCGACCTTGTGACCGTGTACGACGATGGTCTCCACCCGGCGACGACGCGCCTGCCGTTCGACTTTGAGGGTGTGCCCAAGACGCGGGTGTACTTCTTCCGGAACGGCGTGGCGGGCACTGTGGTTCACGACACGCGCACCGCCACCCTGCTCAAGACCAGGTCGACGGGGCATGCCCTTCCTCCCCCCGCGGCGGGCTGGTCGCCGATGCCGACGCACCTCGTGATGGAGCCGGGGGGGGCGACTGACGACGAGCTCATCTCCGGCGTGAAGCGGGGGCTCCTCGTCACCCGGTTCCACTACGCGCGGCCCGTCGATCCCATGCGCGGTGTGGTGACGATGATGACCCGCGACGGTGTGTTCCTGGTCGAGGAGGGGGTAGTGAGCGGAGCGGTGGAGGACATGCGGGTCACCGAGTCCGGGCTCCGCGCCCTTGCGAGTGTCGAGGCAGTGGGCAACACCCGGCGGCTCATCACCCACGGGGAGGGCTTCGGAGCCTACCTCGTCCCCAAGCTGCGGATCGCCGAGTTCACCTTCACTGGGCGCACGGAGCGGATGTAGGATGAGCGCCCTTCAGGAACTGAGAGCCTACGTTCGGGAGATCACCGAGATCCAGTCCGCGGCGGCGCTGTGCGCGTGGGACCAGCGGACCCACATGCCGGAGAAGGGTGGCGAAGCACGGGCCAAGGTCCTGGGGCGGCTGGAGCGGATGGCGTTCGAGCGGGTGGTGTCCGACCGCATGGGCGAGCTCCTCGCAGACGCCGAGCGCAGCGGGGCCCACTCCGAGGTCGATCGCGCTCTGATCCGCGTCTGGAAGCACGATCACACCCGGAACCGCGCCATCCCGCCCGCCCTGTACCAGAAGTTCGTCGAGACCACCTCCCGAGCCGAGTCAGTGTGGGAGAAGGCCAAGGCCGCGTCGGACTTCGGTCTGTTTCGCCCTCACCTCGCCGAGGTTGTGGACCTCGTGCGGGAGATCACGAAGCTGATTGGGTTCAAGGATAGCCCGTACGACGCGCTTCTCGACGAGTACGAGCCGGGGATGACCGTCTCCTCTCTGCGACCCCTTCTCGCCAGCCTGCGCACGGAGCTCGTCGCCTTCCTTCGGGAGCTGTCCCGCGGACGGCCGCCCCGGCCGTTGCCGTCGGGAACGTACCCGATTGACGCGCAGCGGGAGATGTGCCGCGAGGCGCTGGGGTGGATCGGGTACGACTTCGGAGCCGGCCGGCTCGATGATTCCGCCCACCCGTTCACGATCGGCGTCGGCGTGGGCGATGTGCGGGTGACGAACCGCTACCAAGACGAGGAACCGTTCCCGGGGCTGTTCGGCGCACTCCACGAGGGGGGACACGCCCTGTACGCTCAGGGGACCGACCCGGCGTTGGCCTGGACCGGGCTTGCGGGCGGCGCTTCGTTCGGCATCCACGAGTCCCAGTCCCGGTTCTGGGAGAACCAGATCGGACGGAGTCGGGCGTTCTGGGCCCACGCCCATCCGCGGCTCGTGCGGTACTTCCCCCACCTGGCTCGGACAACGCCGGACGACGTGTGGCGGCACGTGAACCGAGCCGAGGCATCGCTCATCCGGGTCGAAGCCGACGAGGTCACCTACAACCTCCACATCTGCCTCCGGTTCGAGATCGAGGTGGATCTGATCGAGGGACGGTTGGGCGTAGACGGGCTTCCCGAGCGGTGGAACCAGGCGATGGCGGACTACCTGGGCGTGACCCCTCCCGACGACCGGAGCGGCGTCCTGCAGGACGTGCACTGGTCGGGCGGGATGTTCGGCTACTTCCCGTCCTACGCTCTGGGCAACCTGTACGGGGCGCAGATCACGGAGACGGCGGAGCGGGAGATCCCGGGGTTCTGGGACAAGGTGCGGACCGGCCAGCTCACCCCGATTCGCGAGTGGCTGCGGGAGAACGTGCACCGCCATGGACGGGTGTACCTACCCGAGGATCTCGTGAAGCGGGTCACGGGAAGTGGCCTGTCGGCCGAGCCGTTCCTGCGCTACATCCGGGACAGGTACGGGGAGGTCTACGGGTTGTAGACCCCCCCTTGACAGGCGAGACTGTATGGATATGATGGTCCACATATCCAGGATTATGGAGGTGGACCATGCGGACGTTGCGTGCAGGTGTGCTCGTTGTGGTGTTGGCGGCGTTCCTCGTTCCGGCCCTCTCTCAGACCGCCCCGGTTCAGGCGTCGGTTGCGATTCGGAACGATACGTGTTCGGCGGGAGTCCAGCTGTCCCAGATCGTGTGGGTGCGGGGCGACCAGGTCATTGGGCTGCAGATCTTGCAGGTGCTGGTCCGGTTGGGACAGACGTACACCTCGGAGGCCCAGCTGTCGGCCGCCCCGACGGCGGTGGTGGTGCGCGGCACAGCCCAGGGCCAGGCGTTCGAGGTGACCGTTCCGGCGGGCCAGACCGTGAGGTTCGCCTGCGGGACGCTCACCCTCACCGTGCCAGGCCAGCAACCGCCCACCGAGACCCCGACCGGCGCCCAACCCGAGCTCCCCGCGGGGATGCCGCGGCCGCCCCTCACGCCGGGGATGAGCCCAAGCCAGCTCATCGCGGCCCTCCAAGCGGCGGGGGCCCAGGTCGAGGTACAGGGTTCGGAGAGCCAGCCGAAGCTGAGCGACGCCGATGACCCGATCCTGATCGGTGCCTTCCCGACAGGGTTTGCGGTGCGGGCATTGTGGGTGAGCACGACCGGGTCGTTGCGGGTCGCGGTGACCCACGATCGGCCGGGCGCGTTCATCTGGCTGTGGGTGGTTCCGGTCCCCAACTTCTGGAACACGGCCACCGCGTGGTCGCCCCTCACGGGGGCCCTGTCCGTGTCCCTCGACCGGGCCGCGATCTACCAGCCGTTCACCCAGTGGGGGAACGCGCCGGTGCCGGGGACGCTGTTCTTCGTCCTCGTGATCAAGTGGGACCTCGGGCCGGCGATGCCGTACGTGCTGACTCTCTCCCAGTAGGAACCGGGTCGGACACAAGGCGGGCGGCCCTTCGGGGCCGCCCTTCGCTTCCGTTCGGTATACTGAGTCGTGAGACCCAGGAGGTGGTGTCCGTGCGAGCGAAGACCGGCGTCGCAGTCTTGTTTCTCGGACCTGTCAGCCTTCTCGCGGGGTGCCTTCCCCGCACTGATCCCGGCTGCCCGACGTGCCCGGGCGGGGGAGCGGCGGTGCGCGTCGAGCTGAGCTTCGAGACGGTCGATCAGGGCACGAGCAGCGGGATCCGCGACCCCCGCCAGGTCGTGGTGCGCGATGCGGAGACGTGGGCCGCGCTGTGGTACCAGCACACCACGGGTGCCGATCCCCGGCCACCGGTGCCCGGGGTGGACTTCACGGAGGAGATCGTCGCCGCGGTGTTCCTCGGGGAGAAGCCGACGGGGGGCTACGCGGTGGAGATCACCCGGATTCTCCTTCGCAGCGATCGCATGGTCGTGCGCGCGGGGCTGAGCCAGCCTGGCGCGGACGATGTCGTGTCCCAAGCGCTGACCCATCCGTTCCACATCGTGAGGGTGACACGCACCGAGCTCCCGGTCGAGTTCGAGACGTTGGAGTTCTAGGACCAGGTCTGCCGTGGCGGCCCTTTCGTGGCCCGGTTCGTGGCTGCGGGTCGGAGTCGGCACCGGTGGCACCCGGCAAGAAGGTCACCAAGGTCGGCCGGAACCGGCACGAGATGGCAACGTCTCGGGAGATGGGCCCCATGGAGCGTGGTCTCCTCCGTCTCCTGGGTGATCCTCCGCGCGGGCCAAACTCAACCCCGGACCCAACCTTCTCCGCGTCCTCTGCGAGCCCGCCGGCGAGAAGCTTCGTCCCGCTGGGCGTCTGCAGTGGTGCTAGATCGGACTGGCTGTCCTCGGCGCGCCGGGCGGACTCGGCAGTTGCGGAGCTACCAGGGTCGGACCCGGTGCTCAATGGAACCACGAACAGCCCCTGAGCCCCCGAGGCTGACCCCCGCCGTTCAGGAACGGACCCGACGCGACGCCACGCCACGGGGAACGGTCTTCGTGGGGAGTCCGCATGTCTCGTCGGTGATTGGGGTCCGAGGGCTGGCCTCGCCTGTCGTGTGTCTCCCCGGTACGGCGGACACGGGTATAGGCTGGTGGGGACAAACGCCTGGGGTGGGAGTAACCCGGATCCTGCGCAGCGTGATGTGGGTCACCTAGACTGGGCACCGTGTCGAGAAGCCTCGCGATTGAGGAGAAGACGAGCTTGATGAAGCCTACGGAAACGGGTTCCTGGCGCGCAGATGCCGGCCGGCCCGAGCTGGGCGAGGAGGTCGTGCGATGAAATGGTGCATGTTGCTTGCGGTGGCGGTCGCCCTCGCGGCGCCGGCGGTGGTAGCCCAGACGTTCAACAACATCGGGTTGCCCGATGAGAACGTGGCCCCGGGCGCCGTGGTCCTGGCCCAGGTGGTCCAGTTCACAGTTGGCACGGGGAACACGGTCACAATTACCGCTCTGAGCGTGAAAAACGACCTTCCACTCCCAACGCCGCCCGACCCCGACAACCGCGTGAAGAGTGCCGATGTGGAGTACATTGAAGTCCGAAGAAACACAGAAACAGGACCAGTCCTGAAAAAGCACACCATCGGTGTAGGAGACGATCTTCTGGCGGGGATCGCGATCACAGGATTGGCGAACAACACGTTCACCGCCGGCACCCATCGGTTGTACATCTTCGTCAAGCTGAAGGCCGGTGTTCCGGTGGGCCTGAAGCTCAGGTTGGGCGGAACAACCATCACGCCCCCGGGTGCGGCGATCAACTACGCTCCTCCGGGAGGAGGTCCTGCGGCGACCTTCACGGTGCGGCTCCCGGTGGTCAAGTTCGATGGCGCCGTTCCCGGTGCCGACGTGTACCGCGGGCAACGGTTCCTTGCCGGGCGCATCCTGGTGGACGCGACCGATCTCCCGTTCGAGACCACGATCTCCCAGGTTGTGCTCAAGAACGTGGCGGTGGGCGGTACCAAGCTGACGGGCGCGTACGTGGACAAGATCGAGGTTCGCCGGGCAAGCGACGACGCTCAACTCGGCTCGACGAGCCAGGTTGCGGCACTCACCACGACGGGCGTGACCATCACCACGTCGAACGCCAAGGCCGGCCCCTACAGCGCGCTGCACCTCGAGATCTGGGTCACGCTGAAGCTGACCGCCCCGATGGGCCACAAGCTGCAGCTTGCGGCCGATGTCCGGTGCGGAGGAAGGGACATCCCGGCGGATGACGAAGCTCCTACGTTCACCGTGAAGGAGCCGACGGGATTCGAGACGGTGGAGAACCACGATCTCGCCGGCGGCCGAGTCTTCTCCAACCAACGGTTCCTGGCTCAGCGCATCGAGGTTGGCGACGACGACCTCGATCCGTACGACGTGACGATCAACTCGCTTGTGGTGTGGAACATCGCTCCGGACGCACCTCTTTCGGACGACCACATCGCTCGCATCGAGGTCATCCGCGCCCGCGACGGCGCGCTGATGGGATCGGTAACGAGCGCATCGGGGCTTCGCTCGGGGGGAGTGCGTATTGGCACCAGCTCGAACAACGTCGTCGCCGACGACACGCGTGAGGTCATCGAGCTGTGGGTGACACTCGGTCCGGCCGTGCCCCTCGATCGGAAGGTGCAGCTGCAGACCGTGGTTTGGCACACGGAGGACTCGAAGATCTTTGGCAAGCCTCAGGCTCCCGATACCCCCCTGGAGGGCCCGGAGTTCATCACCGGACCCGCCAGCGGCCAGGGCTTCGAAGGGGAGACGGCGCTGACGCTCGCCGATCGGACCGTGTTCCAGGGAGTGCGGTTCCTCGCTCAACGCCTGGAGCTCAGGGACAGCGATGACGATCCGTACGATGTGATCATCAACTCGCTCATGATCCGCAATGTGGCGACGGATCCACTTGCCGATCAGCACGTGGCGCGGATCGAGGTCCGACGGCGATCGGATGGGGCGCTGCTCGGCGAGGCGCCGGATCCTGTGGTGGGCTTGAGCCTTGCTGGGGTTCGCGTGCCAACGACCGCCAACAACATCGTGCCCGACGACACCGTGGTCGAGATCGAGATCTGGGTGACCCTCAAAGACACCGCTCCTGCCGGCCGCAAGCTTCAGCTGGAGACTGTGGTGTGGCACTCGGAGGGCCTGCAGACGCACCACAAGACCGCCTTGCTGGGGCCCGCCGTGTTCACCACGGCGATCGGCCAGCGCCCGACCGGGGTGGACTTCAGTTGGGCGCCCACTGCGCCGGAGGCAGGGGTGGATGTCACCTTCACCCCGGCGGCGGGGATCGCCGACCCGTCGGGGAACATCGCCAACGCCACCTTCCGCTGGAACTTCGGCGACGGGAAGACGGCCCAGACCAAGGGCTCGGCCCCCGTCACCCACAAGTTCGCGCTTGGCGGCACGTTCCAGGTCACCCTGACGGTCACGGGGGAAGGGGGCCTGTCCACCGCGAAGACGCGCCAGGTGGACGTGATCGGCAAACAACCGGTGGTGGACTTCACCTTGACGCCGGACAGTCCTGCTGTGGGGCAAGAGGTTGCGTTCACCTCGAAGGTGACGGACCCCGCCACGCCGCCCCTCACCCCGTACACGTACGCGTGGGCGTTTGGGGACGGCGGGACGTCGACGGTGCAGAATCCGACGCACACCTACGCTGCGGCGGGCACGTACACCGTGGTCCTTTCGGTCACGAACAGCCGGGGTGAGGTCGGCACGAAGGAGAAGGTGGTCACGGTGACCGCCACTCCTGTGAACCGACGGCCGGTGGTGAGCGCGATCACGCCGAACCCCGCCGATCCTCAGGTGGGGCAGGCGATCACGTTCACGGCCACGGCCGCCGATCCGGACGGAGACCCCATCACGGGCTATGAGTGGAAGTTGGGCGATGACACGGTTGTGCCGAGCGAGACGAACGTCAAGACCCATACCTTCGCCGCGAGCGGTGTGTTCCGGGTTCAGGCACGGGCCCGCGACGCCGGGGGGTGGGGAGAGTGGTTCGCCCGAGACGTCACGGTGTTGCCGGTTGGCGGCGGCATTGGTACCCGGCTGCTGGACAACCCTGCGCGGACCCAGTGCCGGATTCAGCTCGTCCTGCCCGCCGGCGCAGCTCAGGCCCAGATCCAGATCTTCGATATGCTGGGCCGCGAGGTGCGGCGGAGCGATGTGACGGGCACGCAGTTCACGTGGGATCTCAGGGATGGGAATGGTCGCGCGATCGCCGACGGGCTGTACTTCTTCCTTGTCACAGCCCGCGTGGACGGTGGGACCATCTCTTCAGAAGTCGGGAAGATCCTTGTGGTGCGCTGAGGAGGGGATGATGCGACGAGCGTTCACGCTGTTGGGCGTGGTCTTGGCCGGGACGCTGGCCCTGGGCCAGGGCTTGCCGAACCCGTTCGACGTGGGTCTGGGGGTTCGGGCGATGGGGTTCGGCGGGGCGTACATCGCCATCGCCGAGGGCACGGAGGCCCTCCTCACCAACCCGGCCGGGCTGGCGTGGTCAACCGGGACGCGCGCCGACTCGAGCCTGTCGAGCGTGCTCGGGCTGTACTCGGTGACGTGGATCGGGGGTGCGGTCCCGAACTTCGGTGCGGGGGTGGGGTACCTCGGGGTCGGCGGGATCACGGATCCAGAGGGCGATCCGCTCGCCTTCTCGCACCTGGCGGCTGTGCTGGGTGCCGCGTTCGATCTGACGATGCTACGCGTGTTTCCCTTCCCGGCAGCGGGTGGGGTGGCGATCAAGTACCACAACGTGCGCATCGCTGACGCGTCGGGGAGCGGGTTTGCGCTCGACGTGGGGCTCCTCGGGCGGTTGGGCACCCCGGTGGGGCCGCTCCGAGTAGGCCTGGCACTGCGAGAGTTTGGGTTCGGACCCACGGTTGGGGAGACGAGCGATGGTTGGACAACGGATCTCGCGGCGGGTGTGGCGCTGGTGAATCCCCTTGGGTTGACCCTCGCGATGGACCTCACCGCGGAGTACACGGCAATCGGGGTCGGATGGTCTGCGTTCGGGGCGTTCGAGATTCGCGCTGGTCTGCGCTTCCAGGCGGGCCTGCAGTGGGCGCTCGGTCTTGGGGCGCGATGGGGAATGTTCGTGCTCGACTACGCGCTGCTCACGCATCCGGTCCTGTCAGCCTCGCACCGGTTCGGGTTCGGCGCTCGGTTCTAGAGACGCACGGGGCTGACCGTCGGCAGGTCAGCCCCGCGTGTTGTTCTGAGACGTCTCCCTCTCAGAACCGGACAGCGAGAGTCACGCCCATGAACAGGGCATGTCTGGGCTCGGCTCTCCCCTTGAGGGACACGATGTGACCCATCTCGGCGCTGATCCCCCATGTGTCGCCGATCGGCCTCGCTCCGAGGGCGGTGAGGATGGTGTCCAGAGGTAGACCGAGCTGGGCCGTGGTCTTCACATCAAGCGCCTCACCCTTGAGGGTGGCGGACGTGTCTACCGACAGGGAGGCTGCTCCGAGGGCCCATGTCAGCCGATTGGAGAGGGCTGCCTCCTTGGCACGGGGTTTCCAGGTCAGGGTGAGGGCGTCTCGCCAGGTGGCACCCTTCGGTTCCCACGTTGCGCGGGCTGTAACCTCTTCCTTGTCCGTGGTCTGCGTTGGGTAGCGAGGATGGGAGAGGGTGAGCCACGACCTGTCCCATTGCAGGGAGGCCCGCACCCCCTCCCAGGCCGTGGTCTCCCAATACACAGAGAGACCGAGGGTTCGATCGGACCGCTCGGTGAGCGGCAGAAGACCCTGCCCGAGGGTGACCCGAAGCCGGATCACGTTCGGCGAACGAGCGATGTCGGCCTCCACACGGGAGGTCCAGCGCTGCTCAGTGGGACTGAGTCGGACTGACGTCGACAGGCGCGTTGTGAGAGTGCCGCCATCGGGGATCGACCATGCCTTCCATCGCGCATCGCCCTGGAGGGTGCGCTCGTCCCGCCACGTGCCGGCGGTGAGATGGTGTCGCCAGTCCTCCTGCCAGCTTGCATTGAGCGACGCGCGGTCGGTCTCGGCAGCCCACCGTAGGACGGCGCGGAACGTCTCGCTGCCCGGGGCGCCCGTTGTACGGAACGGCCGGGTCCAGCTCAGGTCCATCGTCCACCCCGGCACCGGAACGATGGACAAGGTCGCCCCGAGCTGACCGGAGGCGACGAGGGCGGGGGAGCGGAACGTACCGCTGGTGGTCACCCCCCACGACCACGCCTGGGTCTTGTTCGACAGACCGGCCTGCCACCCCAGCTCCAGCTGGTGGAACGACACCAGCCCGTCACCGGTGAGGGTCGGGGTGATGGACACAGTGGCGGTGGGGCCGTCGGACCAGCGCCAGTCCACGCTGCCGGCGAGTCGGCCGCGGGGCTTGGTCGCGAGGTTGGTCAGATCCCACCTCGCCCGGACGTCGACGCTCGTCGGGCCGCCGCCGGTGTAGCGGGCGGCAAGGCTCAGCCCGTGGCTGTCGGAGCGCCCAGGGCGCCCGATCTCCTCGTACCCCGGCAGCCGGCTCGCCGCGCGCAGCTCCCACTGCCAGTCGCCGAAGGTCTGGGTCAGGGCGAGGCTGGCCGAGGTCCCGTACCGGGTGTGGTCTGCCGCTGGGATGTCCTGGAACCGCCCGAGGTCGCGGCCGTCGAGCTTGGTCCGGGTCGGGGGGAGCCTCTCCGCGCTGTCGATCACCCGCCACAGGTCGAGCCGGAAGTCCGCGCTGGCCTTGGCGGCCGCCCACACCGCCCCTTGCCCGGCCCCGACCGCGGTCACGGGCCCGCTGACGACAGGGCCGATCTGGTTCTCTTGCCACAGGCCGTCCTCGGCCGCGTACCACAGGATGCCGTCCCGCAGCGCCAGACCGTACACGGCCGTCCCGAACGCTGCCCACCCCACACCGCTCGCGCCGCGGAGGATCCGAATGCCGTGCTCGGACGCCACGTACACGTCCTGGCCGCGGGCGAGGAGGTCGTGGATCATCCCCGCGGCGTCGACGACGAGCATCCACTCCCCGTCGGTGCGCAGGTAGAGCCCGCTGGTCGTGCCGAGGTACAGCCGCCCGTCCGTCCCCAGCAGGGCTGTCGGTCGGCCGCCGTTGGTGGGCAGGTCCGCTCGATCCCACTTGCTGGGGTCCTCGCTATCGGCGGCCCGGAACGAGACGAGGGCGGTGTCAGTGGCGAGGTACACCCGGCCGTCGGCGCGGGTCAGGGCCAGAACTTCGGTTCCCGGGAGTTGGTCTGTCCCGGTGACCCTGACCCAACTCCTCACGCGATCGAACGGCGTCGCCTCGGCCAGGCGGACCACGGTCAGCCCCGCATCTGTGCCGACGAGCAGTTGCCCGGGGAGAGCGAGCAGGGCATGAACCGACCGACCCCCCAGGCCGTGGGCGGGCCCGTAGGCGGCGAACGTCCCGTCCTTGTACACGGTGAGACCGTTGTGGTGCCCGAGGATCACGTACTCCCCATCAGGAGCCTGAGCACTGACGATTGCGCGAACTCGATTCGCAGAGGGTACGCGGGCGTTGTCGTCGAAGGGAAAGATGTTCTCCGATCCAGCGAGGCTCAGGCTGTAGGTCCACCCCGCGACCTTGCCCGACGCGGACACGGCGGCCACGCTGTGGGTGTTGGGCATCGTGTGCGTGGTGGGTCGGGGCGAGCCGGAGTCCATCGCCCGGTACAGGGCGAGCTTGAACCCGTCCCAGCCGGGCACGCTGAGGGTAAGCCCGAACAGGTTCCGCTCGTAGTCGGTGACGGCGCCCAGCCCGCCGCGCTGGCGTTCGAAGTCGACCCGTAGCTCGTCGTCGGGCCCGAGGGGGGTGAACAGGAGCAGGACGCCAGACGCGTAGTCCAGGCTGTAGTCGGTGCCCCGGGCGAGCCGGCGCCCGTTGAGCGTCACCCGCTCTGAGCCTGGGACAAGCGAGGGGCCCAGGGAGAAAGCCGTCCCCTCCCGACGGTAGGCAAAGGCGACGCGCACTGCGCCCCCTGTGAAGAACGCTGAGGGGAACGAAATGCGCAGTGTCCCGTCGGCAGGCAGCAGCGTCCAGGTGTACTCTCCAAGCTCGGGATCCGTCGACGGACGGTAGTCGGTCTCTCCCGGCCGGCGGATCCACACCTCGACCGACCCCTCGATCACGTCGCGCTCGCCGAGGAACAGGTAGCGGCGGCGCGCGAGGTCGGAGAACGGGTGGGCGTCGTCGTCGACGAGGACGGCGAGAAACCCGGTGAACCCCGCCAGGAAGCGGTTTTCGAGCTCGCTAGCTTCGACGAACGGGTAGGTCTTGCGATCTTTGCCCGTAAGCCCAAGACGTGCGTTGTAGGCGTCGATCGCCTGCTGGACTCGCCGCCGCGCCAGGGTGGACGGCGCGACGCGCAGGGCAAGATCGTCGCGCTCGTTGCGCAGCACGACGTACTCTGCCGCTGTCAGCGGGGTCACCAGCTCGGCGGCCAGGTCGTCCCGGATGAAGTCGAGGCCCCACTCGGCGAGGAACGTCCACAGGGCGGAGGTTCCGCTCAGGCGAAGCTGGACGTTCGTCAGTCCTTCCACGAACTGAATCCGGAGCGGCCAGTAGGCGAGGCCCTCCACGGAGCGGAGGTAGGCCGCCTCGCGCCACGGCTCGTCGGGATCGTTGACCGTGAATAGGGCCTCCCCGCGGCCTTCCTCCCCGCGGAACGTGCGCGACTCGGAGATGCCCTCGAGCCGCGTCACGACGGCGTTCAGCGCCACACCATCGCTGGCGTAGCCGACCCGGGCGCCTAGGACGCGCTTGTTGTACACCCCGAGGCCCTCTCCCTCCGCCCCGACGACGAACCGGCCGAGTTCTCCCGTCCACGGAGTGCGATCCACGGTGAGCAAGAAGTCCTGGAACCCGACGTCGAGCTGATCGTTGAAGCTCGCCCGGAGGGTGATGAACCCGAGGGCCTTGCCCTCGATCATCGCGCGCAGGGTCTGGGTGAGGGCGGGTTGGCCCGGGGTCAGGTCCTGGTCCGCAAGCAGGCTCGCCGACCCCAACCCGAGCCAGATGGTCCACGTCTTCTCCCCACTCACTGTTAGGTTGAAGCTGGGGGTCTGCTGGGCCAACGCGATGCCGCCGCCGACGAGGAGAACGAGTAGGTATCTTCTCATCATAGTCTCACTGCAAAGGATACGCGATACGTGGCCGGTAGAACCGGGTGCAGGAGAACCGCCCAGTCAAGGGCGAACGGCCTCCACCGCACCGTGCCGCCGATGGCGACACCGGCGGGGCCGTACCCGGCACGGATGAAGAGCCAATCGGCACCCACCTCGCCGCCAAGGGCGAATGAGGGGTCGGTACCCACGCCGGTCACATCGAGGGCGAGCGACGCGCTAAGGCCGAAACCCCGAACCGGCAGCGCGAGGCCAACTTCAAGTTCGGCAGGCCAGGACTCAGCTGCAACAGGGGCTTGGGAAAGGATAGCACGCCACACCGCTCCCACCTGCACGGGGCCGCGCCAGAGGAGGGCGAAGTCGAGGGCTCCGCCCGCGCCGGGAACAGGAGCCACTGGGCGCACCAGGCGTGCCCGCACGCCAGCCCCCAGCGGTCCCAGGCGCACGCCGGCTCCCACCACGGCACCGGTGGTTCGATAGGCGAGGGCAGGCCCAATCGTCCCTGCGTCTAGCACGAGCCCGGCCGCCGCAAGCCCCGGCATCCCAACGGACAGCGCGCCGAAGTCGGCGACGTCGAACACGTTCCCATAGGTGGAGACAACCTGGATGCCCTCGACCCACGGGAGACCCGCCGGGTTGACGAACAAGGCGTCGCTCGCGGGGAGAGCGATCCCGGCTCCCCCCATTCCGGCGCTGCGCGCTCCTGCCCCGAGGTCGAACAGGATGTCCCCGCCGATGAACCCCGCAGCGGCGCTGGTCAGGGCTGCCGCGAGGATGCAGAGTGCTGTCGCGCAGGTCTTCATCGCTGGACCACCACCCGGACAGTCTCAGAACGCGCTCGATCTGTTACGACCACGGCGAGGTAGAGCCCGCTCGCAACTCGCTCCCCCGAGGCGGTGGACAGAGGCCACCGCGCCTCGCCCGAGGGGAGGGCCAGCAGCTGGGTGAAGAGCAATCGTCCGGCAAGGTCGTAGACGTGGAGGCTTGCCCACAGGGTCTCCGGAGGGCATCGGTAAGCGAACACCGCCTCACGGGACACGGGGTTGGCTGTGATCTGGAGGGAGGGTCTTCCCGCTGGCGCAGTGCCCCCGATGGCTGCCGCGCTGCGGGCGATATCGAGCTTCCCTGCGCCCCAGGAGCGGTTTGGTGCCATCCCAACGTGGGAGTCAGCCCTTGCTCCAGCAACAAGGGCATCCTTGACCTCGGACCAGGTGAGGTTGGGCCGACGAGAGAACAGCAGGGCCACGGCTCCCGCCACGTGGGGCGCGGCCATGCTCGTCCCAAGCAGCATCGAGTACTCACCCCCGGGGAGGGTGAGCCACCCCCCAGGTGAAGCGCTGACAGAGCGGGCCGACGCGATCCACGCTCCTGGTGCCGCAAGATCGGGTTTGAGACGACCGTCTCGCGTTGGCCCGCGCGAGGAGAACGACGCGAGCGCTCCTACGATTCCATCCCCCGTCTGCTCCCCCGTGACCGCGGTCCAGCGGTTCTTCGTGACGTAGGCACCGACCGTGATCACGCGTTGGGCGTTCCCCGGCTCGCTGATCGTGTAGTCCGAGTCGCCTTCTCTGAACTGACCCGCCGAGGGGTTCTCCACCCACCCGTCCACGCGGCCCCCGCCGATGACCGGGGTGAGCGTGAGGGCCCACGTTGTCCCCGGAGTGACCTCACTCAGAGCGATGTAGATGTAGCGGCCCAAGTTGCGAGGGTCGGGGAGGGACGTGTTGTCGAGCCACACTCCGCCGGAGGCGGTGGATGTCCAACGCTGGCTCGACGGAAGGACGCTCACGGACTCACCGCCTGGGGTCCGGACTTCCAGGGAGAAGCTAGCTGTTCCCATGTGCCAAAGCTGAACAGACACAGTGCTCTTCTCTACTTCGAGGTGCCACGTGGTGGGAGCTCGCACGTCTCCGGCAACGTGGATCCGTCGGTCCCCTTCGTTCCCAGCGGCAACTACGATTGCCCTGCCAGGCCGATCGAGCATGGCGTCGAGCATCTGCTCGAACAACGAGGTGCCGTCGTGCGGGCCGCTGTGGCTGCCGAGCGACAGGTTCACCACGGCGGGCATTCCACGGGCCTGCGCGGCTTCGAACACAAACCTCACCCCATCCACCACCGTGTTCTGATAGAACGTGGTCTTCACCACCACGAGCTCAGCCTCGGGTGCAACTCCTCGCAGCCCTAAGGGCGAAGCCGAGCCATCGCCCGCCGCGATGCCAGCGACGTGGGTGCCGTGGCCGTGGGTGTCGAGGGTGGGGGCGAACCCGCTAGCGATCGCCCGCTCGAGTTCATCGCGGGAGAATGCTCGTCCATAGTAGGTCTCGGCGAGCACGTCCCCCCACCAGTACGGGAACCCCGTGGCTCCGACCCCTGTCTGATCCCACAGGTAGAAGATCCGCGTCCCCTCTTCGATCCCATCGCCGTCTCGGTCCACACGGAAGTCGCGGTGGAGAATGTCGATGCCCGAGTCCACGATGCCGACGAGCACCCCCCGACCGGTCGCACCGGGTGTTGCGTACCACAGAGCGGGCGCCCCCGTCTCGGGCACGGAGCGATCGAGCGTCGGGTACACCGGTCGACTGGCCTCGACGTACACTACCTGCGGGTCGGCAGCGAGCGCCGTGAGATCTGCGAGAGCCACTTCACCAGTTGCGAGCCGGCCCAGTACCTGGTGGGGCCGGAACAGGGGAAGTGCCCGTGCGGCGCCGGGGTCTGCCGTCAGGACGAATACCTGGATGGGAACGCCTGCCCGCCACGCGTCGAGCGGAGCGTGAGGAGCTTCCCCCAACGCGATCAGATTCGGCAGGGCCTCCGGGGTGAAAAGGGAGACGGGGCCTTCCCCGTCGTGCGCCGCGAGCAGCAGACGCAGAAATGGGTCGAGTTTCTCTGGCGCAGCCACAGCGGCGGCGGAGAACAGACAGAGTACAACGACGAGAAATCGCAGAAGCCCGGCCACAGCGACTCATTGTAGCCACCGAGTCTCGATCGAGCCAGGATCGTTGATCCACAGGATGGGGGGGCTACAATGCATGGGTATGGACCGTCGTCCGATTCAGCCGCCCCGCACGCTGCGCAGCATCACGTTCCTGGTCATCCTGGTGATGCTCGGGTTGTTGGTCATGCAGGCGTTCTGGCCGGGGCAGCGACGCACCGTCGAGCTGACGTACTCGGATCTGCTCGTCCAGCTTCAAACAGGGAACGTGGATGAGGTCGTAATCCAGGGTTCCCGGATCGAGGGCGTGCTGCGGGCAGGGGAGATCCGCAACTTCGTCGTTCAGGGCCCTCCCGAGGGGTCTCCCCTCTACGCGGAGCTGGCGAAAGAGATGGATGCTCGAGGTGTGGTGTACCGGTTTCAGTCGCCAAGCGGGGTCACCCAGTTCCTCGTCTCACTGCTGCCGTTCGCGCTCTTGCTCATCCTGTTCCCGCTTCTTCTCATGTACATGATGCGCCGGATGCAGGGCGGGAACGCGTTCACGTTCGGTCAGTCGCGGGCCAAGCTCGTGACCAAGGAGTTCACCAAGGTCACGTTCAAGGACGTGGCTGGGATCGATGAGGTCCTGGACGAGGTCCGGGAGATCGTGGACTACCTGCGGGACCCGGGGCGGTTCGTGCGACTGGGAGCCAAGATCCCGAAGGGGATCCTTCTCGTGGGCCCACCCGGAACGGGCAAGACGCTCCTGGCGCGGGCGATCGCCGGTGAGGCCGGGGTGCCGTTCTTCTCCATTTCAGGGTCCGACTTCGTGGAGATGTTCGTCGGGGTCGGCGCGGCGCGGGTGAGAGACATGTTCCAGAAGGCGAAGGCCAGCTCCCCCTGCATCGTGTTCATCGACGAGATCGACGCGGTAGGGCGAAAGCGCGGCGCCGGGCTGGGTGGAGGCCACGACGAGCGAGAGCAGACACTGAACCAGCTTCTCTCCGAGATGGACGGGTTCGAAGGGAACGCCGGCGTGATCGTGCTTGCAGCCACGAACCGACCCGACGTGCTGGATTTGGCACTCCTTCGCCCCGGCCGGTTCGATCGGAAGATCGCCGTTCCGTCTCCTGACCTGCACGGAAGAGAGGCGATTCTCAGGATTCACATCCGCGAGAAGAAGCTGGCGACCGACGTGGATCTCGCGCTCCTCGCGAGGCGAACTCCGGGGTTCGTGGGGGCCGATCTCGAGAACCTCTGCAACGAGGCGGCGCTCCTCGCCGCGCGGCGGAACAAGGACCGCGTTGAGCTCGAGGACTTCGAGGAAGCGCTGGACCGCGTTCTCACCGGTCTTGCCCGCAAGGGGATGTACATTCGCGATGATGAGCGGCTCCGAATCGCCCATCACGAAGCGGGGCACGCGCTGATGATGAAGCTCCTCCCCGAAACGGGTCCGATTCACAAGGTCACGATCGTCCCGCGAGGGACGGGGGCGCTCGGGTTGGCCCAGCCCCTTCCCGAAGACCGACGGCTATGGTCTCGTCAGCTTCTGCTCGATCATCTTGCGATGATCCTCGGCGGAAGGGCGGCCGACGAGATCGTGTTCGGCGAGCAAACGACGGGGGCCTCGGACGACCTGAAGCGAGCCACCGAGATCGCGAAGCGAATGGTCGTCGAGTGGGGGATGTCCGAGGCTCTGGGGCCGGTCAACGTGGCGGGCGATCGGGTCAACGTCTTCCTCGGCGAGGAGATCGTGCGGGGCGAGGACCACTCCGAGGAGCTGGCGTCAACGGTGGATCGGGAAGTCCGGGCGATTCTGTCCCAGGCCTACGCCCGGGCGAAGGACCTCCTTGCCCGCAACCGGGCTGCGCTCGACCGGATCGCCCAGGAGCTCCTGCGCCGCGAGTCGCTGGATGGGGAGGAGATCGACGCGCTCCTCTCCGATCTCGCTCTTCAACCGACGGGATGACGGCGGCCGCGACCCGGGTGGCGATCCTCGGGGCGACGGGCTCAATCGGAACCCAAGCCCTCGCAGTGATTCGCGACCTTCGCCGTGCGGGGCGTGCGGTGGAGGTGGCTGCCCTCGCGGCGGGTCGGAACGTGGACGGCGTGGCCGCTGTGGCGCGGGAGTTCGCGGTCCCGCGGGTCGCGGTGGCGGCGCCGCGCGAGGCCGACCTCGTGCGGAAGCTGCTCCCGCGGGAGACGGAGGTCGTCCACGGGGCAGACGGACTGGCGTACCTCGCTTCGCATCCCGATGTGGATCTCGTCCTGAACGCAGTGGTGGGTGCGGTGGGTCTGGCGCCTACCCTGGCGGCGCTGGAGGCCGGCAAGACGGTCGCCCTCGCGAACAAGGAGTCGCTCGTCATTGGGGGTGAGCTGGTCCTGGGTGCGCGGCGCCGTCCGGATCAGATCCTTCCGGTGGACTCTGAGCACGCAGCGCTGTTTCAACTCCTGACTGGAGTGGACGGGCGCCACGTCGACCGCGCTTGGATCACCGCATCCGGAGGGCCGTTTCGAGATCGGTCCGCTGCTGAGCTCTGTCGGGTGACGCCCGCCGAGGCGCTCGCCCACCCGGTGTGGTCGATGGGAAGGCGGATCAGTGTCGACTCGGCAACGCTCGCCAACAAGGCATTCGAGGTGATCGAGGCCCATCATCTGTTCGCGCTTTCATGGTCGAAGATAGGGGTCCTCATTCACCCCCAGGCCTGTGTGCACGCGCTGGTCGAGCTCGTGGACGGGACGGTTCTCGCCCAGGTTGCGTATCCGGACATGCGGATCCCGATCCAGGCTGCGCTCACCCATCCCGATCGCCTGCCCCGGCCTGCCCCTCGGCTGCCTCTGGCTGGGATGAACCTCGTTCTCGAGGAACTCGCTCCCCAGCGCTACCCAGCGTTTCGGGCCGTGGTCGAGGCCGGCGAGAGGGGCGGGACTGCCCCGGCGGTAGCCAATGCTGCGGACGAGGTCCTTGTGGAGGCGTTCCTGAGCGGGAAGATCGCCTTCACCGACATCGCCGAGGGCATCGCAGCGGTCGTCGCGGCCCACGCGCCAAACCCTGCTGTCGACGTGCAGACCGTGCTTTCCGCAGACAACTGGGCGCGGGTGAGGGCAGAGGAGTTTGTGGCGCGGCGGGGCCGCAGCGTATAAACTAGATCGCTATGATTACCAGCAAGCGCTTGGGGTACGGAGTGTGTGTTCTGTACGAGCTTGCGACCCGCGAGGACGGCTACCACTCGGCGCGGGACATCGCTGACGGGTATCGTGTGCCCGAAGCCTTCGTGCGCAAAATCCTCCTCGATCTCCGGCGGGCTGGCCTCGTCACGGCTCAGAAGGGGCGCACGGGCGGGTACCGACTTGCCCATGCTCCGAAGGCGATCAAGATCGGTCAGCTCATCCACGCTCTGGAGTCGGAGACTCCGAACCTTGTCTACGGCCGGCAGCGCGGCGGCGGGTTCGTGACGGGAGAGGATTGCCCTGTGGGGCCGTTCTGGAAGGGAGTCGAGGCCAAGTTCACCCAGGCTCTAGCCAACAGCACGCTTGCCGATGTCGTAAACCAATCGCGTTCCTCGGCCAAGAAACGGACGCCGGCAGCTCGCTCCACTCCCACGCGGGGCCGCAAGAAAACGCGGAAGTAACCCCGTGCCCACGGCAGGCGAGGTGCAGGCGGTTCTCCGGGGGGTGACGGATCCTGAGCTCGGGATCAGCGTCGTGGACCTCGGGCTGGTGTACGGGGTCGAGGTCGAGGGGAACCACATTCACGTCCGGATGACGCTCACCGCACCGTCCTGCCCGTACGCGTCCAACCTGGCCAGTCAGGTCGAGCGTCTTCTGCGGGAGCAGTTCGTCGGTTGCGAGGCGCGCGTGACGCTGGTGTGGGAACCTCGCTGGACCCCGGAGATGATGTCGGACGATGCACGGCGTCAGCTCGCCACCCCGTGACGCGCGAGCTGTGCGCGGTGTGCGGGGAGCGAGCGGGAGACCGTCGCTGCCTCGCCCTCGACCGCAGGCTGTGTAGCTCCTGTTGCGGATCCCATCGCGGGAAGATCGTCCGCTGTCCCGCCGATTGCCCCTACGGCCGCGTGGCCGAGGAACGGCTGCGCGAACGACGGGCGAAGGAGCTCGAACGGGCATGGGGTGTCTGGTACCGCGAGCTGGCCGCTGCGGGGGGCGAGAGCATCTGGTCCCACATCGAGCTTCTCGGCGAAGCAGTGGCCACGCTCCTCCGCCGCGACCCTGCGGTCGATTCCGAGATCGAGGGAGCGCTTCGTCACCTGGATCAGGCGTTGTCACCGGTGGTTCTCGTGTCGACAGCTCCACCCGCGCTGGGGCGTGCGCTGGCCGAGGACGGTCTCGTTCAGCTTGTGCGCGGGGGAAAGCTGGACGGAGCGAAGCTGCGAAAGGCTGCCCAGGCGCTGGCGGCCTGGTTGGCAGGGTACCGGTCGGAAGCAGATCCCCACAAGTTCGCACGGGGCCTCCTCGGGCTGTTCCCGCCTCCTCCCGAACAGCCCGAAGGCCTCATCGTTCGCCCGCCAAGAACCGTCTGATCCCGAGGGTCCACAGAAGACCTGCGTAGAGGACGACACCCAACGGTACGCCCACGGCCACTTCGACCCACGGCCCCAGGGGGGAGAGCGCGGGGCGGACGAGGAGGAGACCACCGCACATCCCGCCTACGGCAGCGAACAGCCGCACGGTGCTGTGAACGGAGATCCAGCCCCGGTGCCGTCGCCAGAGAGGCACCGCGAGGAGGACGGCGTTCACCCAGCCTGCCACACCCGTGGCCAGGGCAAGTCCGAACGTACCCCAGATCTGCACCCACCACAGGTTGAGGCCGATGTTCACGGCGAGGGCACCTGCCCCGGCGAGAACGGGGAGAAGGGGCCGCCCGAGGGCAAACCACGCCCGCGACAGGAGGTACACAAGGGCATACGCCCACAGCCCGCTCAGGTACCCAGCGAGGGCGGCGTAGGCACGCCCCGTGTCGGTGGCCGTGAACGCCCCACGCTCGAACAGCACGGTGAGGATCGGCGTCCCCAGGATGAGGAGTCCAGCAAGAGCTGGCAGGATGAGCGTCCCGGTGGTGAGGAACCCCCGACTGAGGGCGCGGCGAAACCCAATCTCATCACGTTGGGCAACGAGCTGGGCGAGTCGCGGCAGGGCGGCCGTGGTGACCGAGACGGCGAGGATTCCCAACGGCAGCTGGAACAACCGCATCGCGTACTGAAGGGTGGCGATCGAGCCGGGCGCGAGGTAGGAAGCGAGCCGGTTGTCGACGAGCGTGTTCAGCTCGGCGACGACCAACGCACCGAGGGACGGGACGAGCCGCCACGCCACCTCGCCGAGCGCGGGGTGGGGAGGCCACACGCGCCATGGCCCGCGCAGGGTGGAGCGGAGCGGGGGGAGGAGGAGGATCGCCATCCCCGCACCACCGACGAGCGCACCGAGGGCGAGGCCGAGAATCGGCGGGCGGGCGAGACGGGCCAATAGGGTCGCGCCGACGATCATCCCCACGTTGAGCACGGCCGGGGCAAGCGCGGGCAGGAAGAACCGGCCGTGGGCGTTGAGGATGCCCCCCGCGAGAGCGGCGATGGAGATGAACCCGATGAGCGGGAACAGCCACCGGGCAAGGGCCACGCTCTGGGCCATCGTCTCCGGGGCGAACCCGGCAGCCAGCACGGGCAGGTAGAAGGGGGCGAACAGGGCACCCAATGCGCAGATCGGGGGGAGGACGAACAGGAGGTAGACGAACGCCGAGCGGGCCAGCTCGTCACCTTGCCCGTCTTCCCGTGCTCGGGCGTACACGGGCAGGAATGCCGCAGCAAGACCGCCTTCGCCCAGGACCTGGCGCAGGGCCTGGGGGAGGTACAATGCCACAAGGAACGCGTCGTACCCGGCGGATGCCCCGAACGCATAGGCAATCGCTGCGTCGCGGAGGAGGCCGACTACCCGCGAGAGCACGGTCCCGCCCGCCCCCCGGAACACGTCACCGAGGAATGACCCTCTGCCTGCCGCCAGGGCAGGGCCGGGCGGAGGGCTTGGCGGTGGTTCGTCCGACGGGCGCGGGGAGTTCGTAACGTTCCCCAGCGCCGGGTTACGCGGCCGGCGTGACCGTCAGCTTGACGGTCGCGGTGATGTTCTCGTAGAGGAGGATCTCCGCCTGGTGCTCGCCCAGGGTCTCCACCGTGGACATGCGAATCCGGTCCGGATCGATCTTGACCCCAAACCGATCGGCGATCTCCTTGGCCACGTCCTGGGGACGCACCGTGGCGTACAGCTTGTCCTGATCGTGGACGCGGCGGGTGAACACGAGCTCCACCCCGTTGAGCTTCTCGGCGAGCGCGTGGGCCTGGGTGTTTCGGTCGGCGAGCTCAGCCTCGTAGCGGGAACGGAGCTGCCCGAACCGGGCCAGTTCGTGGGGCGTGGGAACCACGCCGAGCTTCCGGGGCAGGATGTAGTTGCGGGCGTAGCCGTCTTTGACCTCGACGACGTCCCCTGGAATCCCCAATCCGGCCACCTCACGGGTCAACAACACCTTCACCTGTATCCCTCCTTGACCAGGCAATGGTAGAGGCACCCTGTCCGGAGCGCAAACGGCGCTATACTTCTCTTCGCTGGACCGAGCGAGGTGACGATGAAGTTCGATCTCGAAGCGCTGCGAGCGGAGCCGGGCCGCCCGTTCAACCTAACCCGGGACGTTGAACTTCCGGATCTGGAGTGGCAAGGGGAGGGCCTGCGTGTGCTGGGACCGGTGCATGTGGAGGCCAGCGCGATCTACCAAGAGGGCGAGTTCATCCTCAGGGTATCCGTGCGCGGTCGGGTGCGACGAACGTGCTCTCGATGCCTGGTGGAGCTGGTGGAGGACGTGCACGAAGACGGGACGCCGGAGGTTCACCCTGCGGAGTTGGAGGGTCGGTTTCTCGAGCTGCACCCGTTCATCGAGGCCGGGCTGCGGCTGGGGCTCTCCCCCAAGCCCCTCTGCACGCCGGGGTGTCTCGGGATCTGTCCGGAGTGCGGGGCCGACCTGAACCGCGAGCGGCACCGCGAGGGCTGTCACGGGCAGACGAAACGGCTCGACCCGCGGCTCGCGGTGTTGCGCCAGCTCCTCGACGAGCCGCCGTCCGAGCGATGAGCCACGGCCCGACAAGAACGAGGGTCCTCGGTGTGGACCCGGGCCTCTCTTCGACCGGGTACGCGGTCGTTGAGGCGCGCGGTCGGCGGTTCGCCGTGCTCGCCGCCGGGACGATCCGCACCCAGCCCGGGACGGTCCTCCCGGAGCGGCTGGGACACATCCACGACACCCTTGTCCAGACGATCGCAACGTACGAGCCGCATGCGGTCGCGGTGGAAGAGGTGTTCCTGGCCCGCAACGCTCCGTCGGCGATGGGGACGGCAGAGGTGATCGGGATCGTGAAGCTCCTGGCGCGGGGACGGGAGCTGCGGGCGTTCCCCCCGCGCCAGGTGAAGAAGTGGATCTGCGGGAACGGTTCCGCCCCCAAGGAACAGATGCTGGCGATGGTGAAGGCCCTCGTGTCCGGCGATGGCGAGGCGATGGCGAAGTGGTCCGACCACGCTGGCGACGCGGTGGCGATCGCCCTGTGCGCGTTCTTCGCGGGCGGCGCGTAACCGTGACCGGTGACGCGTGGGGGTTGACGGGAGCAGGATCGAGGCCGATCCGGAACGTGGATCGGAGAGTGATCCGGCTCGTCCGCGTTCTCTGCGTTGCTCGGCGGTGAGACGGGTTGACCTGTTCCAGGTCTAGCGTGACGATCCACGAAGCGCTGGGGATCTCGGAGGTTCCGGAGCGGCTCCTTCTTGTGGACGGCCACTCTGCCCTCTACCGGTCGTTCTTCGCCGTCCCCGACCTCACCACGTCCCGTGGGGAGCCGGTGGGCGCGCTGTACGGGTTCGTGCGGACCCTCCTCATGGTCCTGCGCGAGTACCCCTCGCGCTACGTGGCGGTGGCCCTCGACGCTGGCGGGGTCACGGTGCGTCACGAGGCGTACGCGGGGTACAAGGCGACGCGGAAGCCGATCCCCGAGCCGCTCGTCGCGCAGATCCCCCGGGTCCCGGAGGTCCTGGACGCGCTGGGGATCCCGTCCCTCGTCATCCCGGGCTACGAGGCGGACGACGTGATGGCCACCCTGGCTCGGGAGGCGGAGCGGGCGGGGATCCCCGTCCTCCTCTTCACCGGGGACAAGGACATGGCCCAGCTTGTGTCGGAACGGGTCAAGCTCCTCCGCCCCGGCCGCGGGCTGGCGGACCGGCTCACCGTTCTCGATCGTGACGGTGTCGAGGAGAAGTTCGGTGTGCCACCCGAACGGGTTGGCGACCTCCTTGCCCTGGAAGGGGACGCCTCGGACAACGTCCCCGGGGTGAAGGGGATCGGCGAGAAGACGGCCCGCGAGCTCCTCGCTGAGCACGGCTCCCTCGACGCCGTACTTGCGGCAACGGATCGGATCCGGAACAAGCGCGTGGCGAATGCGCTCGCGGCCCACCGCGAGGACGCGCTCCTATCCCGCGAGCTTGTGGCCCTGCGCAAGGTGCCTCTCCCGCTTTCGGTGGCCGACTGCGCGCCACGGGACCTCGACCCGGATCGATTGAGGTCCGTCCTCGAGGGCCTCGAGTTCCGCACGGTGCTCGCTGAGCTGGTCCTCGACCGGCCGCGGGAGCCCGAGGGCCCGTGCACGGTCGTCACGACCAAGGACGAGCTTGCGGCGGTGATCCGCGCCCTGGGCGCGGCGGAGGAGTTCGCGCTCGACCTCGAGACGACAAGCACGGACCCCCTCACGGCGGAGATCGTGGGGATCGCCCTCGCCGTGGAACCCGATCGGGCGTGGTACATCCCGGTGGGGCACACCTACCCCGGTGCCCCGGCCCAGCTCCCGGTGGGGCAAGTCCTCGACGCGCTACGGCCCCTCCTCGCAGGCGAGCGGCCACGGGTCCTCGGCCAGAACCTGAAGTACGACCTCCAGGTCCTCGCCTCGTACGGGATCGAGGTCCGCGGGGTCGCGTTCGACGCGATGATCGCCCACTGGCTCCTCTACCCCGACGCGCCGGCCCACGGGCTGGACGCGATCGCCCGCTCCGAGCTCGGGATCCGGGTCCAGACCTACAAGGAGCTCCTCGCGACCGGTGGAGAGAAGGGGATCGCCGAGGTGCCGGTGGACCGCGCCGCCCGCTACGCCGGCGAGGATGCAGCGGTCGTGTGCCGGCTTCGCCCGGGCCTCACCGCCCAGCTCGACGCGGCAGGGCTGACGAGGCTGTTCACCGAGGTCGAGCTCCCGCTCATCGAGGTGCTGCGGACGATGGAACGACGGGGGGTCCTCCTCGACGTGGACGCCCTCCGCGAACAAGGGAAGGAGCTCGAGATCCTCATCGCCCAGCTTCGCGAGGAGCTGTTCGCCCTTGCGGGCGGGCCGTTCAACCCCAACTCCACCCCCCAGGTGCGGGAGATCCTGTACGGGAAACTGAAACTTCCCGTGCTCGGCAGGCGGAAGACCGGGCCTGCCACCGACGCGTTCGTCCTCCGCGAGCTCGCTGGGCGCCACGAGTTCCCGGGCAAGCTCGCCGCGTACCGCGAGCTCGAGAAGCTCCGCAACACGTACATCGAGAAGCTGCCGGCGTACGTCCATCCCCGCACCGGGCGGGTCCACACCTCGTGGAACCAGACCGGGACCGCCACCGGCCGCCTGTCGTCCTCCGAGCCAAACCTCCAGAACATCCCCGCCGCCCACGAGGCGGGGGTGGACATCCGGCGGGCGTTTGTCGCGCCTCCGGGCCGGGTTCTCCTCGGGGCCGATTACTCCCAGATCGAGCTTCGCGTCCTCGCCCACCTCTCTGGGGACGAGAACCTGATTGCGGCGTTCGCGGGCGGCGAGGACCTCCACCGACGCACGGCGGCGACCCTGTTCGACGTCCCGCCGGAGCAGGTGGACGGGAGGATGCGGACGATCGCCAAACGGGTCAACTTCGGGATCCTGTACGGGATCAGCCCGTACGGCCTCGCGCGCGACCTCGGGATCCCCCAGGCCGAGGCGAAGGGGCACATCGACCGGTTCTTCGCGGCCTACCCCAAGGTCGGCCCGTTTCTCGAGCAGCTCGTCGCCGAGGCGCGGAAGACGGGGTACGCGCGGACCCTCCTCGGCCGGCGGCGGCCGGTGAGCCTCAAGGGGGAGCCGCTCCCGCTGGCCGGTGCGGGCGGGTACGAGGAGCGGAACGCGATCAACACCCCGATTCAGGGGTCGGCGGCGGACCTCATCAAGCTCGCCATGCTCCGTCTTCACGCGGCGTGGCGGGCGGGCGAGCTTCCGGCGGAGATGATCCTCCAGATCCACGACGAGCTCGTGTTCGAGGCCGACGAACAGGACGCCGACCGAGCGGCGCGCGAGGTCAAGGCGATCATGGAGCGCGTGGCTGACCTTCGTGTGCCCCTCGCGGTCGAGGTCAAGACCGGCCGCGACTGGGCGGAAATCTAGAGAGAGCCTGCTCCTCAGGAATCCGCCTATCGCTGCACTCTGTGTACCACACGAGGCGTGGAAGTAACCGGTCTTGGGATTGAGTTCTGGATCCCGGCTCTCGCTGGGGTGACGGATGCGCACCGCTCACCCGCCACGAGACTTCTTGGCGAATACCGCGTCTCTGCGCCTTGGAACAAGCGTGCACGGAACAAGATCTGACCCCGGCGGCTGCAGCATAGTAGGTGAACTGGCATGGTTCCGTTGTCCGCCAGCCAACCGTGCTCGATGCTCCTATCTGCTCTTGATCTGTCTGCCAGTAGCGGCGATCTCACCGCTCTGGAAAGTGGTCAACACTGTGAGGTCAGGGTCGAGGAAGACCAGGTCAGCCCTAGCGCCCACAGCGAGAGCCCCGATTACGCCGTCCAGCCCCAAGACTTGCGCCGGACTTGCGGTGACGAGGACCAGGGCGTCTTCCAGGGGCAAGTTGGCAGACCGGGTCGCGTTCCGTAAGGCTTGGTCCAGCGTCAGGGCGGAGCCGGCGAGGGTACCGTCGGCGAGGCGGACTGCCCCGCGCTCCAGGCAGACCTCGCGATCGCCCAGGCGGTAGTTGCCGTCGGGCATCCCCGCCGCGGCGGTAGCATCGGTCACCAGACACAGCCGGTGGAGCTCCCCCCGCCCGCGGAGGAACTCGACCACGAGGCGGACGAACACGGGGTGCAGGTGGGCCCCGTCGCAGACGAGTTCGACCGACGCGGCGGAAAGGAGCGCCGCGCCGACGCAGCCGGGGGCGCGGTGGTGGAGCCCGGTCATCGCGTTCCCGAGGTGGGTTACGTGCCGCGCCCCGCGCTGGAAGGCCTGTTCCGCTCCCTGGTGCGTGGCCGCGGTGTGGCCGATCGCGGGGACGGCGCCGATCGCCTCGATCTCGGCGACGAGGTCGAGCGCGCCGGGAAGCTCGGGGGCGAACGTGACGACCTTGATCTCGTGCTCGAACCCGGCGACGAGCTCTCGGAACGCGTCCCGGCCTGGCGGGAGGAACCACCCTGGATCAAGCGCGCCGGCTTTCTCGGGGTTCAGGAACGGCCCTTCGAGGTGGATCCCCAGAATCCCCGGGACTCCCGCCGCGGCCGCCATCGCCCTCCGCATCCGGTCCAAGGGGCCCGGGACGATCGTAGCGAGGAGGCCGGTCGTCCCGTGCTGGGCGTGAAAGAGTGCGACCGCCCGCGCGGCGTCGGGGTCCCCGTCCATGAAGTCGGCCCCTGCCCCGCCGTGGACGTGGAGGTCGAGGAACCCCGGCGCGAGGTACCGCCCTTCGGCATCCAGGTCCGGGGCGCGCCCGGGGTTCTTCACCTCTCCCACGGCTGCGATCCGTCCGTCTTGGATGAGGCAGTCCCCCGCACGCACCCCGGCCGGGGTCACGAGCCGCGCGTTGCGGATGAGGAGGCTCCCGCCCTTTTCCATGGCTCGGCCGCCATTGTACGCCCCTTGCGGTCCGTGATCCGTGCAGGGCAGGTTTGTTGGGGATGAGGGCCAGTGAACGCCCGTTGCCCTGGCGTCTCGTCCCCCGCGGGGACAGGGGACAACGAGGGTGGATCGGCCTGATTGGCCCTTGACCCGTCACCCGTCCTTTGCTCCTCACCGCACGTGCCGTGGCCAAGGTCGGTGCGCGCCTTCGCGTGCACGGTGCCCGTGGACCACGTGGGATGATCCTCTCCAAGACTGGCTCGGTGTGGTTCGCGCCGTTGCGCGAGCCGGAGTCCCCGGCTAAGGTGAAGGCGGTGCGCTCATGAACACCACACGAACGCGCGGGCGGGCAGCAGGGTTGGCGCTCGGGCTGCTGGCGATCGCGGCTGGCGCATCGGCGCTGGCGGAAGTCCTTCCCCCGCAGGTCGAGCTCGTCTACGTCTACGAGCTCGGCTGTACGGACTGCGCGCGGGTCGACGCCCTGCTCCAGGACCTCGCCGCGCTCTACCCGACGCTGCGCATCGATCGGTACGACGTCCACTCCTCGGAGGGACGTCGCCTCGTCCAGCGGCTGCTCACCGCGTACGGTGCGGAGCTCGGCCCGGTGCCGATGGTGTTCGTCGGGGATGTGGCGATGATCGGAAGCACGTTCTACGGCCTGCGCGAGTCGCCGGTGCGCCTGACGGGTCTGGCCCTCGAGCTGGCCCTGGATGAGGCTGTCGCCCGAGCTGTCCAGGTCCCCACGGCCTCTCCCTACGACCGCCTGCCCGCGACGAAGACGGACCTCGTGGCGTTCCTGGACCCGTCCGATCCCGCCAGCGGGTCGTACGAGCGGCTGGTGGAGGACCTCCTGGCGCAGCATCCCGGTCTTGGGCTGGTCCGGCTCGACCCGGCGCGTGACGACGACCGGCGCACCGTGGGGCGCCTGCAGCGGATGATGGACGCTCCTGGGGACCCGCCGGCCCTGTTCGTCGGTGATCTCGCCTTGGTGGGCGACACGCTCTACGTGCGCCGCGAGGCGCCCCGGCCGTTCGCGTTCGGCGAGGACGACCTGCGCACGGTCGATGCTCTCGTTGCCCGCGCGGTTGCAGACGAGGCCGCCTCACCCCTCGAGCGCCTTCGGTTGCGGGAACAGCTCACCCTGTGGGCCGTGATCGGGGCTGCGCTCCTGGATTCGCTCAACCCGTGCGACTTCGCCCTCATGCTCCTTCTCATGGGGACGCTGATCGTCCTCGGAAAGCGGATGAAGGTGCTCTGGGCGGGGCTCGCGTTCATCGCCGGGACGTACGTGACCTACTTCACGATGGGATTCGCGGTGTACACCCTGCTCGGGGTCACGGTGGGGGCGCGGGGGTTCCGTGTTCCGTTCCTGTACACGGTGTCCTCGCTGGCGATCCTGATCGGGCTGTTCCAGATGAAGGACCTCCTGTGGTACGGTCGCTGGTTCTCGATCGAGATCCCCGAGCGGTGGAAGCCGCGGGCGAAGAAGCTCGCGGAGTCCGTGGCCAGCGTCCCCGGGGCGTTCGTGATCGGGGCCTTGGAGTCGCTGTTCCTCGCCCCGTGCACGTCGGGTCCGTACCTGGCGATCCTCACTCTTCTCTCCCAGACCACGGAGCGGCTGGAGGGGGCGCTGTTGCTTCTCCTCTACAACTTCGTGTTCGTCGTGCCGCTCATCGTCCTGGCGCTCGCGGTGCACTTCGGGTTCACGACCACGGCCCGCGCGGAGCGGTGGCGGAAGGCGAAGGCGGGGAAGTTCCACTTCATCACTGGGCTCGTGATGTTCGCGCTCGGGGTGGGGATGATCGTCGCCGTCCGCATAGGGCTCCTGTAGAGGCCCGCGGGCGCGGGGCGGCGGCTGCGATCCTGCTACGTTGTCCGGAGTCCGTTGTCCGTGGACTGCTGCCCGTGAGGCGTCATCTGTGGCCCGTGATTCCGTCGGGGGGACCTCGGGCGGGTCGGCCCGTCGTTCTGTCGCCAGCGGCGGGAAGCGGCTATCCTTGGCCACCGTGAGCGCAACGCGCAAGCTGTGGTCGGGGAACATCGCCGTGGCCGAGGGGGCCCTCGCCGCGGGGGTCGACTTCTACGCCGGGTACCCGATCACCCCGTCGTCGGCGATCATGGAGCACCTCGCCCGCGAGCTCCCCAAGCGTGGGGGCACGTTCCTCCAGGCCGAAGACGAAATCGCCAGCGTGTTCATGCTCATCGGCGCCTCGTGGGCCGGCGGCCGCCCCCTCACCGCCACGAGCGGCCCCGGGTTCTCGCTGATGCAGGAGGGGTTGGGGATCGCGATCATGACCGAGACCCCGCTTGTCGTGGTGGACGTGATGCGGCTCGGGCCCGGGACGGGGCAGGCGTCGAAGGCCGGCCAGGGGGACCTCATGCAGGCGCGGTGGGGTCGGCACGGCGACCAGCACCTCGTCGTGTACGCGCCGACGTCGGCCCAGGACTGCTTCGACCTCGCGGTGCGGGCGGTGAACACGGCGGAGAAGCTGCGGGTGCCGGTGGTCCTCCTCTCGGACGAGCTCGTCGCCCACACCTGGGAAGGAGTGGCCGTGCCGGAGACGGTGGAACGGGTTGAGCGGCCACGGTACACGGGGGAGGGGCTGCCGTTCGCCTCCCCGGACCCCCGGGTCACCCCCCCGATGCCAGCCCTCGGGGAGGGCCACGGGGTCTTGATGACCGGGTCGACCCACGATGGCCGGGGGGTGCGGTTCACCGCGGACCCGGACGTCCACCGGGCGCTCGCGACGCGGCTTGTGGACAAGGTGCGGCTGAACGCCGACGAGCTTGCCGTGATCGAGGAGCACGGGACCGACGATGCCGAGGTGGGCGTGGTGGCCTACGGCTCGGTGGCCCGGGCGGCCCTGGCGGCACGGGAGCTCGTCGCTGCGCAGGGGATCCGGCTGGGCGTGGTCGTCCCGAAGACCCTGTGGCCGCTTCCCGAGGAGCCGATCCGCCGGCTGGCGGAGCGGGTGCGGGCGATCGTCGTCCCCGAGCTGTCGCTGGGCCAGCTCGTCCTCGACGTGGAGCGGATCGCGGCCGGCGCGTGCCCGGTGATCGGGCTGTCCAAGGTTGGGGGCGGGATCCCCCTCTTCCCGTCGGAGATCGCGGCTCGCGTGCGGGAGGTGATGCCGTGAACCACCCCCTGCACGCCTACCTCCGCGAGGAGGTCTTGCCAGGTCCGTTCTGCCCGGGGTGCGGGAACGGGTTGGTCCTCGGCGCGCTCGTCCGCGCGATCGCTCGCGCTGGGCACGCCGACCTCCGGAAGTTCGCGTTCGTGAGCGGGATCGGGTGCGCGGCGTGGATCCCGAGCCCCCACCTCCGGGCGGACAGCCTCCACGTGGCCCACGGACGGGCGATCCCCACCGCGATCGGGGTCAAGCTGCGCCGCCCTGACCTGAACGTGGTCGTCGTCGGTGGGGACGGCGACATCGCCGGGATCGGGGGGAACCACCTCGTTCACGCCGCGCGCCGCAACGCGGACATCGTCGTCGTGATGGTCAACAACCTTGTCTACGGGATGACGGGGGGCCAGGTCGGCCCGACCACGCCCCACGGCCTCCCCACCTCGACCACTCCCTACGGGAACCCGGAGGCGCCGATGGACGCCGCTGCCGTGGTCGCCGCCGCCGGGGCGAACTACGCCGCGCGGTGGACGGTCGCCCACCCTCGTCGGCTCGAGGAAGCGCTTCACACGGCGCTCGGGAAGACGGGGTTCCGGTTCGTGGAGGCCCTGTCCCAGTGTCCGGCGCGGGTCGGGGGGCGGCTCAAGATGGAGCCCGCCGTGTTCCTGAACTGGCTCAAGGAGTGGAGCGTCCCCCTCGGGGAGGCCGACCGAGACGCGACCGGGGACCGGTTCACCGTCGGCGAGTACACGAACCGGGACCGGCCCGGGCTGGTGGAGACCCTGGCCGGGCTTCGCCCGAAGGGGGGACGGGATGAACGGGGCTGAGAAGGGCGTCCTCATCTCCGGGGTCGGGGGCCAGGGGATCGTGTTCGCCGGTCGGCTCCTCGCCCGGGCGTGGTTTGGCCAGGGAAAGCACGTCGCGCTGCGCCACGCCTACGGGGCGGAGGTGATGGGGACCGCGGTCCACTCCGAGGTCGTGGTCGCGGAGGGCCCGATCCGCTGCCCGTACCTCGAGACGGCTGACGTGGCCGTGGTCCTGCACCGCACCGCCGTGGCGGAGGTCCTCCCGCGGCTCGCGCCGGGGGCGCTCCTCGTCCTCGATGGGGAGATCGAGCTCCGCGACGTCCCGGACGGTGTGCGGGCGGAGGTCCGACCCCTCATCCGGACCGCCGAGATGAGCGCCTCGGGGGATCCCGGCCGGGCGGCCCCCCTCCTCGCCCTGGGGTTCCTCGCCGGGCGGGGGGTGGTTGACCTCGACGGCCTGATCGCGGCGATCGGGACGGGAGCGACGGCCGGCGAGGCAACACGCATGGTCCATCTCGGGCACTCCCTCGCGTAGATCGGGTCTGCGGGGAGGGGGAGGGCCAGGGTGCGCTGCGGAGCGAGCGGTCGGTCTGTGCGGATCGCCGGCTAGGATGCGAGGAGGCGTTGGAGGTCGTCTTCGGCGGGCACGCCGGCCTGTGCCAGCTCTTCGATTGGACCGGCGAGCTCTGGGGCGCCGAGGAGAATCGCACCGGCCAGCTCGCCATCTCCGCCCAGGACGAACTTCACATAGCGGCCCGAGCTTGGGTCGGCATGGCGCATCTCGCGAAGCGACCCCCCCCGGGGCTGGGTGTTTCCCAGGCAGAGCAGGTCCACCCCCGCCACCTTGAGCTTGTTCGTGGGCGAGGTGCCGGAGTACGTGGCGCGACCCGGCTCGACCATGTTGCGGGCGGCCAGTTCGCCTTGCTCGCGGGCCGCGGGGATGATCCCGTAGATGCGGCCACGCCACTCCGCGACGTCGCCCGCGGCGAAGATCTCGGGGTCGGAGGTCGCGAGGTGATCGTCCACGATCACCCCCTGGCCCGTGCGGAGGCCTGCGGCCAGTGCCAGCCCGACCCGGGGCCGGATCCCGGCGGAGATCACGACCAACCCGGCTGCGATCTCCTCGCCATCGGCAAGGCGGACCGCCTCGACTTCTGTGGAGCCCACGATCGTCTGGCACGCCGCGCCGACGCGGACCCCGATCCCTTGAGCGACGAGGATCTCCTGAAGTACGCGGGCCGCACCGGCATCGAGCTGGCGGTTGAGGAGCCACGGTCCCCGCTCGAGGAGAACCACCGCCAGGCCGAGATCGTGGAGGGCGCGGGCGACCTCGATCCCCAGCCATCCTCCCCCGATCACCGCCGCAGCCGATACGGTCTCAGCACGCGTCCGAATCCGCTCGACGTCTGCCGCCGAACGCAGGGTGAACACGCCTCCCACGCTCACCCCAGGGAGATCGGGCTGAACGGCCTCCGCCCCACAAGCGAGCAACAGCCGTTCGTAGGTGAGGACCTCGCCAGACGCGAGCTGCACCCGGTGCGCGGCCGGCTGGAGCGCCACCGCCGGCGTCCCCGATCGGTAGGCGATCCTCCGGTGTTCAAACCACGCCCGGGGAAACGGGGTGATCTCGGAGAGGGTCTTGCGCCCTGCAAGGACCTCGATCAGGCCAGGGCGCAGATAGTAGGGGGTGGGCTCAGCCTCGACGATGGTGATTGCCGTCGCGCCATCGAGCGACCGCAGGGTCCTGGCTGCGGTGACTCCAGCCAGTCCTCCGCCGAGGACAACGAACGCCATTAGCCTACAAGCTCAAACATGTCCTTCGGAGCACCGCACTCCGGGCACAACCAGTCCTCGGGGAGGTCCTCAAACGCCGTCCGGGGCGAGATGCCCTGGGTAGGGTCCCCTTTCGCGGGATCGTAGATCCATCCGCAGACCGTGCATTCCCACTTTTCCATCGCTGACCTCCTTCTTGGATTGGACCATTATAGCGGTCCTCACTGGGGTTCGCGTCAGAAGATGAAGGCGAGGCCGACCCCAGCGAGGAGCATCGCCGCCAACCCGGGCCCGATTGCCCTGCGCAACGAGTGACCACCGAGCGCTGCCACCATCCCACCCTTCACGAGCGTGTTCGTCATCGCGGCGATGACGATCGCCCGGCCCGCCGTGACGGGGTCCACGCTCCCCCCGGCGCGTCCGAGTTCGGCCATGGTGAGCGTGATCGCATCCACATTGGCTACGGATGCCACGATGCTCGAGAGGTAGATCCCCAGGTCTCCCAGGTACAGGTGGGCGGCCCGCGCCGCAAGAAGGATCGCCGCGTAGAGGACTCCGAACCGGACGGCGGGTCCCAGCTCGAACGGCGCACCGACGTTCAACGCCGGGGCCTGGCCACGCTGCGCGGCTCTCAACAGAACCAGAGAGTAGGCCAGTCCAACTAGCCCCGCGGTAACGATCGGCGGGGCGATCCGCGGAAGGAGCTGGGGGTTGACCACAGATACCACGACCAGCACCCGGGCGAACATCACGGTCCAGGCGGCGACGATTCCGAGGGCGAGGGCTTGAGCCAACATCGGCTCTCGCCGCCCGCGCTGGGAGAAGCTCAGTGTGACGGCGGTGCTGGATACGAGCCCACCGATGAACCCCGTGAGGCTGATCCCCCTTCCGGGTCCCAGCCGCTTCATGAGCACGTACCCCGCGAACCCGACCCCGGACACCAGGACCACCATCAGCCAGACGCGATGGGGGTTGAACGCATCCCATGGCGCTCCGCCGAACGTGCGGTTCGGGAGGAGGGGGAGGACGATCGCCGTGATCACGGCGAGCTTGAGGACAGCCAGGACGTCAGCCTGGGTGAGCTGCTGGGCGAACCTGCGCAGCTCGAGCTTCAGGGACAGGAGCACGGTGACCGTAACCCCAAGCGCAGCGGCGAGCTCGATCATCCCCCAATAGCAGAGTGCGCCGACAAGGAAGGTGAGAATGGCCGCCATCTCTGTCGTCAGCCCGACCTCGCCCCGCCAGGCACTGATCCCGTGTGACACGACGATCAGCAGTCCCACCACCGCCAGGAGGACGAGGAACGCCCACGGCTGGGAGAGGGCCTCTGCGATCAGGGCCCCCCCTGCGCCGGCCAGGGCGAACAGCGGGAACGTGCGGACCCCGGCGAACGCTCCCCGTCCTTCTCCCTGCGCGTACTCCCGCTGTAGGCCGACCAAGCCGCCGATGACGAGAGCCAGCCCGAACCGGTAGAACAGGGTGACCGGGTCCATGGGACGATCCTACCACGGCCCGATGGGGAGGAAGGTGCGGCCGGCGCCCTGCAGGGGACGAACGTGGGTCCGCGCAAGCGGGGGCGGCGGAAGGGAGCGCCTCTACATCGGGGTCCACCGGCCTCCACAGTCCTGCCACAACACCGCACGGGGTACTCCACCGTTGGGTGGCACCCTTTGGACCAACACCTCGAGATGTCAACAAGGAGGACGGCAATGATCAACCGAACGAAGGCGATTGTGATGGCTGTGATGGCCGTGGTCGCCGCGACGACCGTGGCATTCGTGGTGTTCGCTCAGGCGGACACCGACAGCGCGACCTCTCCGCGGGAGGGTCTCCTCGCGAAGGTGGCGGCGAACCTTGGCGTGAGCGTGGACGACCTCGTGACCGCGTTCTCCAAGGCCCGACTGGAAATGATCGATGAGGCCGTAGCTGCGGGACGGATCACGGCCGAGCAGGCGCAACTGATGAAGGATCGCATCGAGGCCCGTCAGGCGCTGCGCGAAGTGTTCGCCGAAGCGATGGCTGATGGCAAGATCACCCCGGACCAGCTCGCTCTCCTGCGGGGGCGAATGGGCGGACGGACAGACGTCCGGGGGGCCATGCCCGCGGGTCGGGGAGTCGCAGGGCGGATGTTGGGGAGGGTGATGGAGCGCAAGTGCTCCTGTCGGTAGCTGGAACCTGTAGGCTCATCCGCGCGGTGGGAACTCTCCCACCGCGCGTGTCTTCGCGGGGGGGGCAAAGCCGCACCTCGGTGTGAGGAGCTGACGCTCCCCTCCATCTCCCACGACCGGGGGCGGTGGCCACGCGGTCGGCCCTGGTGGCCCTTCGCGCTACAGGCTAGACTGGGAACATGGCGGGCATCGTTTTCCTCAGGACAGCCCAGTTCGAAGCGGTGCGAGAGTTCTACATACGGCGCGTGGGGATGGTGGTCTGGTTGGAGCAGCCGGAGATCACGATCCTCCGCCATGGGAACATGCTGGTGGGGTTCCACCGGCAGCCGACTCCGGACCGCGATGTGCTCCTCACCTTCTTCTACCCGCACCGGGCGGATGTGGACGGGATGTACCGCCAGCTCGCCGACGTCGCCACCTCCACACCGGTGGAGAACCCCCGGTACCGCATCTACCACTTCTTCGGGACCGATCCCGACGGGCGCCGGATCGAGTTCCAGCACTTCCTCCACCCCGTTCCCCCGATCGGCGACGGCTGAGGCCGGGCCTCGCGCCCGCCCGCTCCGTACACTCTGCCCCATGGACACCTGCGGGGACAACCGTTTGCAGGAGGAGAAGCTCGCTCAGCTTCCGGCGATCCTTGCCGAGACAGGAATGGACGTCTGGCTGGTCTGGGTTCGGGAGACGGTCCACACCCCCGACCCCGTTCTCCCTCTCGTCCTTGGGGCGGACCTCGTGTGGCCATCGGCGCTCCTGTTCACGGCGACCGGGGAGCGGGTGGCGATCGTCGGGTCGTTCGACGCCGCGGTGATCCCGGCCGACCTGTACGATCGCGTCGTCCCCTACACCGAGGGGATCGCTGCGCTCCTGCAGGCGGAGCTGGACCGGATCGCTCCCCGAACGATCGGCATCAACGAGAGCAAGAGCGACGTGGGCGCCGACGGCCTGACCGCGGGGATGAAGGCGTTGCTCCTTGATCTCCTTGCTCCAACCTCACACGCGGCCCGCCTGGTGAGCGCCGAGCGCGTGATCGCACGATTCCGGGGCCGCAAGAGCCCGCTCGAGCAGGAGCGGATTCGCCGCGCCGTCCGACTGACCGAGGGGATCCTCGCCGAGCTCGAGGGCTTCCTAGCGGTGGGCCAGACCGAACGGGAGATCCAAGCGTTCGTGCACCGGCGGATGGGAGAGCTCGGTGTGGGCTTTGCGTGGCAGCCGGCGTCGAATCCAGCCGTGGACGCGGGTCCAGAGAAGGCGTTTGGGCACGGGGCGCCCTCCGAGAACCGCACCAAGCGGGGCCATCTTCTCCACCTCGACTTCGGCGTCCAAGCGGAGGGATACAGCGCCGATCTCCAGCGGATGTACTTCTTCGGTGAGGTCGATGAAGTACCGGACGAGGTTGCTCGCGCCTTTGCCACGGTTCGGGATGCAATCGCCGTTGCCGCGGATTTCCTCCGCCCCGGCGTGCGCGGCGTGGACGTGGACGCTGTGGCCCGCGCTCACGTTGTTGCCCGCGGGTACCCCCCGTTCGCGCACGCGCTGGGCCACCAGATCGGGCGGTTCGCCCACGACGGTGGCACTCTCCTCGGCCCGCCGTGGGAGCGCTACGGCGATGCGCCGTTCGGCGTCGTGGAGGAGGCAAACGTGTTCACCCTTGAGCTCCACGTGCCGACCGTCCGCTACGGGCCGGTTGGCCTCGAGGAAGATGTGCTGGTCACGGCGAGGGGATGTGAGTTCTTGAGCCGACCGCAGACCTCCCTACGCTGCATCGCGGCCTGAGGGGCGATGTCGGCAAGAACACGCTGGGTCGGGCGCGGAAGGCCAAGACCGCACGTTGTCCAAAGGAGGTTCGCGTGATGTATTCGCCCGCGTTGGCGGTCGCGACCGCCGGGTTCGAGCTGGGTGCTGCGGCGTGGGTGCTGAGGGGTCAAGGGCGGAGGCCGGTCCTGTTCGTCACGACAGCGCTTCTGCTGTTCCTTGCAGCCTACCAGATCGTGGAGGCGACGCTGTGCTCGATCGCGCCTGGTTCCAGCTTTCTTCCCCGGCTCGCGTTCATGGTTGTAACGTGGCTCCCCCCGCTGGGGGTTCTTCTGGTGTCGTTTCTGCTCGGTGCCGGGGCAGGTGTAGCCCGCGGCTTCGCCGCTGCGATGCTCACCTGTGCTGTTGTGATCCAGTTCTGGATTGGGTTTGATCCGAGCTTCGCCCGGCTCTCGGTCTGTGAGGCGGTCTACGCCCGGTACAGCCATCCGACCCCTGGTTTCCTGGCCTACTCTGGATTCTACTGGACGGGTCTCCTGGGCCTGGTCGTGTTCTCGGGATACGGGGCGGCACGGCCACGGGATCCCCACAACGGGCGCCTGGCGAGGCTGGTGCTAACGGGTTCCCTGGCCTTTCTCGGGCCGGCGGTGATCACGGCGCAGCTCCTGCCAGCCTCTGATGGCGCGCTGCCGTCGGTGATGTGCCACTTCGCGGTGATCCTTGCCGCGTTCTTGGTCCGGCTCGCGCACCTCGAACAGGGCTTCGCTGCCGATCTCCAACGGGAGACCCCAGTTCCGATCTAGCGCTCGGCACCCCGCGACAGGCCCATCGACCTGACGCGGTGGGCGTACTGCGGTTCCCCCTGTTGCCGGGGCCTACTCGGAGAGCGCCATGCTCGTCTGGCGCAGACGCCGCGTGAGTTCCCCGATGATCTCGAGGGCGATGTCGGGGTAGGTTGTGATCAGGGCCTTGATGTCCCAGCTTGCGAGGACAAGGCACTTCGTGGGGGCAACCGCGACCACATCGGCTGAGCGGGGTTGGCCGTCGAGCACGGCCATTTCGCCGAAGAACTGGCCGGACCCGAGACGAGACAGAACCTTGCCGCCCTTGCGCACCTCGACCTGCCCCTCAAGGATGAGGAAGAAGCCGACCTTGCTTCGATCGCCTTCCTTCACAATCGGCTTGCCGGCCTCGAATTCCGTCTCCTTGGCGGTTTTGGCGACCGCTTGGAGGTGCTTGTCGGTGAACGACGAGAACAACGGAACGTCCCTCAACATCTCGGCTACGCTCTTGGTCATCGGGTTCCCTCCTGTTCGCTCGGATCGTTGAGGATCATAGCATTCCCGCATCGTGCCCACAAGCGTTGCTCCGTTCGGCTCCCCCGTCGATGTGCGGCCGATGGCGTCCGGTTGAGGGCCTAGATGCGTGCGGCTAAGATCCAGCCCTCCGGGTCCGTAGCTCAGGTGGTTAGAGCGCGCGCCTGATAAGCGCGAGGTCCCTGGTTCGAGTCCAGGCGGGCCCACCAGGACAGCGGTGCTCCTGTCCCCCTCGGCCGGGTCGGTTCAGTCGGCACGCGCCAGCCCGAGGGTGGCGAGGTCGGGAGCCACGATGTCCGCATGAGGAGCCAGTTTCTCACGCGGATCGAGTCCGGTGAGCACGCCCACCGTGAGTGCGCACCCCGCTCCGCGTCCGGCAACGAGATCGGTCACGGTGTCCCCTACCATCACCGTCTCCTCCGGAGGCACGCCCAACGCACGACACGCCGCAAGCAGGGGTTGAGGGCTTGGCTTGCGCTCCATGGTCCCGTCCAGTCCGATCACCACGTCCACGAGGTGGTCCCACCCCAGTGCGGCCAGATGGCGGCCGGCCGCGGACGGAACGTCATGGGTGACAACCGCGGACCGGCCCCCACCACGGCGGATCGCCCGCAGGCACGCCTCGGCGCCTGGGGTTGGCTGAAGATGATGCTCGAAGGGGAAGTCACGGTCGACCTCGCGGAACACCCGCGCTACGCGAGCGTGGAGGGTCGGGCGATCGAGCCCGAGCACGGTGGCAAGCCGTTCGGCCACCGCCTGCTCGGCATCGGGGCGGGGAAGAGGGATGAGCCCCCAGCTCTCATCCTGTCCGTGGTCCGAACTTCCCCCCATCCATCGCGCCAACGCCTGCCGCTGGGGCTCGCTCAGGTTCAGCTCCTCGGCCAGTCGGCGTGCGCGCTCCTCCATCACCGCCCGCCAGTGGGCGAAGGTGAGGAGGGTGCCATCCTTGTCGAACAGGAATCCCCAGGCGGGGACCACACGACCCGCAAGCACCCACCGCCCGGACATGGAGGGATGGTAGCCCGTCAGCCAACGGACACAACACCCTCGGTCGAGAGGACCGAGGTCCCTCTGCGAGCGTCGCCCGCCCGCTACTGTGGCCTTCCCCATGAACGTCAGGTACCGATTCGCGTTGTTCTCCCTCGTGGCCGGCTTGGTGGGCATCGCGTGGCTGGGGCACGCCCCGACCGCCGCAGTCCTCAGCTCGCCCAGTTCCCCTGCTCCCCGGTTGTCGGTCCATGACCGACGTGGGGTGTACCTCACTGCCTACGCCGCAAGCCAAGGCGCCTTGTTCGAGGACGTCCTGGACAACCTGGTCCGACACGGGCTGGACACCGTGGTGGTGGATGTGAAGAACAACCACGGCGAGGTGTGCTACGCGTCCGACGTCCCGCTGGCGCGCGAGATCGGGGCGGTCAAGCGGTTGCTCGACCTGTCGGCCCTCGTGGGGGCAGTGCACGCGCGCGGGCTCTACATCATCGCCCGCCTGGTGGTGTTCTACGATCCCTTCCTCGCTCGGTATCTGGGGGTCTCGAGCGCCCCGTGGGTGCTCCCGACGGTGTCAGCGGCGACCTCGTACAACCTCGACCTCGCTGCCGAGGTCGAACGCGCCGGGTTCGACGAGATCCAGTTCGACTACATCCGGTTTCCAGACGACGGGCCGATCGGCCCCGACTACACCGAGCGCTGTCAGGCGGTGGAGGCGTTTCTGGCGCGAGCGGGAGAGCGCTTGACCCTCCCCATCTCGGCGGATGTGTACGGGCGGGTGACGTTTCCCTGGAACGCCCGCCGCATCGACCCCATCGGACAGCATCTGGAGGGTATCGCCCAATGGGTGGACGCTGTGTCGCCAATGGTCTACCCATCCCACTACGTGGAGCAGGCGTTCAAGGATGACCCGTACCGGACGGTTCTTCAGGCGACGCGCGACGCGGTGGGGCGAGCGTCGATTGCCGTTCGCCCCTATCTGCAGGCCTTCGACATGGCGCTCCCCAGTGGGATGACCCTCCCGGCGTACATCGCTGCCCAGATTCGCGCTGTGGAGGACGCCGGGGCAGACGGCTATCTCTTCTGGAATCCAAGGTCCGACTACACGGCGCTGTGGCAAGCGCTGGCCCAGAGACCTCGTTGAGGACTCCGGTGTGACGTCGATCACTTGTCGTCTGCCCCTGTTCCACCCTACAATGACTGGAGGTCCACAAGGGGGTGTTGGGGTGTGACACGGGTTGCCTGGGCAGCGTTCAGCGTCGTTCTCCTCATGCTGTCTTCCCCGGGCTGGGGAATGGAGGCCAATTCGTTTGTCTGTTCTGGTGAGAATCGCGGGGACGTGTGTTGGCTGTCGAACGCCCGCCTCACGGACACCGCGACGTGGCGGTTCTCGAACGTCCCTGTGGGTGGAGCCCTCCCCCTCGTGGTGGAGGGAGTGGCGAACGACATCTGCGCTACCTGCTACGTGGGGCGGGACGTGCTCGTGCGCCTCTACTACCAGTCGCCGGGAGATCGGTACTGGCAGCGAGCCGACCTCTGGTTGCGCAATGTGGCGGCTCCCGGAGCCGAGTGTCTCATCGCGTACCCGGTCCGCGGCGAGACCCGGATCTTCCCCACTGGGCCTGAGCTCGTGATCATCGCGCAGCGGGTGCTGGGCTGTGATCCGCACGTTGGTTTCTCGTGGGGTAGCCTGACCTTCGGCGCGCGGCCGGTCGCTGTAACGCCTGTTCCGCTACCGACTCTGCCCACCCCGCCCCCACCGCCTCCCCCGCTGCCCACGCCGCAACCTCCAGAACCGACGTGCAGTGCGGGGCCTGACTTTCTGTGCCGGGTGGAGGACGTGCCTGCGGACTGTTTGATCCCCGGGCTTGACCTGGCCACGGTCCCCCGGCAGACCCTACCGGAGTCGTTCGGGCCAGGAGAAGATGCGGTGCTCCTCCGGCCTGGCCACTACGTGGGATCGCTCGGCGAGGGTGACTTCCAGGACTGGTACAGGATCCAGGCGTCCTACGGTGACGCGTTCCTTGTGTGGCTCGATCCGGGCAACCTGGTGGTTGACGTGTTCCTGATTCACGATCCCTGCGGTGACGTCCTTACCGAGTGCTTGAACGTGTCGAGACCGTCGGTCACGCGTGTCCCCTGCTACCCCGGTGTGGACTGCGCCCCCCTGGCCGAGGAGTGCTTCCTGGACGGGGTATGCCGGCTGTTCATCCGCATCTCCCTCCGCAGCGGGAGCGGCCAGTACAGGCTTTCGATTCTCGAGGCGTCGCCCGAGATCCCGTAGTCCGTGCGGTTCGTCGGCGTCGATCTGGCCTGGTCACGCCGGAATCCCACCGCGGCCGTGGTCCTGGATGGGGATGGTGCGGTCGGCCGGCCCCGCGTGTGGGAAGGCGCGCTCGGAGACGACGAGGCGATCCTCTCATTCATCGGGCGGGGGGTGGGACGCGGGAACGCTCTGGTGGCGATCGATGCCCCGCTCATCGTCCCCAACGACGGGGGAGCGCGGCCGTGCGACCGGGCCCTCTCCCGTGCCTACCGCCGCCAGGAGGCCGGCGCCTACCCGGCCAACCGCGCCCGTCTCGGCCCCGAGGTGCGGGGCGAGACGCTCGCTTCTTGCCTGGGTACGCTCGGGTTCGGCCTTGGACCGAGTGTGCCCCGCAGGACGGAGGCACGGCAGGTTGTCGAGGTCTACCCCCACCCAGCGACCGTCGAGCTGTTTGGGCTCGAGAAGACGCTCAAGTACAAGGCCCGCCCCGGACGAACCCTGGCCTCCCGGTGGGCGGAGCTCCGTCGGTTACGCGGTCTCCTGGGGACACTTGCGGAGTCCGAGCCGTCCCTCGACGCCGAACCATTGCTGGCGACCCTCGACCCCGAGGGCCTCCGCGGTCGGGCCCTCAAGGCGGTCGAGGACCTCCTCGATGCCCTGGTCTGCGCCTACATCGCCCTCCACCTCTGGTACTGGGGCGAGGCCGGCTGCCGCCGCTTCGGCGACCTCGACATGGGCTACGTTCTCGTCCCGATCAGACCCGGCGATCACTGACGGACCCCCACCATCGCGAGCGAAGGACTTGACCGGGGGTACAATTTAAGCTATACTCATCACGGGGTGATCGGAGTGTCAAGGTGGATGCAGCCGGTCGCGGTGGCCCTCGCGGCCATGGTGGGACTGGTCCCGGCGTTCGCTCAGATCTGACCACCAGAGTGCGGATGGCGGACGTGCTGGGATTGCGGGTACGACGATCTGCCCTGCGAGCCGTGTGCCTCGCTGTGCTGGATCGGTTGCGCCGCTTTCGTGGCGTGGTGCTTGACGCAGCCCCAGCCCATGTTCTGTGAGTGCGATTGCAGCTTCTGCGGCACGTGCCCACAGTGGACGTGCTTCTCCTATCGGTGTTGGATCTGTGGTGATCGGCCGATGCGGATCGAGCCACCGGTTGAGTTCGAAGAGGCTGCTGCCCAATTGCCTTTCCCAACCTAGGAGGCCGGCGATGCGAGGCGTTCTTCCCACGCTGCTTGCAGTTGCCCTCGGAGGAGCCGTCTTCGGCTGCCCGCTGACAGAGGACCTGGCCGAGGGGATGTATTGGACCTACCGGGTTGAAGCGACAGACTACCTCAATCCGTGGACGGTCTCTACGCATGAGTTCACCCTGACGATCCAGACAGGCCAGAGGGTAGAAGGTTCCCCCTGTCCGACCTGTCCTGAAGGCTTGTTCCAAGGCTGGTCTCTCGAAGCTGTTCTCGACACACCATGGGAGCGGCGCACCGAACCACTCACCTTCTGGCAGGTCGCGCCCTCAGTCTCGATCGCGCGATGGCCCCTCCCCGTTCTGTTCGTGACGAACCAGGTTCTCCCCCATCTCGTCCTTGCCGCAGCCACCGTAGGGATTGTCCGAGACCCAGACGGTTCGGCGGTACAGACGCGGGTGCTCCCAGGAGGGGAGGGCGCGCTCCTCCGAGAGCGGGTGGCACTCGCCGTGGACTGGGGTGATGGCATTCCCACGCCGGCCGGGGAGTTCCGGGAAACCTGCCGGGTGGACTACGAAGCTGAAGGCTGGTCGGGGGAGCACCATGGGACGGCTTGGTGGAGCAGTGAGGTGCAGGGGTGGGTACACGCCGAAGGCGAAGTGACACACCTCCACTCGGTCGTCCTGCGCTATCGGATTGAGCTCACGGACTGGGGGAAAAGGTAGGCCCCCGCCCGCACAGCCCGAGGTACGCCCGCTGGTCGGGGGTGAGGGTATCGATTCGTACTCCGCGGCTTCCCAGGAACCGCCGGGCCACCTCCTCGTCGACCTCGGCCGGGACGGGGTACACCCCGGGGGCGAACCCCCGCCCGCTCCGCGCGAGCCACAGCAGGGACAGGAGCTGCACGGCAAACGAAAGGTCCATGATCTCGGCGGGGTGGCCGTCGCCGGCGACGAGGTTCACCAGGCGTCCCTCCGCGAGCAGGTGCACCCTGTTCCCGTTGGGCAACGTGAACTCCTCGACGTGGTCGCGGACACGCCGCCCCGCGGCCCGGGCTCGCAGCGACTGGACATCGATCTCGACGTCGAAGTGTCCGGCGTTGGCGAGGATTGCCCCATCCGGGGCTGCGCAGAGGTCATCGAACGTTACCGCTCCGATGCATCCGGTGGCCGTGATCACGAACTCGGCGCTGGGGATCGCGGCGTGGACGGTAGAAACGGGGAACCCCTCGAGGAGAGCCTCCGCGGCCCGCACCGGGTCCACCTCGGCCACCGTCACATGGGCCCCCAGGCCCCGCGCCCGATCGGCGATCCCCCGGCCGCACGAACCGTACCCGACGACGAGGACCCGCTTCCCAGCCACGAGAAGGTTCGTGGCGCGCATGATCGCGTCCCACACCGACTGCCCGGTGCCATGGCGGTTGTCGAAGAGGTGCTTCATCCGTGCGTCGTTCACTGCCACCACCGGGAACAAGAGCCGCCCGTCGCGGGCCAGCTGCCTCAGCCGAACGAGACCGGTCGTTGTCTCCTCGCACGCCCCGATCACGTCGGCCCCGAGGTCGTGTCGCGCGCCGTGGAGGAGGGCGCACAGGTCGCCCCCGTCGTCGAGCACGAGGTGGGGCCGAATCGCGAGGACCCTCTCGAGGAAAGCGGTGTACTCCGCCTCGCTCGCTCCGTACCGAGCGTGGGTGGCGACCTCACCGCTCAACGCCGCCACGACGTCGTCCTTCGCCGACAGGGGGTTTGAGCTCGCCACCGCGACCTCGGCCCCGAGCTCCTTTAGGGCGAGCGCGAGCCGCGCCGTCTTCGCCTCGAGGTGGATGGACAACGCGATCCGGAACCCAGCGAACGGCCGCGCGGGCCGGAGCTCCTCCTCCAGCGCGGCGAGGATCGGCATGTGGGACCGAACCCACGCGATCTTCTCCCGGCCGCGGCCGGCCGCGTCGTTGGCCGACGCCGTGTTCATGGGTCGATCGTAGCGTACGGCCGCGGGCCGCGCAGGGCGCGAACGATCCCCAGAAGGACGAGGGCGATCCCGATCCCCTGGGTCGGCCCCGGGACCTCGCCAAACACCGCGTACGCCCACAGCGTGGCACCGACAGGCTCCCCGAGAATGGCCACCGCCACCGCCGATGCGGAGAACCGCCGCAGGGCCCAGTTCACGCTTGTATGACCGAGGAGCTGAGGGCCGAGCGCCATCAGTGCGATCCAGAGCCATTCGCCTCCGGCCGGGACGAACTGCCCGGTTGCGGCTGCTCCCGCCAGGAGGAGCACCGCGGCGGTCCCGTAAGCCACGCCCACGTAGGGGAGAAACGAGCCTTCGCTTCGCGCCCGCCGTCCGATGAGGAGGTACGCCGAAGCCGCCACCGCCCCGAGCAGGGCGAGCACATCGCCCAAGAGCGCGGTGCCGCCGACCGCGAAGTCGCCCCACCCGATGAGCAGCCCCCCCATCACGGACAGACCGATCCCCTGCCACAGCACTCGCGATGGGCGCTCGGCGAGAACAACGGCCGACAGGAGTCCCACGAAGATCGGGTTCGTTGTGACGAGGGCGACCGAGCTCGCCACGGTCGTGTGGCGAAGCGACTCGATCCAGAGGACGAAGTGCAGCGCGAGAAACGCCCCCGCGACAACCGCGAACCCCATCCCACGCGGCGGGAGACGGGTTCGCCGTGCGCCGAGGAGGGTGAGGACCACGGCTGCCGACAGGGCCATCCGCCACGCCGCCACGGTGACAGCGGGGGCGGCGGTCAGCCGGATGAGGATTGCCGCCCACGATAGGGATACCACCCCAAGGGCGAGGACCAGCCCGCCGCGCACGAACGGCGGCGATAGAGGGCTCAAGTGCACAGAGCGCGGATCCGCGGAAGTGCCGCCTGAGCGGCACGGTACCCTGCCTCGGCGCCTGTGCCGACCGACACGTACGTGGGGGGCCCGTCGCCGAAGTCGGGGCAGAGGAGGACCTCGGGGCGAAGGGCGGCTACCTCGAGCTCGGCAACCCGCTTCTGGAAGATCGTTGCCATCTGGAAGAGGACCGTGAACACCGTCACGTGGGTCAACCGCTTCTTCCCCGGGGGGACCAGCACGTCCACCGCAACGACGACCTCCGCGCCCATCTCCCGCACCACATCGACCGGCAACGGATGGACCACGCCCCCGTCGATCAGCGTGCGTCCTCCGAGGTCCACCGGGACGAACAACCCCGGCACGGACAACGAGGCACGGATCGCGTCGGCCAACCTTCCTTGGCGGATCGCCACCGGTTGGCCGGTCTGGAGATCAGTGGCTACTGCGGCGAACGGTACCGACAGATCTTCGATCCGACGTTCGCCGACGATACCAACGAGAGCCCGCTGCAGCTCAATCCCCGAGCTCCACCCGCGCCAGGGGAACGTGGGCAGGAGAAAGCGAGCCGTCTTGAGGAATCCCATCTCGTCCCAGAACTGCCCGATCTGCTCCAGCGGGACGCCGGCGGCAAACAGCCCGCCCACGTAGGACCCGACGCTTGCGCCGGCGATGGCGTGGACTGGAATCTGGGCCTCACAAAGAAGGCGGAGGACCCCGAGGTGGGCGATCCCGCGCGGGCCACCAGCGCTCAACGCCAGCCCGAGACGTTTCATGGGAGAACGGGCAGGCGCCGCTGACGGGCCTGCCCTATCCCGTTCCTACTTGCTGATGGCCCCAACCGGGCACTGGTCAACGGCCTCGTCCACGCAGGAGATCGACGTGTTGGCCCCCTTGATCACATGAGCGTACCCGTCGTCGCCAACCTCGAACACGTCAGGGCATACCTGCGCACACAGTCCGCATCCCGTACAAAGATCCTGATCGACTCTGACCGCCATTGGCACCTCCTTTTTGGGCGTTTCGGCTGCGTACTATACCCCCAGCTCGCGATCCGATCCACAGAAGCGTGTTGCTCGATCCGTGCCCGGTCTGTATAGTACCGGAAACCATTGCGGAGGTGGTGCGGAGTGATGTCCGGTCGAAGAGCGTTGATCGTGTGTGTGCTCGCGCTGTTGGCAACCCCGGCGTTGGGTCAGACCTCCGCCGAGCTTGCGGCTCAGGGAGACGCGTTGTTTGACGAGGTTTGGGTCACGCAGTACACGCTGACCGATGCCCCCGAGCTCCAAGCCAAACTGGAACGGGCGATTGCTCTCTACGAGCAAGCGCTTGCCCAGGACGAGAACTACGTTCACGCCCTCAACATGCTGTCCCGGTGCTACTACACCCTCGCCGATGTCTTCCTCCCCGACAAGGAGAAGTCCGCGGTTCACACCAAGGGCCAGGAGTACGGCGAGCGCTCCCTGCGGACAAACCCGGAGTTCGTGCGCGTCGAACGGGAGAAGGGGTTCGTCGAGGCGGTCAAGGTATCGTCGGACGTGGCCGCGCTGTTCTGGACGTACTCGAACTGGGCGCGCAAGGTCCAGTTGGGCGGGGCCGTCGGGCTCCTCGCCGCGGCGCTGCGGGGCGACGACAAGAAGCTCATGGCGTTGATGGAGCGGTGCATCGAGTTGGATCGGGGATACATCTCCGGCGGGCCGCTGCGGGCGCTTGCGGGGTACTGGGCAGAGCACCCGTTCAGCAAGGACCCCGAGAAGGTGCGAGCTCTGATGGAAGAGGCGGTCGCCTCCTATCCGGACTACCTGGAGAACCGCGTGTTCTACGTGCAGTACTACCTGATGCCCGCCGAGAAGTGGGCTGAAGCGCGGCGGGAGCTGCAGATCGTGATCGATGCCCCGATCGGTGTTGACGCGCTGGAGAACGGGTACGCGAAGATCCTCGCCCTGAACCTGATGAGTCAGATCGAGGGGAAATAGCACCTGGGAAGAGGAGCACGCTGATCGTGCGCCGTGGCAGGGGGAGGAGGAGATCCGCATGCCGGGCATTCTGGTGATCCTCGATGGGCTAGGGGGGCGACCCACCGATCTTGACGGGGCGACTTGTCTGGAGCGTGCGGTCACCCCCGTGCTTGACGATCTTGCCGGTCGTGGGGCGCTCGGGCTGATGGACCCCGTGGCCCCCGGTGTGCGCCCTGGCTCGGACACCTCGCACCTGTCGATCTTCGGCTACGATCCGTTCCGGGTGTACACGGGCCGGGGAGCGTTCGAGGCTCTGGGGATTGGCCTTGACGTTCGGGGCGGCGATGTCTGTTTCCGGGCCAACTTCGCAACGGTCGAGCCGCGCAGTGGGGAGCTCGTCGTCATCGACCGCCGCGCTGGCCGACTGGCGGATGGGAAGCCCCTGGAGCGGGCGATCGCCGAGATCGACCTTCGGGAGTTCGGTGTCGAGGTTCAGTTCCGGGCATCAACCGAGCACCGAGGGGCGCTCCTCCTGCGGGGTCCTGGCGCATCAGCTGCGGTGTCCGATACCGACCCCCGCAAGGAAGGACGGCCCGTGGAGCGCTGTCGGCCTCTCGACCCGACAGGCCAGAGGACGGCGGACGCGGTCAACCTGTTCACCCAGCGGGCCCACGAGGTGCTCTCCGACCACCCGCTCAACCTGGAACGGGTCCGCCGGGGGGAGCGGCCGGCGAACGCGGTCCTCCTTCGCGGGGCGGCGGTGATGCCTCACCTCCGCCCGATCACCGCGGAGTACGGGATCCGCGGCGCGTGCGTGGCGGGCGGGGCCTTGTACAAGGGGGTGGCGAAGCTCGCCGGACTGAGTGTGCTGGATGTGTCGGGAGCAACGGGCGACCTCAAGACCGACCTCGGGGCAAAGGCTCGCGCTGTGGTCTCCGCGATCGAAAGGGCCGACTTCGTGTTCGCGCACATCAAGGGTACGGACAATGCCGCCCACGACGGAGACGCCCCCGCCAAACGGGCGTTCATCGAACGTGTGGATCAGGAGTTCTTCGCCTTACTCGCCGACTCGCTGGCGTGGAGCGAGGTGCACCTGTGTGTGTCCGGTGACCACACCACGCCTCCCCGCGTCAAGGAACACACGGCCGATCCGGTTCCGGTCTTGTTCGTCGGGCCGGCAGTCCCGCCTGACCCGTGCCGGCAGTTCGGCGAGCGGGCCGCGGGTCGGGGAGGGTTGGGGAGGTTCTCGGGGCGTCTTGTGCCGCAGCTCCTCGGGTACTGCGACCTCGGCCCGAAGTTCGGATCGTGAGGGGGAGACGTGAAGCTGCGAGAGATCGCTGAGCTCGTCGACGCACGGTTCGTAACGGGAGCGGATCAGGCCGAGCGGGAGGTAACCAGCGCCTTCGCGGCGGATCTTCTGTCGGACGTCCTGGCGATGGTGCAGGATGAGGGTGTTCTCCTGATCACCGGGATGATCACCCCCCAGGTGGTCCGGGTCGCCGAGGTCATGAACATGTGCGCGGTGCTGTTTGTGCGGGGGAAGGTGCCGGCGGCGGCGACGGTTGCGTACGCGGTTGGAACCGGCATCCCCCTCCTCGCCACCCGCCGGATCATGTTCGAGGCCTGCGGCATTCTCTACCAGGCGGGAGTCGAGGCTGCGCAGCGCAAGAGGATGCCCCTTGACGATGGGTCCCCGGACGCGCCTCGTCCTTAGGCGGATCTACCCAGTGGCGGCCCGTGATCTCGAACGGGCGGGCACGGTCTCTACCGAGGTCCGCCGCGAGCTCCTCGCACTGGGGGTCAGCCCTGATGTTGTCCTTCGCGCGAGCATCATCTGCTTTGAGGGCGAGATGAACCTCGTGCTCTACTCGAACGGGGGGCGGATCGTTCTCCTTGTCCGAGAGGATCGGGTCGAACTCCTGTTCTCTGACGACGGGCCGGGCATCGCCGATGTTGAACTCGCGAGCCAACCCGGCTACTCCACCGCCCCCGACTGGGCCCGCGAGCTGGGGTTCGGGGCAGGGTTGGGGATCAGCAACATGGAGCAGAACTCCGATTTGTTCAAGATCCGATCGCGCGTGGGCAAGGGAACCGTCGTTCGAGCGACCATCCTCCGCGGGATTCCGTTCTTGTGAGGAGGTAGGATGCAGCTACAGGCCATTGTCGAGATCCTGGGATTGGAGCCACTGGCCGCCCCCGATCTGGGTCGAGAGGTGCGGGGTGGCTACTGCTCCGACCTCTTGTCGGACGTCCTTGCTCATGCCCAACCTGGCGATCTGTGGATCACGCACCAGCGCCACCTGAACGTGGTGGCCGTGGGGAAGCTGCGAGGCGTAGCGGGAATCGTGTTCGCCCGCGGTCTGCGCCCCAGCTCCGACGTGATCACCCGAGCCGAGGCGGAGGGGGTCAACCTCCTTGTGACGCCCGCGGCGGCGTTCGAGGTCGCGGGACGACTGCACCGCGTCCTCTACCCATGAGGTGGTGGCGCGCCGATCTCCACATTCACTCCACGCTGTCCCCGTGCGCCAGCCTGGAGATGTCGCCGGCGCGCATCGTTGCCGAGGCGCGACGGGCTCGACTTGATCTCATTGCAGTGTGCGACCACAATGCCGCCGAGAACGGCCGGTACGTGCGGCGTGCTGCCGGGGGGGAACCCGTCGTCTTGCTGGGAATGGAAATACAGACTGCAGAGGAAGTCGAGGTTCTGGCGGTGTTCGCGGACGAGGAACACGCGTTCCAGCTCGAACAGGAGTTGCAGCAGAGCCTCCCCGACATCCCGTGCGATCCGGATCTGTTTGGCGATCAGGTTGTGGTGGACGAGGACGGAGAGATCGTGCGGCGGGTCGAGCGGCTCCTTCTGACTCCGGTGGCGCTCTCCCTGTCGGAGGTGGTGCGACGGGTCGAGGACCGCGGAGGGATGGCCGTCCCCGCTCATGTCGATCGGCTCCCGGGGGGACTCCTGGCCGTGCTCGGGCTGCTTCCTGACGGGAGCTGGCCAGAAGCCGTGGAGATCGCGCCATGGACCCGGCTCGCGGACGCTGTGCGTGCCTGGCCTGAACTGCAGGGGCGGGCGATCCTGCGTGGCTCCGACGCCCACTATCCCACCGAGATCGGCCGGGCGTGGACGGAGCTGCTGTGTGCAGAGCCATCGCTTGCCGAGCTGCGGAGGGCCGTGCAGAACGCCGGCGGCCGAGCGGTACGGCCAAGCCAAGAGACAAAGGAGGAGTGTTGACTGCAGCGACCGAAGCCCAGCTGGCCAGACTGACCGAGCCCTACGCTGGAAGGCCATCGGAGCTCATCCAGGCCCTACACCGCGTTCAGAGTGAACTGGGGTACATCCCTCCGGAGGCGCAAGCCGCGGTGGCGCGTGCACTGGGCGTTCCGCTGTCCCAGGTTCGGGGTGTGATCACGTTCTACCACTTCTTCCGCACCTCGCCGGTGGGCAGGCATACCCTTCGTCTGTGCCTGGGGACGGCGTGCCATGTGCGGGGCGTGGAACACATCCTCAAGGCGATTCGCGAAGAACTGGGCGTGGGGCTGGGGCAGACCTCGGCCGATGGCCTGTTCACGGTGGAAGGGGTGCGGTGCCTGGGTGCATGCGGTCTTGCGCCGGTGATGATGGTGGACGAAGAGGTGCACGGGAAACTTGACGCGAAGAAGACGAAGCGGATCCTGCGCCAGATCCGAGAGGGCAGCGGGTGATCGAGGACCTGGCGATGCACGTGGCCGACCTGGTGGAGAACTCCCTCCGGGCGGGGGCGCGCCACATCACCGTTGCGGTCGCCCGAAAAGGGGATGCTCTTCAGATCGAAGTCTCCGATGACGGGTCTGGCATGTCGGAGGCGCAGCGAGCCCGCGCCACGGACCCGTTCTTCACGACGAAACCCCGCGCTCAGATCGGCCTTGGCCTCCCCCTGCTCGTCCAGACCGCCGAGGGGACGGGAGGGGCATGCTGCGTGGAGCCGCGACCCGAACGGGGGACCAGGGTTGTCGCGCGGTTCGGCTGGGACCACCCCGATCGCCCTCCGCTGGGGGACCTCGTGGGGACGCTCGTTCCCCTCATCGCCACGAGTCCCGGGGTTGAGTTTACGGTTGAGCTCAGCGATGATCAGACGACGTGGCGGCTGTGCACGCACGAGATCCGTGAGCGCATCGGGGACATCCCCCTGACCCACCCCGAGGTGCTTTCTTTTTTGGAGCAGAGCCTTCGGGAAGGTATGGACGCTGCGGGGCTGAAGGAGGAGCGATGAAGCTCGATGAGCTAAGGAAGATCCGAGAACGGGCGGAGGCCGAGCTCCGTCTCCGGGGTGGAGCCACTCGGGTCAAGGTCGTTGTGGGGATGGGAACCTCGGGCATCGCGGCCGGGGCCCGGCAGACCCTGCGGGCGATCCTGGATGAGGTCGCCCGGCGCGAGCTGCGGGATGTGATCGTCACCCAGACCGGGGAGAAGGGGCTCGCCGCTCAGGAACCGATCGTCGAGGTTCACGAGCCAGGCCGAGTCACGATCTACGGCGAGGTGGACGAGGTGGTCGCACGGCGGATCGTTGCTGACCACGTTGTCAACGGACGGCCGGTTGCCGAGCGTGTGGTAGAAGTGCGGGAGGTGAAGGGTGATCAGCCTGCGCATTGATGACACCCCGGTCCAGGCTCAACCGGGGCAGACGATCCTCGATGCCGCGCGCGAGGCGGGGATCCGTATCCCCACCCTGTGCCACTTGGAGGCATTGTGCCCGGTGGGCGCATGTCGGCTGTGCCTGGTGGAGATTCGCAACTGGAACGGGCGGCTTGTTCCCGCCTGCGCCACCCCTGCGCAGGAGGGGCTGGACGTGGTCGCGCACTCCGACCGGCTGGCCGAGGTCCGTCGGACGGTGCTCGAGCTTCTGTTCGCAGAGCGGAACCACATCTGCGCGTTCTGCGTGTCAAACGGACACTGTGAGCTTCAGGACCTCGCCACCGAGCTGGGCATGGACCATGTGAGCTTCCCGTATCGGTTCCCTGCTCTGCGGGTAGATGTCAGTCATGCCAAGTACGGGCTCGATCACAACCGGTGCGTCCTGTGCGGTCGCTGTGTTCGGGCCTGCGCGGATGTGGAGGGCGCGTTCACCTGGGGATTCGCCGGACGGGGCGTGCATACCTTGGTCGAGGCCGACCTCGGGGAACCGTGGGGCACGTCGAGGACCTGCACTGGGTGCGGCAAGTGTGTGCAGGCTTGCCCGACGGGGGCGCTGTTCGAGAAGGGGAAGGCGACCGCTGAGCAGGAGAAGCGCCCCGAGGTCCTTGCGGAGATCACGGAAAGGAGGCCCCGTGCCTAAGGTCCGTCTTGCCTCGGTGTGGTTCTCCGGGTGTTCGGGCTGTCACATGTCGTTCCTCGACCTCGACGAGCGTCTGCTGGAGTTGGCGGCGAAGGTCGACCTCGTCTACTCCCCGATCGTGGACATCAAGGAGTACCCAGAGGACGTCGACGTCCTCCTGGTCGAGGGCGCGATCGGGAACAGCGAGCAGCGTCATCTGCTCGAGGAGATGCGGGGGAAGACGAAGATCGTCGTCGCGTTCGGCGATTGCGCGGTAACGGGCAATGTTCCGTCGCTCCGCAACCCCATTCCACGGGAGGAACTGCTGCGGGAGGTGTACGGCGAGGGGGACATTCCGGGCCTCGAGGAGGGCGATGTCCCCAAGATGCTCCCTCAGGCCCTTCCGATCCACGCCTTCGTCAAGGTGGACCGGTTCATCCCGGGCTGCCCGCCGTCCGCTGATCGCATCTGGAGATTCCTTCAGGCGCTCCTTGCCGGCAAGCGCCCTGAGCTTACCGGCGCGGACCTGAAGTTCGGCTAGAGAGGTGCCCGTGCGCGAGATCAAGGTACCCGTAACGCGAATCGAAGGTCACGGTCTGATCACGGTGGAGCTCAACCGCGCCGGCAAGGTGAGCCGAGCCCGGTTTCACGTCACCGAGGGGCGCGGGTTCGAGCGGTTCTGCCGTGGCCGCACCCTGTGGGAGATGCCGGCCATCACGGCGCGAACCTGCGGAATCTGTCCGGTTTCGCACCTTCTGTGCTCGGCGAAGGCGGGCGACGCGATTCTGGCGGTACGCCCCCCCCGACCTGCAGACAAGCTTCGCCGGTTGATGAACCTCGGGCAGTTCGTCCAATCCCATGCTCTGTCGTTCTTCCATCTGTCCTCCCCCGACCTCCTGTTGGGCTGGGACTCGGAACCCGCTACGCGGAACGTGTTTGGCCTGGCGGCGGTGAACCCGCAGCTGGCGTTGGATGGGATCCGTCTGCGGGCGTTTGGCCAGGAGATCATCGCCGCGCTCGGCGAGCAACGGGTCCACCCGGCGTGGGCGGTCCCGGGCGGCGTGCGCTCTCCGCTGACCCCAGAGGCCAGGGACCGACTGGCGGCCAAGTTGCCCGAGGCAATGCGCATCGCCACGGACGCCCTCGCGCTGTACGAGAAGAGCATCCCGGCGTGGGCTGATGAGGTCCGGTCGTTCGGCGACTTCCCGTCGTTGTTCCTGTCGCTGGTCGGGGCGAACGGTGCCTGGGAGCACCACGACGGCCGGATCCGGATCGTGGACGCCGAGCGAACGGTCGTTGCCGACCATCTCGATCCTGCACGCTACCTCGACTACATCGGGGAGGCCGTGGAGGGGTGGTCGTACCTGAAGTTCCCCTTCTACCGGGAGCAGGGGTATCCCGACGGTGTGTACCGGGTCGGTCCCCTTGCCCGTCTCAACTGCTGTGACCACATCGGAACCCCGCTCGCAGACGAAGCCCTCGCGCGGTTCCGGGCCACGGCGGGTGGGAAGGCGGTGACGAGCTCGTTCCACTACCACTACGCACGGCTCATCGAGATCGTCGCCGCGCTGGAGCGAATTCGGATCTACTTCGATGATCCCGACATCCTGTCCGCGCGCGTGCGCGCCGAGGCCGGGATCAACGAGCGCGAGGGGGTTGGGGTACACGAGGCGCCGCGCGGGACGCTCTTCCATCACTACACCGTGGACGAGCACGGGATGATCGAGCGGGTCAACCTCATTGTCTCCACGGGCCACAACAACCTCGCCATGAACCGCACGATGACCCAGATCGCCCACCGCTATCTTGACGGCCAGAAGATCACCGAGGGTCTTCTGAACCGCATGGAGGGCGGCATTCGTGCCTATGACCCTTGCCTGTCGTGCTCGGTGCACGCGGTGGGGCAGATGCCGCTGAAGGTGGTTCTGTTCGGGCCCGATGGGGAATTGCTCGACGAGGTGGTGCGGGGCGCATGATCCTCATCATCGGCCTTGGTCATCCCTTGCGGCGGGACGATGCTGTTGGGTTGTGGGTCGCGAGCCGTCTGTCCAACACGGGCGACCTGAAGGTGGTCGGCGCTCAAGACCTGACCCCGGAGCTGATCCCCCAGGTTGCGGTCGCTGACCTCGTCATCTTCGTGGATTCGCGGGTGGGGTCCGGGCCCGTGCGGTGGGAGCAGATTCGGCCTGGAGAACGACCGGCCCTGACCCACGCCTTCACTCCGCGCGGCCTTCTCGCCTGGGCGGAGCACCTGTTCGGTCGCGCCCCGGAGGCGTGGCTGGTGACTGTCCCTGCGCGCGACCTGTCGCTGGGTGAGGGCCTGTCGCCGCGGACGCGGCGTGCCGCAGAGGCCCTCGTTGGGCGCCTGCGAGCCTATCTGGGAGGGAGGGAGAGCCCGTGAGGCGCATTCAGGTCCTTCTCTGCTCGGGAACCGCTTGTCAGTCCTCAGGAAGCGAAGGAGTGAGGCGGGCTCTCCTTGAAGCCCTCGGCCTCCACAACCTTCTTGACGAGGTGCAGATCGTGGAGACTGGCTGCATGGGGCCCTGCGAGCTGGGTCCGGTCCTGCTTGTGTACCCTGAGGGCACGTTCTACGTGCGGGTCAAGCCGGAGGATGCCTCGGAGATCGTGACCGAGCACTTTCTGAAGGGCCGCCCCGTGCGGCGCCTGCTGTGGACCGAGGGCGCTCCCCGACCCACCGAGATCCCGTTCTTCGCCCGCCAGGTCAAGCTTGTGCTTGGCAACTGCGGAACGATCGACCCCGAGAAAGTCGACGAGTACATCGCTGCCGGCGGGTATGAGGCCCTAGGCAAGGCGGTCACGTCTCTCGCGCCGCACGAGGTGATTGCGGCGATCCGGGAGTCGGGCCTGCGGGGGCGGGGCGGGGCAGGATTCCCCACCGGCACGAAGTGGGAGCTCGTCCGGGCCGCGGCCGGCACGCCGAAGTACGTGGTCTGCAACGCCGATGAAGGTGACCCGGGGGCGTTCATGGACCGCGCGATCTTGGAAGGGGACCCCCACGCGATCGTCGAGGGAATGGCAATCGCTGCCTATGCCGTCGGAGCGACGCACGGGTACATCTACGTCCGCGCCGAGTACCCGTTGGCGGTGCAGCGGATCCAGACCGCGCTGGGGCAGGCGCGGAAGCTGGGGTTGCTGGGAGCGAACATCTTCGAGACCGACTTCTCGTTCGACGTCGAAGTTCGCATCGGTGCGGGGGCATTCGTGTGTGGAGAGGAGACGGCGCTCATCGCCTCGATCGAGGGCCGGCGGGGCGAGCCGCGGCCGCGCCCTCCGTATCCCGCCACCAGCGGGCTGTGGGGCAAGCCGACCCTCATCAACAACGTCGAGACCTATGCCAATGTTCGCCACATCCTCCTCCGCGGGCCCGAGGCGTTCGCCGCGGTGGGGACCGAGAAGAGCAAGGGGACGAAGGTGTTCGCCCTGGCGGGCAAGATCAGGAACACGGGGCTCGTCGAGGTCCCGATGGGGATCACCCTCCGCGAGCTCGTGTTCGACATCGGGGGTGGGGTTCCGGCGGGGCGGGAGTTCAAGGCCGTGCAGATCGGCGGACCCTCGGGCGGGTGCCTGCCGGCGTCGCTCCTCGACGTCCCGGTGGACTACGATTCGCTATCCCAGCATGGGGCGATCATGGGCTCGGGCGGGGTGATCATCCTCGACGATGCGGCATGCATGGTGAACATGGCGCGGTTCTTCCTCGAGTTCACCGCTGATGAGTCCTGCGGGAAGTGCGTTCCGTGCCGGGTGGGAACCCAGATGATGCTCGGGATTCTCGACCGAATCGTGCAGGGCCAGGGCACGGAGGAGGACCTCACGCGCCTTGTCGAAATCGGAGAGATGATGAAGAAGGCGTCCCTGTGCGGGCTTGGCCAGACCGCGCCTAACCCTGTGCTCTCCACCCTCCGCTACTTCGCCGACGAGTACCGAGCCCACATCCGCGATCGATCGTGCCCGGCAGGTGTTTGTCCTAATCTCGTTCGGTACGTGGTTGTTGCCGATGCGTGTCGGGGGTGCGACGCCTGCCGCCGGGCCTGTCCCACCGGAGCAGCCCAGGGGAAGGCGGGGAAACCCCCGTACCGGATCGTTGACGATCTGTGCATCCTCTGCGGAGCGTGCTTCGATGTCTGTCCATTCGACGCGGTGAAGAAGGAGCCGCGGTGAAGGGAGGACCGATGACCAAGGAAGCGATCGCCGCCCAGCATCCGCGCTCGCCGGAGGCGCTGCTCGCGCTCCTCCATGACCTTCAGCTGGCGAACGCGGGACACCATCTGACGGAGGCGGACCTTGTGTTGGCTGCAGCCCACGTCGGTCTGCCCCTGTCTGCGGTTCACGACGCGGCAACCTTCTACTCGATGTTCAGCCTCAGGCCGCGGGGTCGGCACATCATCCGTCTCTGCGATTCCCCGAACTGCCATCTCGCGGGAGCGTGGTCAGCGCTCGACGAGCTGCGCCGGCTTCTCGGAGTGGACATCGGGGAGACGACAGAAGACGGCGCGTTCACGCTTGAACTGACGAGCTGTCTGGGGGCGTGCGGCGTGGCGCCGGTGATGATGGTGGACGACGAGGTTGTCGGCAATCTCACGCCAGAACGAGTTCGGGAGACGCTCGTTCGGTATCGGGAGGGACGATGAGGCTGGCGCGGGCGCACGTGTTGGTCGGGGTGGATGATGAAGCCCGGTTGGCAGGCGTGGACGGTGTGTTGTCCGCACTGCGCACGGCCGTCGCGGAGCTTGGCCTCGAGTCGGAGGTCCAGGTCATCGAGACGGGTTCCCTCGGGGTCTCTGGACACGGGATCGTCCTCGCAGTTCAGCCCGACGGCGTGTACTACGCCCATGTCACACCGGCCGACGCGCGAACGATCGTCGAGGAGCACCTTCTCAAGGGCCGTCCGGTGGCCCGGCTGCGCCTTCCCACGACGGCTCCCGTGGCCCGACCCGCCGACGTTCTGGGTCGCCAGACGCGGGTTGTCCTCGCCAACTGCGGGATCATTGATCCAGAGAGCATCGAGGAGTACATCGCTCAAGGGGGGTACGAGGCCCTCGGCACGGCGGTCACGGAGCTGGCTCCCGAGGCTGTCCTCGACCTCGTGAAACGGTCGGGGCTGCGGGGCCGCGGTGGGGCGGGCTTCCCGACGGGGATCAAGTGGTCGGCCGTGCGCACGGCAGCCGACCCGGAGCGCTACGTGGTCTGCAACGCCGACGAAGGCGAGCCGGGGACATTCAAGGATCGGCTCATTCTCGAGGGAGATCCGCACAAACTCCTCGAAGGGATGGCCCTCGCCGGGTACGCAGTGGGTGCCCACGTGGGCATTGTCTACATCCGGGGCGAGTACGGCCTATCGATTGCCCGAACGCAGCGCGCAATCGCTCAGGCCGAAGCGTTGGGCATCCTCGGCGATCGCGTGTTCGACACGGACTTTGCGTTTCGGATCGAGGTTCGTCCTGGCGCCGGGGCCTACGTGTGCGGCGAGGAGACAGCGCTGCTCGAATCACTCGAGGGGAAGCGCGGCTGGCCCCGGATGAAGCCACCCTACCCCGTGACCCACGGCCTGTGGGGAAAGCCGACGGTCGTGAACAACGTTGAGACGCTCGCCAACGTCCCCGACATCGTCCGTCACGGCCCGGCGTGGTATCGCGCTCTCGGCACGGCAACCTGTCCGGGCACGAAGGTGTACACCATTCTGGGGAACGTACGGTACTCCGGGCTTGTCGAGGTCGAGATGGGAACCCCGCTGCGTGCCCTGATCTACGAGTTGGGGGGTGGGCTTCTCCCCGGCCGGAGCCTGAAGGGCGTGCTCGTGGGAGGGGCCGCCGGCGCGTTTCTTCCAACGAGCGAGCTCGACGTTCGTCTTGACTTCGACTCCCTTGCCGAGCGTGCGGCTGCGCTCGGGTCCGGCGCGGTCCTTGTCCTCGACGAGTCGGCGTGCGTGGTGGACATGCTGTCGAGCGTGCTGCGTTTCTTCCGCCACGAGTCGTGCGGGCAGTGCGCTCCCTGCCGAAGCGGAACGGATGTGCTGGTGCGGCTCGTGTCGGCCCTGCAGTGCGGACAGGCCGATGACCGGACCCTGAACCAGATGGTCTCCATCGTGGATGCGATGCGCGCTGCCTCGCTGTGTCCCCTCGGGCAGTCGGTTGCGCTTCCCGTGCGCACCGCGGTTGCCGGGTTCCGGGACGAGTTTGCCGCCCATCTCGGCGGGCCACCGTGTGCGCGGTGCGAGGCAACGGCCGTCGCCCGCGGGGTGCGGGCGACCACCGACCGATGAAGCTGACCTTCGCCGGGGCGGCGGGCACGGTCACCGGCTCGTGCTTCCACGTTGAGACGGACGGTCAACAGATCCTCGTCGACTGCGGGATGTTCCAGGGCCTGCCGGAGCTCGAGGAGCGCAACTGCGCCCCGTTTCCGTTCGACCCCAAAGAGGTGGACTGGGTCTTGCTCACCCACGGCCATCTCGACCACCTCGGCCTGATCCCCCGCCTGGTGCGGGAGGGATTCCGCGGGCGAGGGGCATGCACGCCTCCGACGCGGGACATCGCTCACGTGATGCTCATGGATGCGGCGCGGATTCAGGAGGAGGAAGGCGAGGCCGCTCTGTACACGGCTGCCGATGCGGTGGCCGCCGTCGACCTGTTCCAGACGCCCCTCGAATACGGGGAGGAGCTGCGGCTGGGCGGGGATGTGCGGGTCCGGTTCCACGATGCGGGCCACATCCTCGGAGCGGCGTCCGTGGAGCTGCGTGCGGAGGGGAAGACCGTCGTGTTTTCCGGCGACCTCGGGAACCGCGGGAAGCCGCTGGTGGAGGATCCGTCGTACCCGCCCAAGGCGGACGTGGTTGTTCTCGAGTCCACCTACGGGGACCGCGAGCACCCTCCGGTGGAGGAGTCCGTCACCCAGCTCCGCAACGTGATCGTCGACACGTTGGACGCCGGTGGCAACGTGGTCATCCCCTCGTTTGCCCTCGAGCGGACCCAGGAGGTCCTGTACCTCCTGTTCCGGATGTGGCGCGAGCGGTCCATTCCCGCGTGCCGCATCTTCCTCGACTCCCCGCTCGCGACTCAGGCGACGCGGATCTTCGAGCGGTACACGGAGCGGTTTCCGGCACCGGCACGCCGTCTGTTCCAGAAGCGCGAGGACCCGTTCGATTTCGAGCTCTTGGAGTACACCCTCACCCGGCAGGCTTCGAAGAAGATCGGGGAGAACTCGGGGGCGATCATCATCGCGGGTTCTGGGATGTGCACAGGAGGGCGGATTCTCTACCACCTCCGCGACAACCTCCCCCGGCCGGAGTCGGCGTTGGTATTCGTCGGCTACCAGGCCGTGGGAACGCTCGGCCGGGAGATCGAGGACGGGGCGTCGCGGGTTGAGGTGCTGGGCTCGATCGTTCCAGTACGTGCCTCGGTTCACAAGATCGAGGGCCTCTCGGCTCACGCCGACCTCCCGATTCTCGTAGACTGGACGCTTCACGCCGATCCGAGCGAGGTGTTCCTCGTCCACGGCGAGCCCCCAGCGTTTGGGTCGCTCGCGCAGCGGCTCGCGTCCCACCGCCTCCGGCCCCATGTCGCTGAGTGGTACGAGGCCGTGACGCTATGAGGGTCGCGGTGCTGGGGACCCTCGATGTCCACCTCCGTGCCGAGGTGGACCGGCTTCCTCGACCGGGCGAGACGGTCTCCAGCCGCGGTCTCGTTCGCGAACCCGGCGGGGCAGGCACCTTGCAGGCGATTGCAGCGGCGCGCCTGGGAGCCGAGGTGAGCATGTACGGCTGTGTCGGCGCGGATCCATTTGGCGACGAGGTCGTGGCCGCCCTGTCCGCGGCGGGGGTCAACCCCAGTGCCGTGGAGCGTTCTGCCGCCGCCCCGACGGGGGCGTCCCTCGTGTTCGTGGGCCCCAACCGGCACCAGTTGGCGGCGCACGCGCCGGGGGCGAACGCGATGCTCGACGGGGAGTACGTCACCCGGCACATCAGTCGCATCCGGGATGCAGACGCAGTCCTCCTCGACCTCGCTGCTCCCCTGGCGACGTTGCAGGCCGTGTTGAGCGCCCTGCCGCGGGAGCGACCGGTCGTGGTTCTCCATCCCATCGCGGCGCGCCCTCCGTCGCCCCTGACGTGGGAGCGGGTCGACTTCGCGGTCGGGAGCCGCGACGAGTTGGAGGTCCAGGCCGGGTGGACAAGTGGGACGACGGAGGACGCAGCGCGGGTGAGCCAGGCGTTTCTCGACCGTGGGGTGCGGAACGTGGTGATCACCCTCGGCATCGAGGGGGCTTACCTCGTGGAGCAGGCAGGGGTCACACGGTTCCCGCCTCGCGCGGTTCCCGTCGTGGACGCCACCGGGGCCACCGAGACGTTCTGCGCAGCGTTGGCCGTGAAGCTCGCTGCGGGGAGGGGCCCATACGAAGCGCTGGGCTACGCCACCGCAGCCGCGGCCGTGGCCGCCTCGCGACGGGGAGGGATCGCCTCCCTGCCGGCTTCCGCGGACGTTCAGGCGCTGCTGTCCCGCGCGTCCTCACCCTCGCAGCCGGGGTGAGGACGGACCACGAGGGCCTCCGGCCGCGGGTGGGAACGGCTGAACCCCCACTGGGGGGAGTCACGCGGCGCTGCCGGTCTTGGGGGAGCCGACCGAACCCACACGAACTGCGGATTGTCGTAGGTGGCCGATCGAGTTCTGTCCGGGCGGTTCGCGGACCACGGTCTGCCCCCGGTGGCGCTGCTGGAGCGGCCTTGCCCGCTGGGGCTGCGACTCCGGGCTCGCCGGAGTCTGATCCATGGTCGGTCACCTCTCCGGGTCGGGTAGCCCCATCATCTCGGCGCGGGACCCCAGAACGCGGCGATCGCCTCTAGCACGAGTTTGGCCGCGGTAACGGCCGACACCCCGGACGGGTCGAACGGCGGGGCGAGCTCCACAAGATCCATGCCCACGACCCTGAACCGTGCCAGATCGCGGAAGATCGCGATCACCTCTGCGTAGGTGAGCCCGCCCGGTTCGGGGTTGGTCACGCCAGCACAGAGCGAGGGATCGACCGCATCGAGGTCGAGGGTCAGCCAAACGGGGACCCCTGGATCGAGGCGGCGCGCGACGTCCTCAGGCCGGGCGAAGAACGGCTCGTCCACCTCATCTCCAACGAACGAACGCGCCCCCACGATGACAAGGCGTTCCGCCAGCTCGCTAACCCTCCGCAGCACGGTCGCGTGCGCCACCTGCTCCCCTCCGTACGTCCTGCGGAGGTCGGTGTGGGCGTCGAGAGCAACGACCTGGATGGGGCCCGGCTGAGCTGCGGCCCGGACGGCCGGCAGCGCCACAGTGTGCTCCCCCCCGAGCACAACGACCCCCTTCCCCGCATCGAGGGCAAGCCGCACCTCCTGTTCCGTGGCGCGCAGCATCTCCGCCATGGAGAGGTGGGGGTCGACATCCCCCAGGTCGCAGATCCCGATGCGGCTCAGGTCGCACCGGAACAAGTGGGAGTAGAGCTCGATCGAGTCCGACGCCGCCCGAATGGCGGTCGGAGCCTGAGCGGGGCCGCCGCGGTAGGACACGGTGCGCTCGAGGGGAACGCCCAGGAGCACCACCCGTGCCTCCGCGAACGGAGTGTCCAATCCGAGGAACCGCAGGGGTCCGATCATCGTGCCTCCTCGCTTCGCACAATCTCGTCCACGAACCGGGGAAGGACCGCCGCCGCCCGGTGGAGTTGTGGGGTGTAGTACCGGGTGGTGAGCCGCCGGCTGTGGAACCTCTTCTCGAGTACGGATTCCTTCACATCGAGGGAGCGATCCCCGGCCAAGACGTACGCCCACAGGCCGGACGGGTAGCTGGGGACGAACCCGAGGTGGGGGATGACCACGGGGAAGACCTCCCGCAGGCCGGCCATCGCTCCGGCGAGGACCTCGGGATGGTAGAACGGGTCGCCGGCCTGGAGGGAGAGGATGCCCCCCGGCCGCAGAGCGGCGGCACACCCCGTCCAGAACGCGCGCCGAAACAGCGCTTCCCCCGGTCCGACGGGATCCGTGGAGTCGACGAGAATCGCATCGAACTCCCGGGTCCGCGCGGGCACGAACTCCTCGGCGGGCGCGATCACGACCTGGAGGCGGGGATCGTCAAGGGCGCCACCGTGGACGGACGCGAGGTGGGCCCGCGCCACGGAGATGACCCCGGGGTCGATCTCCACCAGGGTCACCGTGGACACCGAGGGGTGTTCGAGCGCCAACCGCGCGGCGCCCCCGTCGCCCCCGCCCACGACGAGTACCCGCTCCGGCCGCGCGTGGGAGAGCAAGGCGGGATGGACGAGCATCTCGTGGTAGAAGGGCCAGTCGCGTTCGGTGACCATGTACCGCCCGTCGAGGGCGAGGAGTCGCCCAAACGCCCGTGTGCGGGTGAGGGCAAGGTCTTGGCACGTCGTGCGCAGGTGGAGGAGGGGCTCCTCCACCTCCAGGCACAATCGGACTCCCGGGGATTGCTCTTCGCAGATCCAACCTTCGGTCACGGCCGGACGCCTCGTCGAATCTCGACCACGCTCGTGTGGCGGGGGCGGAACAGGTCGCACAGGACCTCGACGGCCTTCTCCGGGGCCACATCGTCTCCACAGGTGAACACGTCCACGGCGACGTACCCCACCTCCGGCCAGGTGTGCACCGAGACGTGAGACTCAGCGAGCAGCGCCATCCCTGACACGCCATGGGGGTTGAACGGGTGGACCTGGGCCTCGATCAGCGTTGCCCCGGACTGCTCCACCGCTCGAACCAGCGCGTGACGGATGGCGTCGGGATCGTTTGTGCTACCCTCGCACTCCCACAACTCGACGACGAGCTGCCTCCCCAGTTCGCGCATCACTCACCTCACCGACAGGGGCTCCGCGATCCTCCGGTGTGGATCGAGGCGGGAGCCCGGGCTTCCGTGGCGGATTGTAGTGGGGCGATCCGCCCGTTCCAACGGGGAGGACGAGCCCTAGGCCCTCACCGGGGCGGCGTCGAGCGCGTCGCTCCACCGCTTCGCGGCGCGTTCTCGCCACACGCCCTTGTGGTACACGTAGCTCACGAGGAGGGGAAGGGCGAGCGTTGCCTCGGCGAACACCATCTGTTCGAGGCCCTGGGCCACCTTGCCCCACGAGCTCGCCTCCTTGAGGGTCGAGCCCGACAGACCGCCGTCCCGCTCATCGGCAACCGTGATCTGGATCGCGTACCGGTGCATGGGGGCATCCACGCCGAGCACGTCCGCGGCCACCACCACGTCCTGGGCGAAGTTCTTCGGCACGCCTCCCCCGACCATCACCAGGCCGGTCTCCCGGGCGGCGATCTTGATCTTCGTTAGCTCGAGGAAGTCCTTCACCGAGTCGATTGCCACGTGCCGGTCGGGCCTCTGCCACTGGTGGTAGACGAGGCCGAACCCGGCGCTGGAGTCGGAGAACGCAGGGCAGAAGATGGGAATTCCCTTCTCGTAGGCGACACGGGTGATCGATCCGTGGCCCTTCCCCCGCTCGACGAGCCACCGTCCCATCTCGCGGATGAACTCCCGCGACGAGTACGGCCGCGGGGGAAGCCCATCGGCGATCTCTGCTGTCGTGTGGTCGCAGATCCGCAGTTCGTCCTCGTCGATGAACGTGTCGTAGATCCGGTCGATGTGGAGCTCGCGCAGGACGTTGTCGTCCACGGCCGGACTGCCCACGTAGTGGTGGAACCCGAGGGCCTCGAAGAAGTCCTGGTCAACGATGTTCGCCCCGGTGGCGACCACGGCATCGGCCATCCCATGCTCGAGGAGCACCGCAATGGCCCGACCCAACCCTGCGCTGACCAGTGACCCCGCGAGGCAGAGGATGATCGTGCACGCTCGATCGGCGAGCATCTCGTTGTAGATCTCGGCCGCACGAGCGAGGTTTCGAGCCTGGAACGCGGTCTTCCCCATCGCCTCAACGAGGGGAACGGTGTTGAACGCCGTGGGGTCGATGGGCACAACCGGCACCCGCAAGTAGCGACGCTTGTCCTGTTCGTTCATCACGGTTACGGAAGGAACACAGCCGCGGCGATGACCGTCGTGTACCCCTTGCTGTCCACGACCGCCGACTGGGTGATGTTCATCGTGCGGACGATCTTCCCGGAGATCTTCCAGATCTCCTTCTTCGCGTCCCACACAAGCTCGTCGTCGAACTCAATTCCCAACGTCGAGGCGAGCATCGAGGCGGCGAGATCCTCGGCATGATCCCCGGCCTGCTTCTCCTTCTTCCCAAACGAGGTGTACTCGGAGAGGTAGCCGTAGGCTTCGCGGTCGGCGGGAATCGCGCATCCCACCGACGCCGCAATCAACCGATGCGGTTCGTTCGAGGCACAGCGCGAAAACACACAGAACACCACCTGACCCGACGCGAGGGACTTCAGGCCCTCGGTGCGCGAGACGACCTTGCACGCCGGCGGCAAGATGCTCGAAACGTGTACCAGGTTCAACTTCTCGATCCCCGCGTCGCGGAGGGCGAGCTCGAACGAGCGGAGCTCCTCCTTGTGGCGGCCCACCCCCCGTGTGAAGAACACCCGGCGGGGGATGATGGGCACCATCCCCATTCCCGGCTCGCGTTCCGCTCTTCCTCTCGTCTGTCCTGTCTGTCGTGCCATTTTCGGGGGCATTATAGGGCAAAGCCTGGCGCATGGTTGGCGCGCCTCGCGCCGCATCCAGATAGGATGGGGCGAACGTCTCCGTGCGCACTCACGTCGTTGCCGCCTCGTCGTCGAGGAAGATGTTTCCGTCAATCGTTCCCAGGTCGACCGTCGCCTCCGTGACGAGCTCAACCCGAACGAGAGCGGACCGGTACCACGGTTCGAGCCGCCCCGGAACTCGCCGCACCGGAAGGTGTTCCCAACCGCGCATCGTCTCCACATACGGCCAGTTCACGTACGCGTGGAAGCCATCGCGGAGGTCGGTGATCGCTGCCCCCCATGCCACGATCCTCCCCTGGATCGCCCTCCACTTGGCGAGCGACGCCTCGGCGTGGGTGAGCCCGAGGTACCCCGCCCCACCGCGTCCGCGGAGCGCGGTCAGCCCGCGGCCCGCAAACAGGAGGAACCCGTCCAGGCTCTCGGTGGGGTCACAGGCGAACGTGTCGAACGCGCGCGCAAGCGAAGGGGGAAGCGGGCGACGAAGGTCGTGGGACAGGACATCGATCGCGAGCGACTCCTCTCTGGCGATCCGGGCGATGAACGACGTGATTCGGGGGTCGATGTCGAGGACTGTCACCCGCCGCGGGAGGCGCGTCAAGGCGGCGGCGACCGAGACGAGGTCGTCGTCCCCCACGACGAGGAGGTCCTTCCCCGCCAGATCGCCGTGGCGCCACATCTGGGCGACCCGGGCGATCGTTGTGTCCTCGGTCACGTACCCCTGGTCGAACTCCTGAGCGGCCTCGGGCCGATCAGCCGCCACGCGGTGAAACGCCTCGGTGAGGGAAGCGAGGGGCCTGGGCTCGATCCCCCGGCCCCCACACCGCGGGCAGTCGAGGGCGGGGACCGGAGAGAGGCCCCGTCGCGCACAGAGCTCGGTCCCCGCGTCGGTCAAGCGGACGAGGCCCACGTCCCATCTCACCCATCCCTCGGCGGCGAGCGCCCGGAGGCCCGCGCACAGGGCGAGGAGCGGGATCCGTGCGAGCTCCGCGATCCGCCACATGTCCTCCGTGGAGAGGAGGGCAACCAAGATCCGCTCGATGTCCCGCGGCGAGATCGCGATCCGGGTCTCCCGCTCTACACGCGCCGCGAGATGCGCGAGGTCCATCCCCAGCCCCACCGCTACACGACGAGGAGCTCGTCCTTGGGGAAGGAGGACAGGACCCGGCACCCGTCTTCGGTCACGGCGACGAGGTCTTCGATCCGAACCCCGAACCGCCCGGGCAGGTAGACCCCCGGCTCGATCGTGACCACGTTCCCCACGGCGAGCGCCTCCTCCGAGACCGGACCCACGCCCGGCGCCTCGTGGACCTCGAGCCCCACCCCGTGGCCCAGCCCGTGGCCGAACCGATCCCCGTAACCCGCCCTGGCGATCCGGTCACGGGCGGCAGCATCGACGTCCTTCCCCGGCCTTCCCGCCCGCACGGCCGCCAGGCCGGCCTTGTTTGCGTCGAGCACGAGGGAGTAGACCTCGCGCACTTCCGCCGCCGGGGCTCCCACCGCCACGACCCGGGTCAAGTCCGAGCAGTACCCATCGACCTGCACGCCGATGTCGAACAGGACGACGTCGCCCTGAGCGATCTTCCGGCCGCCCGGTCGGTAGTGGGGCATCGCGCTTCCCGGGCCGCTCGCCACGATCAGGTCAAACGCCACGGCCTCCGCCCCGTTCCGGCGGAACCAGACCTCGAGGTCGAGCGCCACGTCCCGCTCGCGCCTTCCGGGGGCGAGCCGGTCCACGACCCAGCGCAGGCCCTCGTCGGTGAGCCTCGCTGCCGCGGCAATCCGCTCAATCTCCTCCCCTGACTTGACCCGCCGCAGATCCTCGACCATCCCCGCCTGGGGGATGAACTCGATCCCCGGGGCGAGCCGGGCGAGCTCCTGGAACACGTACACGCTTGTGCGGTGGGCACCGATCCCCACTCGCTTCACCCCGAGCGACCCCAGCTTGTCGGCGAGCCAGGCCAGCCAGCGGGGCCCTGTCTCCTCAGTGGGGAGTCCGACGACCTCGTGGCCCGCCTGCTCGGTGTAGCGGGAATCCGTGACGAACAAGGACTGCGTGCCGACGATCAGGCTCCCCGCCGACCCGCTGAACCCGGTGAGATAGCGCAGGTTCGCGCCGTCGGAATGCTCCACGTTGATCACCAGGAACGCATCGAGCCCGCGCTCCTGGGCCCGCCGCCACAGTTCGTCCCGCCGCGCTGCGTAGTCCACCGCACCCTCCTCCCGAGCGTCGGGATGGCCTCTCGGGGCGACCCGACACAGGCCATTGTAGAGGAGGGTTGGCGTGTGTCCAGAGCGCGCTCCGGCACGTATAATCAGGCCCACGATGACCTTGGACGAGCTTCAGGCGCGGTGCGAGGAGGTGCGGAAGGAGTGGGCGCAGGCGAGCGCTTCCGCCCACGATCCAGCGGCGGTCGAAGCCCTTCGCGTGCGGTTCCTTGGCCGCAAGGGTTCTGTCACCGCGGTGTTCGACGCCCTGCGGACCCTCCCTCCCGATGCTCGGGCCGCGGCCGGGAAGCTCTTGAACGCGCTCAAGGGGGAGATCGCCGCTGCTCTCGAGGTGCGCCAGGCCGAAGTGGAACGGGAAGCCGTGGGTGCGCGGCTCGCCGCGGAGCGGTACGACTTCACCCTGCCTGGGAAGTGGCGTCCGGTGGGACGGCTCCACCCCTTGACCCAGGTCCGGCGGGAGATCGAGGACATCTTCTTGAAGCTCGGGTTCGACGTGGCGAGCGGTCCGGAGGTCGAGACGGACTACTACAACTTCGAGGCGCTCGCCATCGGGGCCGACCACCCGGCTCGGGATGATTGGGATTCATTCTACATCGAGGAGGGGCGGCTCCTGCGCACCCACACCTCACCTGTCCAGATTCGGGTCATGAAATCCCGCCGCCCGCCGGTGCGCATCGTGTGCCCGGGCCGCTGCTACCGACGCGACAACCCTGACGCGACCCACTCCCCGGTGTTCCACCAGATCGAGCTTCTGTGGGTGGACAAGGGCCTCACGATGGCCCACCTGAAGTGGATCCTTGGGGAGTTCGTCCAGGCGTTCTTCGGCCCGGGCTACGAGATGCGGATCTCGGCCGACTTCTTCCCGTTCACCGAGCCCTCGGCCCAGGTCCACATCCGCAAGCCCCCGGGGAAGTGGCTGGAGATCATGGGCGCGGGGATGGTCGACCCCGCCGTGCTCACCGAGGTCGGCTATGACCCCGAGGAGGTCACCGGGTTCGCGTTCGGTCTTGGGGTCGAGCGCATGGCGATGCTCCGCTGGGGAATCGACGACATTCGGCTGTTCTACGGGAACGACGTCCGCTTCCTGTCGCAGTTCTAGACGACACGCGGTCGGGGCAGACCCCACGCCCTCGTCACCTGTCCGTCCTCAACGGGCGCCCCAGGTCCGGAACGCGGCTTTCCCCTCCGGAGTGAGGAACGCCCAGCGGATGAGCGCCATCCCGTCACGGTGAACCGTGACCCCTTGAACATCCAGCCAGGCATGGAGTGTGTTCCGCAGCCCCTTGATCCCCTCTGGGGAGGGCCGGCTGAGGACGCCCGACGCCTGGGCAAGGAGGTCCTCGGGAACGCCAAGGATGGCGAGCTCTTCCGCAGCCCAGTGGCGGGTCGGGGCCCACGACCCACGGACGACGGCGAGGAGCTTCACCAGGGCCAGCGCCCCGTCTCCGAGGACGAGCCGCGCCGCGAACGCGTTTCCCCGGTCGAGGCACTTCGTCGCGCGTCCGAGGGAAAACGCCGTCTCCGCGTAGTGAACCTTGATCCGCGTCTCCCGCACCGCGGGCGGAAGGAGGGCCAACCGCGGGAACAGCGTGGAGAGCTCCTCCTGAGGATCGTAGAGGATCACCGCGTGCCGAAACGGGTAGTGGTCGAGGTCGTGGGTCGAGCCCTCCATCGCCCGAAGCTCGCTCCACGGCCGGAGGTAGAACTCGTGGTCCACCCGCCGCGGGGGCCCTTCATCGATCGCGAACACGTGGCGCTCCTCGAGCGGGGTCGTCTCGTACGCAGCATCGTCAAGCGCGACCTCGATGTCGTAGTCCGAGATCCGATCCCGGAACGGCCGGCTCGCCGACCCGACGAGGTAGATCCCCACCACCCCTGGCCTTCCCACGTACCGCTTCGCCAACTCCCGAGCCCGCTCCATGGCGGGATCCTACCCCAGGGAGCGGATACGATCTCCACCATGGACGATCGGGAGGTGGGGAGGTTCTGGGAGGGAAACGCCGAGGCGTGGACGAGCCTGTCCCGTGCCGGGTACGACGTGTACCGCGACTACCTGAACACGCCCGCGTTTCTGGCACTGCTGCCGGACGTCGCTGGACGGCGTGGGCTCGACGTGGGGTGTGGAGAGGGCCACAACACGCGCCTCGTGGCGCAGCGCGGGGCGCGGATGACCGGGCTCGACCTCGCCCCCACCTTCCTTCGCCATGCCCGGGAGGTGGAGGAGCGCGATCCGTTGGGCATCGTCTACGTGGAGGGGAGTGCCTTGGCGCTCCCGTTCCCCGACCGGTCGTTCGACTTCGCCGTCGCGTTCATGAGCCTGATGGACATGCCGGAGGTAGAGCGCGCGCTGGCGGAGGTCCACCGGGCCCTCGTCCCAGGGGGGTTCTTCCAGTTCTCGATCACCCACCCGTTCCTCGGCGTGCCGCACCACCGCAACCTGCGGGGTCCCGACGGGCGGACGTACGCCTACGAGGTCGGCGGGTACTTCCGCCGGCTGGCCGGCGACGTAGCGGAGTGGAGCTTCAGCACTGCTCCCGCCGCGGCCAAAGCCCCGTTCCCGAAGTTCAGGACCCCGCGGTTCACCCGCCCGGTGAGCGCCTGGCTCAACGCTCTCCTCGACGCGGGGTTTACGATCGAGCGGCTTGCCGAGCCCTGTCCGAGCGACGAGACGGTCCGCGTCTGTCCCCACGTCCAGGACGCCCAGGTCGTCCCCTACTTCCTTCATGTCCGCGTCCGCAAGCCCGCGGCCGAGCCTGAACTCGCCCCCGGAACCTTCGGCCCCGCACGAAGTCTTGGTTCCTGAGGCCGGCCGGCGGTCTACCGCCAAGCACGCCGAGATCGCCGAGGAATGCGGGCGGGGACTTCCGAGCAACCCGTAACCATGGTTCAATGCCGGTACAGGTTTGCTCTGCCCGCCCCGCGACCTCGGCGGTGAACGGGCGGTGGATTGGGTACGATCGCGCCATGGGACACGGCACCCTGGTGTTCTGGATCGTAGCCGCCCTCGCGGTGGGGCTTGTCGTAACGGGGATCGTGGGGGAGAAGCCGCCGCTCCGGGTGGTCGACGAACTCGACCTCACCCGCTACCTGGGGACGTGGTACGCGGTGGCGAGCATCCCCACCCCGTTTGAGCGGAGCTGCGCCCAGGGGACGACCGCCACCTACACCCTCCTCCCCAACGGGCAGATCGAGGTCGTCAACGTCTGTTTCTCCGCGGATGGACGGCGGATCGAGGCCCGGGGCCGGGCGTGGGTCCCCGACCCCAAAGCTCCTGCCAAGCTCAAGGTGAGCTTCCTGAACCTCTGGGGGCTGCGGTTCTTCCCCGCCGACTACTGGGTGATCGACCTCGCCCCGGACTACGCGTACGCCGTGGTCGGCCACCCCAGCCGGAACTACGGGTGGATCCTGTCACGCACGCCGGGCCTTCCCCCCGAGGTTCTGGCCGGGATCTGGGAGCGCCTCGTCGCCCAGGGGTACGACGGGTCCAGGTTCCGGACCATCGACCAGACGATCCATGGCCAACGCTGACGCAGCCAGCGGACGCGCGGCACGGTACGCGCGGATCTACGAACAGCTCGACACGTTGATCACCGGGAGGTCTCCCAACCTCACCGCAGCGATGGCCACGATGTGTGCCGTGCTCCACGCGAAGATGCCCCACCACTCGTGGACCGGGTTCTACCTCGCGGCGGGGGACGAGCTCCACGTGGGACCCTACCAGGGTCCGGTGGCGTGCCAGGTCTTGCGGGAGACCGGGGTGTGCATCACCTGCCTCCGAACCGCCCAGCCAGTCGTGGTTCCCGACGTGCACGCCTTCCCCGGCCACATCGCCTGCGATCCCCGTTCGCAGAGCGAGATCGCCGTTCCGGTCCTCAGTGGGGGCCGGGTGGTGGCCGTTCTCGACGTGGACTCCCACCTGCCGGCCCAGTTCAGCGAGGCGGACGTCCCCCCCCTCGCCCGGATGCTCACCCTCCTCGACCCCTACCTCGGGCTCTGACCCGGCCCGCCGTTCGCTGTCGGCATAGGGCTCGCGCGGACGACGCGCGGCGACAGGTCGGGCCCCACGGAGAGGAGGTCCCCGTTGCGGAGCACGTTCCACCCCGGTCCGCTGTCGCTCGGCTCCGAGGCGACGACGATCACGCCGTTCCCCTCGCGCCAGTGGAGCGTGTAGTAGTCGGGTTCGCGCGTGTACAGGCACAGCGCGTAGAGCCCGCTCCCGTCGCTCAGGACGAGGTTGACGGCCGTGAAGTCGTGGATCCGTCCTGCGAGGTCGCGCAGCGCAACGAGGAGCCCGTCTGCGGTGCGCGGGCTCCAGGCGCGGACGAGCCAGGCGAGAAGGCGCTGGGAATCCGTCCCCGGGCCCGCCCCGAGCGCCGCCACGTCGCGAATCGTCCCGTTGTGGGCGAGGAAGAGCCCGTCCTGCACCATGGGCTGCGCCTGAAGTGCGCCCCGCACGGCTCGGTACTCAGGCGACGCCTTCCGCGCGTGGGCGAGGAGGAGGGTCGTCTCCCCGGAGGGAGCACCGGGCAGTGTCTCCGCCCGCGCCAGGGCGGCCGCTCCCCAGCGGTGGAGCCTCATTCGGCCCAATCCGTCGCGGTACGCCCAGCCCACTCCATCCCGATGCGGGGCATGCCTCCCGCCCACGCTCATCGCCTGAAGGCCGTGCGGGGCGTCGAGAAGGTACGAGCGAACAGGAAACGGATCGCGCCCGACTGCGCCTAGCAGCCGGCACACGGGGCTACCCGTCGAGGGCGTCCGCGAGCTGACGACCCAGCGCCCGCGCCCTGTCGAGCGCTGTGCCGGGGTCCGCGGCGAGGTCTCCCCGACCGTCGACCCCGTAGTAGGGGTAGTGCTTCACCGTGAGCGGATCCATCCGCACGGATACCGCGAAGTGGTACAGGTAGCGGAACACCTCTGTGGCGTCGCCCCCACCGGTCGCGGCGACCAGCGCGCACGGCTTGTCCTCCAGCAGGTGGGCCGCCTTGTGCTTGCGCATGTCGTGGAAGAACGCCAGGGCCACCAGCCGTTCGCAGAGGGCGACCATCCGTGACGGGACGGGGAAGTAGAGCGGAGAGCCAACGACGATCCCGTCCGCATCCTCCATCTTTTGGAGGAGGCCCTGGAAGCTGTCCTTGACCACGCACTTGTAGGGCGTCTTCGCGCAGACGTCGTAGCAGCTCTGGCACGGGCCGATCTCGAGGTCGGCCAGCTGCACGACCTGTGCCCGCACCTTCGGCTCCGCGTCCTTGGCCCCGTCGAGGACAGCCTGCACGAGCCGGCCGGTGTTCCCTTCCTTCCGCATCGAACCGACGATCCCGAGGACCCTCATCGCGCCACCTCCAAGGGGTGAGCGTACTCCTGACGGGGAGGCGGGGCCAGCGGCGGGTCACCCCCGCTTGAGCGCCGCCCGCAGCGCCGTCGGGGGCAGCGTGTTGAGCACATCTCCCTCCGCCGCCCACCCGCGGCGTGCCGTGACGACCCCCAGCTCGAGGTGGGCGAACTGGCCTGCAACGTGGGCATCCGTTCCGATGGCCACCTTGACCCCGAACCCGAGCGCCCGGCGCACGAGTTCCCCCGACAGATCGAGCCGCTGCGGGTGGGCATTGACCTCGAGCGCAGTCCCGGACTTGGCCGCTCGCCGGAACACCTCGTCCCAGTCAGCATCGTAGGGTGGGCGTTCTCCGATGAGGCGGCCCGTGGGGTGGCCAAGCACATCCACCCCCTCGTCCTCCACGGCGCGGGCCAGGCGCTCCGTCATCTCCGCCCGCCCCAGGCGTAGATGGGTGTGGACCGAGGCGATCACAAGGTCCAGCTCGGGGAGGAGGTCGCGGGGGACGTCCACCGTCCCGTCCCGGGCGATGTTCGCCTCGACTCCGGTCAGGATCGTGAACCCAGGGATCCGTTCCTCCAACCGGCGCACCGCCTCGATCTGGCGTCGCAGGTCGTCGGGAGAGAGCCCGGGAATGGCCGCGGCGAACTTGAGGTGGTCCGTGATCGCGATGCAGGTGATCCCCCGCGCCCGCGCTGCCTCGACGGCTTCCTCGAGCGACATCTCGCCGTCGGAGGCGTCGGTGTGGACGTGGAGATCGCACGTCACCGCGTCGACCTCGACGAGCGTGGGGAGGGACCCCGTCTCGGCAGCGGCGATCTCGCCCCGGTCCTCCCGCAGCTCAGGAGGGATGAAGGGCAGACCGAGGGCGGCGTAGACCCCGGCCTCGTCCTCGCCGGCCACCACCGACCCATCGGCCTGGAACAGCCCGTACTCCGAGAGCTTGAGGCCGCGGCCCACCGCCCGCTCCCGGAGGCGGATGTTGTGCTCCTTCGAGCCCGTGAAGTACTGGAGCGCCGCCCCGAACGAGGCGTGCGGGACGATCCGCAGATCGCACTGGACGCCGTCCGCCAGGCGCACCGAGGCCCGCTTGGGCCCCTGGGCGAGGACCTCCTCGACCGCGGGCAGCGCACAGAACGCGGCTGCCGCTTCCTCCGCCCGATCCGAGACGGCGAGGAGGTCGAGGTCGCCCACCGTCTCCTTGCCCCGACGGAGCGAGCCGGCGGGCTCGACGCGGTGGAACAGCCCGGTCCCGAGGAGCTGTCGGCACAGCTCGCGGGCCAGTGGGAGCGCGCGACCGAGCAGGATCCGCCGCTCCGTGCGCCGGACCTCGGCCAGTCCGCGGACGATCTTCTCCTCGACCTTGTCCCCGAGGCCCTTCACGGTGCGAATCCGGCCCGCCTGCGCCGCCTGGGCGAGGTCGTCCAGGGTTCGCACCCCGAGGGCTTCGAACAGGAGCTTCGCCGTCTTCGGGCCCACCCCGTCGACCTGGGTCAGCGCGTGGAGGTCCACGGGAAGCTTTGCCTTGAGCTCCTCGTGGTAGCGGAGCTTCCCGGTGTGGACGATCTCCGTCACCTTCTCGGCGATCGCTTCTCCCACCCCCGGCAGGTCGCGGACCCGCCCGTCGGCCACGAGCTCCTCGATCGGGGTCGGGGTGTCCGCGATTGCGCGCGCCGCGCGGCGGTACGCGCGGGGCTTGAACGGAACACCTTCCAGCTCGAGGAGATCGGCGATCTCGTCGAGGATCCTCGCCACGAGGGCGTTCTTCATCGGTGGAGCGTGGCGAACCGGCGGAACGAACGGTCGTAGGTGCGCTCGACCTCAGGCGGGAAGCAGCATGCAGGCAGTTCGTCCTGGGCAAGATGGTAGGCGAGGCAGGCGCAGCAGTTCCCCTTGCGCGGGCAGGTGGGCCAGGTGCAGGTGCAGCGCGCGAGGTTCGCCTTCGATTGTGGGCACGTCGCCATGGTCCTCCTTTCCGGCCGCTGCGGGCCGACGGCTATAATGCCCGAAGCCATGAACCCAGGGCAACACGTGCTCAAGCGCATTCTGGACGACACAGGCGGGCAGCGCCCCCACTACGAGCGGTACGCCCTCCCGGCCGTTCCGGCGACGATCGAGAGCCTGTTTGGCCTCCCGCCGACCGGGGCCAGCCTCAAGGACGAGCTTGGACTGCGGCAATCGGACGTCGTCGTGAGCGTGATCGTGGACGGCCTGGGCTACCACAGCCTGGAGGACCTCCGCGCGCGGCGGATCGTGGACGTGGCCCCCGTGGTCGGCGATGGGGCCTACATTCCGCTCACGTCGGTCTTTCCCTCGACGACGACCGCGGCCCTGGCCACGCTCTCGACCGGGCTGAGCCCGGTCGCCCACGGAGTGCTCGGGTACAAGCTGTTCCGAACCGAGGTGGGGTCCGTGGTCGACATGATCCGCCTCGCCACCCCCGGGGCGCGGGAGAACACGCTCGACAAACTTGGGATCCAGCCCCAGAACCTTCTCACCGTGTCCACCCTGTACAGCCGCCTCGCCGCTGCCGGCGTGGCGACGACCCTGTTCCTCCCCAAGTTCATCGCCGAGTCCGGCCTGTCCCGGATCCTGTACCAGGGAGCGGGGCAGACGGTCCCCTACCTGACCGCCTCGGACCTCCTCATGCACCTCGGGCAGGCCCTCCGCGGGCCGCGGCCGGTGCTCCTTGCCGTGTACCTGCCCTCGACGGACAGCCTGGGCCACGTCTATGGCCCCACCACCCGCGCGTTCGAGCTCGAGGCCGCCCACGTGTTCAGCGTTCTCGCCCAGGCGATCGAGCTCCTGCCGACCGGGGCGACGGTCCTCGTCACGGCCGACCACGGGTTCTACGAGGCCGACCCGGTGGCGGACATGGTGTCCTGTCCGGCCCACGTAGCGCTGCGCGACGGGCTCCTCGTCCCGCCGGTGGGCGACCCACGGGCGTCGTACCTGTTCGTCCGCCGGGGCCACGACGAGCGGGTCCGGGGGTTCTTCGCCGAGAACTTTCCCGAGGACTTCACCGTGCTCCCGATCGAGGAAGCGCTGGCACGCAAGCTGTGGGGGCTGGAACCCGCGCGGCCCGAGGTGCGGCGGCTCCTCGGAGACTACCTCGTCCTCTCCCAGAGGCGGAAGTTCCTCCTCTGGCCGACCGAGGAGTTCAAGCTGCGGGGGCTCCACGGGGCCCTGACCCCGGGCGAGCTGTACGTCCCACTCCTGGCAAGAACCGTGTAGAGGAGGCATCCATGGTGATCGTGAAAGAGACGGCCGCGGTCAAGGGCACCGACCTGTCGAACGCCGACGAGATCGTAGGCGTTTTCAAGCGAGTCCTGATCGGTCCAGCGGACGGCGCCCCCACGTTCGCGGTGCGCCTGTTCACCCTCTCCCCTGGGGGCCACACTCCCGCCCACACCCACCCCTTCGAGCACGGGGTGGTCGTCCTCCGCGGTCGGGGGACCGTGCTCACGACAGCCGGCCTCGTTCCCATCCAAGCGGGGTCCGTGGTGTTCGTCCCCCCCGGCGACTACCACCAGTTCCGCTGCGCCGGGTCCGAACCCCTTGAGTTCCTGTGTGTGATCCCCGTTCAGTACGAGACGTGATCGTGGATGGCGGGGCCGGTGCTCGTCGGGCTGTCGGGGGGGGTGGACTCGACCGTCGCCGCGTACCTCCTCCGCGAGGCGGGGCACGAGGTCCAGGGGATCACGCTCTGGCTGTGGGCACCTGACGGACCACTCAAGAACCCGTGCTGTTCGGTGGATGTGGCTGCGTTGGCCGCCCGCGAACTGGGGATCCCCCACGAGGTCGTTCAGGCGCAGGAGGAGTTTCGCGAGCTCGTCGTCGACCCCACACTCCGCGCCTATCGGGCAGGCCTCACCCCCAACCCATGCGCGGTGTGCAACCAGGAGGTCCGGTTCGCGCTGCTCCTCCGGGAGGCTGACCGGCGGGGCGTCCCGCTCGTGGCCACGGGCCACCACGCCCGGGTCCGGCGCACGGAGGGCACGGTCTGCCTTCTGCGCGGACGCGACTCGACCAAGGACCAGTCCTACTTCTTGTACGGCCTAGGGCAGGAGGAGCTCGCCCGCGCGCGGTTTCCGGTGGGGGAGAAGACGAAGCCGGAGATCAAGTCCCTCGCAACCTCCCTCGGCCTCACCGCAGCGCGGCTCCGGGAGAGTCAGGACCTGTGCTTTGCTCCGGACGGGGTTCCGAGGCTGATCCCGGAGGCCCCTCCCGGACCGCTCGTCGACCTCCGGGGTCGGGTCCTCGGGGAGCACCGCGGGCTGCCCCACTACACCGTGGGCCAGCGCAAAGGACTCGGGATCTCTTCCCCCGACCCCCTGTACGTGGTGGCCCTCGACGGGGAGCGGAACACCGTCGTCGTGGGGCCGGAGTCGGCCCTGTACGCGTCCGGCCTCGTGGCCGAGCACTTGCACTGGATCGCGGGGTCCCCGCCGCGGTCCAGGTTCTCGTGCGAGGTCCAGGTACGGTACCGGAGTCGGGCGGTCCCGGCGGAGGTCGCGGTGGTGGGAAGCGAGGCGTCGGTCCGGTTCGCGCAGCCGGTTCGCGCGGTGACCCCCGGCCAGGCCGCGGTGTTCTACCGGGGAGAGGAGGTTCTGGGCGGGGGGATCATCGCCCGCGCTCAGTAGTCACTCCGACAGGCGCTCGCTCGCCAGCCGCGGATCGAGCGCGTCGCGCAGCCCCTCGCCGAGAAGGTTCACGCCGAGGACGAACAGGAGGATCGCGATCCCCGGGGCGGTGGAGATCCACGGGGCGCGGAACAGGTAGTCCCGGCCGTCGGCGATGATCACGCCCCAGCTCGGCTGGGGGGGTTGGATCCCCAGCCCGAGGAACGACAGCGAGGCCTCCATCAACACCACCCACCCCACGCGGAGCGTGGCGACGACCACCGCCCCCGGGATGACGTTGGGGAGGAGGTGGCGGAGAAGGATGCGCGGCGTTCCCGCGCCGGCAGCCCGGGAGGCCTCTACGAACGCGGCTGTCTTCAGGGCCAGGGCCTCGCTACGCACGATCCGGCACGCCATGACCCACTCCTTGAACGCGAGGGCCACGACGAGGTTGAGGAACCCCGGTCCGAACAGGCCCATGAGCGCGATCGCCAGCACGAGGTACGGGAAAGCAAGCAGGACGTCGACCACCCGCTGGACGACCGTGTCCACCCATCCCCCGGCGTACGCCGAGACGAGCCCGAGGACCACCCCCAGCACGATGCTCACCCCGACCACGAGGAGCCCGAGCGAGATCGACACGCGCCCTCCGTGAAGGACGCGGCTCAGGATGTCCCGCCCCAGGTTGTCCGTTCCGAGGAGGTACGGCTTTCCGCTCGCAGCGGCGAGGCTCGGGGGACGCAGCCGGTCCGTGAGCCGCCCCCGCAACGGATCGTGGGGGGCGATCCACGGGGCGAGGAGGGCGGATAGCCCGAACAGCACCACCAGCACGCCCCCGCCCACAGCCAGCCGGTTCCGGCGAAACGCCCGCCACGCCCGCGATCCCACCTAGCCCTCCTTCCCGTGGGAGATCCGCGGGTTGAGAAACGCGTAGGACAGGTCCGCGGCCAGGTTGAGCACGACGTAGATCAGCGCGTAGACGAGGACGCACCCCTGGACGAGCGGAAAGTCGCGCGTCTTCACCGCGTCCACGACCCGCTGCCCGAGACCAGGCCACGCGAACACCGTTTCCACGACCATGTTCCCCCCCAGCAGCGCCCCCAAGTTGAGCGCGACCGAGGTCACCACCGGGAGCAGGGCGTTCCGTAGCGCGTGGCGGAGGACGACCCAGCCCTCGGGAACGCCCTTGGCCCGCGCCGTGCGCACGTAGTCCTGGCGGATCGTCTCGAGGAGGCTCGACCGCGTGATGCGCATCGTCATTGCCATCATCCCCGCCGACATCGCCAGCGCCGGCATCACGAGGTGGCGCAGGACGTCGAGGGCCGCCTGCCCGTTTCCCTGGAGAACGGCGTCGAGAAGGAGGAAGCCCGTTCGAGGTTCCAAGCCCGTTCCGTAGGACATCCGCCCCGCCACGGGAAGGACCCGCAGCGTGATCGAAAACAGGATCATCAGGATCAGCCCCAGCCAGAACCCGGGCATCGACACCCCGACCAGGGACAGCAGGGTCCCCACGCTGTCGAGCAGCGAGTAGCGGCGGACCGCCGCGATCACCCCGGCGGGGATCGCCACCAGCAGGGCGATCAAGGCCGCGAACAGGGACAGCTCCAGCGTCGCCGGGATCCGTTCGCCGATCAGCTCGGCCACCGGGCGGCGGTGGACGATGGACCGCCCGAGGTCCCCCCGCGCGATCCCCCACACGAACCGCCCGTACTGCTCGAGGAACGGCCGGTCCAGCCCGAACTCGTGGCGGATGCGGGCGATCTCCTCCGGGGACACGGTCCCGGCCTGGCCCATGTACAGCTCCACCGGGTCCCCGGGGGTGATGTACAGGAGGAGGAACACCACGAACGTCACCCCGAGGAAGACCGGCACGGCCTGAGCGATCCGCCGCAGGATGTAGCCGAGCACGCGCGGTGATCAGGATCGGGGAGGGGCGGCCTCCGCCCCTCCCCGAATGCCCCTACGGGAGTAGATCCACGTCGTGGAGGTTGATCCGGCTGTCCGGGCTCGGCGTCCACCCCACGACCCTCCGGCTCACGCCGTAGCTCTCCTGAGCCACCCACAGGAACGCCATCGGGGCGTCGTCGAAGATCACCTGCTGGGCGATCTGGTACGCCTGCCGGCGGACCTCGGGGTCGACCGTCCCGCGCTCGGCGAGGTCGATCAGCGCCTCCAGGACGCGGCTCGAGTAGCCGCTGAAGTTCCCGCGCTCCCCCGTCACGAGCTTGGGGATCATGATGTCGTTCGGCTCGAGGGTCGAGTTGCCCCAGTCGCCGAGGTGCATCATTCGCCGCCCGGCGAGGAGCTCGGCCTGGAGAAGCCCCCAGTCCCACTCCTGGACCTTGGCGTCGATCCCCACGTCGCGCAGCATCTCGGCGATGACGAGCGCCACGTCCCGGAAGTGGGGTTGCGTGTCAATCGTGACCGAGAACCCCGCCCCGTAGCCTGCCGCCGCGAGGAGCGCCCGCGCCTTCCCCGGATCGTACCCGTAGGGCGTGAGGGGCGCGTAGAACGGCGAATCCGGCGACATGATCGTCGGGATGGGGGTCGCCAACCCATTGAGGATGAACTTGACGATCGTGTCCACGTCGATCGCGTAGTTGATCGCCCGCCGCACGCGCACGTCGTCGAACGGGGGCTGGTTCACGTTCATCTCCAGGAACGCGCTGCGGGTGCCACGCACGCTCATCACGGTCAGGTTCGGATCGGCCTCGATCTCGGGGATCAGGTCCACCGGGATCCGGGTCGCGATGTGAATGTCTCCGGCGCGGAGCGCGGCGATGCGGGTCGAGGTCTCGGGAAGGACGCGGAAGATGACCCGGTCCAGAGGCGCCGGCCCCACGGGCGGCAGGTCCGTGGCCCCGCCGTAGTAGGCGTCGTACCGCTCCATCACCACCTGCTGGCCCCGGTCCCAGCGCACGAACCGGAACGGCCCTGTGCCGATCGGGTTCGCCGCGAACCGTTCGTCGCCGACGGCCTCTACGTAGTGCTGGGGGACGATGAGCGTGTGGGGGAGGAACGAGGGAAGCGCGGCGAACGGAACCGAGGTGATGAGCTTGACCGTCAGCCGGTCGAGGGCCACCGCGTCCGTCACCGGATCGAGAAGCCCCTTGCGGGGCGAGGTGAGGCCAGCGATGCGCCCCTCCTTCACCGTCCGCTCGACCGTGAACACCACGTCGGCTGCAGTGAACGGGGTCCCGTCGTGCCAGGTCACGCCGTCGCGCAGGTAGAACACCCACTCCGTGGGCGAGATCCGCTCCCACGACTCCGCGAGCTCGGGGACGATCCTTCCGTCCGGCGTTCGCGTGACCAACCCGTCGAACATGTTCCGGAGAATCGTCTCCGTCTCCCGGTGCCGGAAGTTGCCCGGATCCAGGGTAAGCGCGTCGGACTCGATTCCCACCACGAGGGTCCTCGCCTGCTGGGCAAGGCCCCCAACGGATAGCGCGGCCACCAAGGCCAACGCGACAAACTGTACCTGCGTGCGGTGCATGTTTCCCTCCTTTTGCTGCAGGGTTCTGGACTTCGGGTGCAACGATGTAGACGGCGATCCAGTCGTGATGTATGCGGGGGTGCCAGAGAGCGTACCGACGGATGGCCCCGTCCGCAAGGCGGGGGCCGTCTCCACGGCGGAGACGGCCCGTCAGGAACAGGCCGGCCCGGCTAGCCGAGCTTCGGGGGGATGACGATCTTCCCGAGGTTCTTCTCGTACTTCTCGATGTTCTCCCCGATCGCCTCGTACAGGCGCTTCATGTGGCGGGGGGAGAGGATGACCCGTGACACGAGGATCGCCTGCCCCCGCTCCGGAGTCTGGGCCTGGGGATCCACGAGCAGGAAGTCGATGAAGAACTCGTCCGGCTGATGGGAGATCACGGCGAGGTTCGAGTAGACCCCCTTCCGCGTCTCCATCTCCGCTCCAACCTGCATTTCTCGTTCTGCGACCATGGCACCTCCACCGAGCATCCTAGCCCTCGCCGTGCAGCCCGGCAAGCTCCAACCGTGTTCAGGTTTCGCGGAGGGTCGCCAACCCGTATAATCCCCGGTCTTCATGCGCGGCATCTTCCGAGAGCTGTGGCGGTACCGGTGGCGCCTGCTCGCAGGCGTTCTTGCTTTGTTCGTGGTCGACGCCCTCCAGCTCATCGCCCCGCTCATCGTGCGCAGCGCGGTGGACGACCTCGTGGCAGGGACGGGCGCTGGTCTTGTTCGGTACGCCCTGTACCTCACCGCGATCGCCGTCGTCGTGTTCGGGTTCCGGTTCGTGTGGCGGATCCTCCTGTTCGGTGCGGGGCGCCTGATCGAGCGGGACATGCGCAACCGCCTCTACGCCCACCTCCTCACCCTGTCCCCCGCGTACTACGTTGAGCACTCCACCGGCGATCTGATGGCCCACGCCACGAACGACCTCGAGGCGGTCCGCCGCTCGTGCAGCATGGGCGTGCTCATGGCCTCCGACGCGGTGATCATGATCTCGTTCTCGCTCGCGGCGATGGTCGGGATCTCGCCGCTCCTCACCCTGTACGCGTTCATCCCGCTCCCGTTCATCACCGTGGCGGTGATGGGGTTCGGGAAGCTCATCCACCGCCGGTTCGAGCGGGCCCAAGCCGCGTTCTCGGCCCTCACCGAGCGCGTGCGGGAGGCCCTGTCGGGGATCCGCCTCCTGCGGGCGTTCGCCCGCGAGGGGGGGATCGAGGGGGCGTTCGCCCAGACGAACCGCGAGAACGTGGAGGCGAACCTGTCCCTCACCCGGGCGTGGGGGGTGTTCGAGCCGATGGTGGGGCTGCTGGCCGGCCTCGGCACGGCGATCATCGTTTGGTTCGGCGGGCGGGGCGTGCTGGGGGGCACGCTGAGCCTGGGCGGACTCGTCGCGTTCACGAGCTACCTCGGGATGATGGTGTGGCCGATGATGGCGATCGGCTGGATCGTGAACACCCTCCAGCAGGGCGCGGCGTCGATGAAGCGGTTGGACAAGATCTTCGCCGAGCGGCCCGAGATCACGAGCCCGGCGCGGCCCGTTCCCCTTCCCCCCTCGCGGCGGATCGAGTTTCAGAACCTCACCTTCGCCTACCCGGGCACGGACCGGCCGGCCCTGCGCGACCTGAAGCTCGTGGTCGAGGAAGGGATGACCCTCGGGGTGGTCGGCCTCACCGGGTCGGGGAAGTCGACCCTCGTCCGGCTCCTGCCGCGGCTCTACGATCCTCCGCCGGGGACGGTGCTCCTTGGGGGAGTCGACGTTCGGCAGCTCGACCTGGGCGAGCTCCGGGCCCAGATCGCGATGGCCCCCCAGGACGTGTTCCTGTTCTCGGCCACCCTGCGCGAGAACATCGCCTACGGCCGCCCCGACGCGAACGACGACGCCGTGCGCGAAGCAGCGCGCCTCGCGGGCCTGGAGGAGGAGATCGCCGCCTTCCCCGACGGCCTGGACACGCTCGTCGGTGAGCGGGGGGTGACCCTGTCCGGCGGGCAGCGGCAGCGGGTGGGGATCGCCCGCGCGCTCCTCCTCGATGCGCCGATCCTCATCCTCGACGATGTGCTGTCGTCGGTCGACGCCCAGGTCGAGGAGGCGATCCTCGGCCACCTGCGCCGCGTCCTGACCCGACGGACGGCGATCGTCGTCGCCCACCGGATCACCGCGGTGCGCGACGCCGATCACATCATCGTCCTCGACGGCGGGCGGATCGTCGAGGAAGGCGACCACGCCCACCTCGTCCGGCAGGGCGGCCTCTACGCCCGGCTGAACGAGCTTCAGCAAGCCCTGGTGCGATGAACGGACACCACCACCACGACCACGACGAGGAGCAGTTCGGCAAGGCGATCGACTTCCGCCTCCTGCGGCGGATGATCCGGTTCGCGCGGCCGTACCGGCTTCTATTCGTGCTGGCGTTCCTTCTCGCGGGCGGGATCACCGTGATCGAGCTCGCGATGCCGTACCTCGTGAAGACAGCCGTCGACTCGGTCCTCGTCCTGCCGTGGCTCGAGGTCCGGGCCGACGCCCCGCCGGTCGCGGGCGCGGTTCCCTACGAGCCGGGAACGTTCCTCGTCGACGGGCGGACCCTCCCCGAGCCGGTGCGGCAGGCCCTGGAGGAGGACGGCCGCGTCCTCCGGCGGTTCCTCGTCGTTCCCCCCGGCACCGCGGAGGCCGAGCTCGCCCGCCGGTACCCAGAGGCGTTCCGCGTCACCGCGGCCGGCCTCGCGGCCCCCGAGGAGGCGCTGCGGGCCATTCCCGCCGGCGACCTCCTCCGGCTGCGCCTGTCGGCGGTCCAGGTGCTGGGCATCCTCGCCCTCGCCTACCTCGGGTTCCTCGTCGTGCGGTTCCTCCTCTCCTACGGCCAGGTGTACACGCTCCAGTACGCCGGGCAGCGGATTCTCTTCGACATGCGGCGGGCGGTGTTCGGCCACCTCCTGCGGCTGCCGATGAGCTACCTCGATCGCCAGCCGGTGGGGCGGCTTGTCACCCGGGCCACGAACGACGTGGCGGCGATCAACGAGATGTTCACCCAGGTTCTCGTGCGCCTGCTGCAGGACCTGCTGATGATCGCCGGGGTATTGGGGATCATGTTCCACCTCAACGTGCGGCTGACCCTGATCCTGCTCGCGTTCACCCCGTTCATCCTTGTGCTCGCGTTCTGGTTCCGCAAGCGGGCCCGCGAGGCGTACAGCGCGGCGCGGCGGGTGCTGGCCCGGATCAACGCCTACATCGCCGAGTCCCTGTCCGGGATGGGGATCATCCAGCTCTTCCGCCAGGAGAAGCGGAGCATGGACGCGTTCGCCGAGATCAACCAGCGCTTCTTCCGCGCCCAGATGCGGTCGATCACCGTGTACGGGGTGTTTGGGCCGGTGATCTCCGTGATGCAGAACATCGCCCTGGCCCTCCTCATCTGGTACGGGGGCCGGGGGGTCCTGTCCGGGGTGTTCACCCTGGGGGCGCTCGTCGCGTTCACGAGCTACATCCGCATGCTGTTCCAGCCGATGGTGAACCTGTCCGAGCAGTACAACATCCTCCAGGCGGCGATGGTCGCCGCGGAGCGGATCTTCGGAATCCTCGACGAGAAGCCGGAACCGACCGGGAGCCGGGCCCTGCCCACCCTCCGCGGCGAAATCGAGTTCCAGAACGTGTGGTTCGCCTACAACGACGAGGACTGGGTGCTGAAGGACGTGTCGTTCAAGGTCACCCCGGGCGAGCGGGTGGCGATCGTTGGCCCCACGGGGTCGGGGAAGACGACGATCGTCGGGCTCACGCTCGGGTTCTACCGGCCGCAGAAGGGGCGCGTGCTCGTGGACGGGGTCGACCTGACCGAGCTCGACCTCTCCGACTACCGCCGCAAGCTTGCCCTCGTCCCACAGGAGGTGTTCCTGTTCTCCGGCGACGTGGCGGAGAACATTCGGATGTGGGACGGAGTTGTCCCCGCCGACGTGGCCCAGGAGGCGGCGAAGGCGGTTGGGGTCCACGACCACCTCGCCCAGCTTCCCGAGGGGTACGGGACCCAGGTCAAGGAGCGTGGAGTGCGGCTGTCGGTCGGAGAGCGGCAGCTGTTGTCCCTTGCCCGGGCGGTGGCCGCCGACCCCAAGTTCATCGTTCTCGACGAGGCGACGGCGAACATCGACTCCCAGACCGAGGCCCAGGTGCAGGGGGCGTTGGAGCGGGTGCTGGCGGGGCGAACCTCGATTGCGATCGCCCACCGGTTGAGCACGATCCGCAACGCCGATCGCGTCCTCGTGATCCACGACGGGAAGCTCGTCGAGCAGGGCCCGGTGGAGGAGCTTCTCGCCAAGAAGGGCCTGTTCTGGGCCCTGTGGCAGCTCCAGTTCGCGGGCGGCGAGGCGCGCTCCGAACCGTAGACGAGCTCAGCGCCGACCAGCGAGGCGTGCCAGGAGCGCCCGCACCTCGCGCGGGGACGGAACGCTGTACTCGGCCCGCGACGGGCCGCCCCCGACCTTGATCGTCCACGACCCACGGGGCAGGGCACCGAACAGGTCCTCGTCCGTCCGATCGTCCCCCGCAGCGAGGACGAACCCCCACGGCTTGTCCAGCCAGTGTGCGGCAGCGTGGCCCTTGTGGAACGGTCCCGCCTTGACCTCGAGCACGTGGTCGCCCTCGAGCACGTGGAGGTCGAGCTCTGCGGCGAGGTCGCGCAACGCCGCCCGCAGCTCGGGGGCGCGCAGCTGCGACGCGTAGGGCTCCGCCCGGCGATAGTGCCACGCCAGCGAGAACGACTTCTCCTCCACGCACGCCCCCGGCGTGCGCCGGACGTACCGGTCAAGGAGGGGCCGTACCCGCTGCTTCCACGCCCCATCGCGGGCGACTGTGGCCCGCCACGCGCCCCCCCGCTCCCGGACCCACGCCCCGTGCTCGGCGACGAGCGCCAGGTCGAGGTCCCCCAGCCACGCCGTGAGCGTTTCCCGGTCGCGCCCGCTCACGATCACGACCTCGTTCCGGGCGTCCTGCGCCAGCCGCGCGAGGAGCCCTCGCAGCTCCCGGTCCGGCTTCGCCCTCCCCGGGATCGCGGCGAACGGGACGAGGGTCCCGTCGTAGTCCAGGAACAGCAACCGCGCCTCCGCCGCCGCGTACTTGGCGTCCAGGCGTGCGACCCCGTCGCCGCCGAGGGGTTGGGGCGCGCGGTCCGGGAGACGGTGCGCGGCGAGCTCGGCCAGGAAGTCCGCGGCCCACCCCTCCACCGTGTGGTCGGCCACCCATTCCGCCATCCGCCTCATCCGCTCCGCCCGCTCCCGTCTCGGCATCTGCAGCGCCTCCCCGATCGCCCGCGCCATCCCCGGGACGTCGTTGGGGTTGACGAGGAGCGCCTCCCCCAGCTCCTGCGCTGCCCCGGCGAACTCGCTCAGGACGAGCACCCCGTCCCCGTCGACCTGGCACGCCACGTACTCCTTGGCGACGAGGTTCATCCCGTCGCGGAGCGGGGTCACCAACGCCACGTCTGCCGCCCGGTACAAGGCGACCAGCCGCTCGAACGGCACGCTGCGGTACAGGTACCCGATGGGGATCCAGCCCACCGACCCGTGCCGGCCGTTGATCCGCCCGACCCGCTCATCGATTTTCCGCTTGAGGTCCCGGTACTCCTCGACCCGGGTCCGGGACGGGACGAGGAGCAGGACGAGCGTGACCCGTTCCCGCCACGACGGGTTTTCCGTGAGGAAGAGGTCGAACGCTTCCAGCCGTTCCAGGACGCCCTTCGTGTAGTCGAGGCGGTCCACAGAGAGGATGACCTGGCGGTCGCCCATGTGGCGCTCGATCCGCCCCACCTCGCGCCGGACCGCCGGCGCCTCGGCCGCCGTCCGGAACCGGTCGTAGTCGATCCCCATCGGGAACGCGTCTGCCCGCACCGGCCGCTCGCCCCCCTCCACGTTCCCCGCGGCGTGCCCGCGGCCGAGGATCGCGTGGACCGCGTCGAGGAAGTGCCCGACGTAGTCGTGGGTGTGGAACCCCACGAGGTCGGCCCCCAGCAGCCCCTCCAGGATCTCCTTCCGCCACGGCAGCAGCCGGAACACCTCGTAGGAGGGAAACGGAATGTGGAGGAAGAACCCGATCCGGACCGCGGGGAGGCGAGCGCGGACGAGCGCCGGGACGAGCATCAAGTGGTAGTCTTGCACCCAGACCGTGTCTCCCGGCTCGGCGATCTCGGCCGTGGCGGCGGCGAACCGCTCGTTCACCCGGCGGTAGGCGGCCCAGTGGTCGCGGTCGTAGGTGGCGTGCTGGGTGAAGTAGTGGAACAGGGGCCAGATCGTGCGGTTGCTGAACCCGCCATAGTAGTCGCGCACGTCGCGCGGGGTGAGGGACACGGGCACGCAGTTGAGCTCCGCCAGGTTCCGGCAAACGGTCCCCTCTTTCCCCCGCAGGGCCTCCGCGGCGATCCCCGGCCAGCCCACCCACCGGCCCTCCCCCGAGGCGTGGACCGACCGGAGCCCGGTGGCGAGTCCCCCCACGCTGGGGACGAACTGAACGCTTCCTTCCTCCTGCTTGGCCGTCACCGGAAGCCGGTTGGAGACGATGATCGTCCTGCCCACCGCCGGTCACCTCCTGGGGGTCCTGGGGTTAGCGCGCCGTGGATCTGCGGCGTGCGAGGATGGTCCCGATTCAGCGTACCGCCCCCTTCGCCCTCGATCAAGCCGCGGACTCGGCGCGGACTCAGGATACGAGCGGGAGCTGTTGGATTGCAAGACCTGAACGTCCCGCTGGTTTTCTCAACCGGGGCATGAGTCCTCCCGGAGCTCGTAGTCACGACCCTGCGTCAGCATCGCCCACATCACCCGCACCAGGTGCCGGCCCAGCGCTCGCACCGCCTGGTTGTGCTTCTTCCCCTCTGCTCGCTTCTTCTCGTAGTAGGCGCGTGACTGAGGCACCTTTGCCATGTGCCGGGCCACCGCCGTCATCATCGTTGCCTTCGCCCGCCGGTTCACCTGCCGCGGCCGCTTGCTCCCTTTGTGCTCCCCCGACTGGTGGTCAAGCGGGCACATCCCCAGGTACAGGGCCAGGCTCCGCTCCGAGTGGAACCGATCCATCGTCCCGATCTCCCCTGCCAGCTCCCCGCTCGAGATCGCACCGAACCCGGGGATCGAGTCGATCCGCTGGGCCAGGGGAGAGCTCGCGACGAGGCCCTCGATCGCCTCCTCCAACGTCGCGATCTCCCGGAGCACCTCCAGCAACCTCCGCGCATCCGCGACGATCATCGGCCCCACGTACTCTGCCTCCGCTGAGAACCGCGCCTTCTTCTGCCACTGGGCGATGACCCCGGCGTACTTCTTCCCGATCCCCCGGATCGCCAGCACCTCGTTCCTGGGCGTCTGACGGAGCTCCCGCAGGTCGTCCCGGCTGGCGACAAACCGCAGGAACCACAGGTTGGTCGCGTCGCCGGTGATCGCCAGTAGCTCCGGGCACACCGCCAGAAGATCGCTCTGCATCCGGTTCACCACGCGCACCTTCTCGTTCACGAGCTGCCGGCGGCGACGGGTGAGCCGCTTCAGCTTCTGGTTCTCGGGAGGCGCCTCGGGCACCTCCTGAAGAACGTCCTTGGCCACGGGAAGATGGTCCTGGAGGTGCCACAGCTCCAGGATCTTGCGCACATCCAAGGCATCGGTCTTCGCCCCTCCCGGGAAGATCTCTCGGAACCGGGCCAGCTTCAGGTTGTTCACGTTGTACAGCCGGTACCCGCGCGCAAGGATCATCTGATCCAACGGACGGCTCCACCCGTTGAGACCCTCCATCGCCACCACCACAGGAACGCCCAGCTTCGAGGAGTGCTTCTCCACCCGTGAGAAGAACCGGGCAAAGCCCTCCTGGGAGTGGGGGATGACGAAGTTCTCCAGGATCCGCCCTTCCCGATCCGCGATCCCCACATGGTGAGACTTCGCGCCTACATCCACGCCTACACGAAGATGGGGCCCCATCGCTGCACCTCCTTGCAGGATGAACTCACCCAGGCCATCTCGTCTACCGAACAGAGCCACATGCCCCGTGGGCCGGCATCATCCCGGTGGACGCCCCTGGATGAACAAAGAGGCAAGGGCAGCATTTCAGAGCCGAGCAGGTCCCCGAAAGGCTGCCGACCCCACCAGCCACACCCTTGCCTCCACCTCATCCTACCTCGAAACTCCTGCACTCACAGGTCACAGAATCCGATGGTAGACCCCACAGTCCCCCCTCTGACTTTCATGTCACGCTTCGCGGATCTCCACCGTGCCCGCTAATCCCAGCTCATCCAGGATCTGAAGGAGGTCCGACTTCAGACTTGCGAATGCGTCACGGTTGATCGTGACAGAGAAATCGACCCCAACCTTGAGGTCGGAGCCCGACCTGAGCTTCGGTAGGACCTTCGTTCCCAGCCGATTCCACAGCTCGGGGGGGACAGCCCCGACGAGGCGAATGGTTCTCGTCTGGACCCCAGGTGGAGGCTCTGGGCCTGGCTCAGGGCCGGGACCAGGTTCGGGCTCCGGTATGGGGGGCACCGGTTCGGGGCCCGGAGCAGGCTCCGGCTTACCGGCTTTGAGCGCTTGCGCCTTGGCCTTCGTGAGCAAGAACACGTCTGATTCAAAAGCGACTTCGTCCGCGGTAACGGTCTCCTCGAACCAGACCCGCTCGTAGGTCCCGTCTGGTTTCTGACCCCAGGCGAGGCCAAAGTCGCCATTCGCGGCGAACTCGACGATCTTCCTCCGCAGAGTAGTCTCGGGATCAAAGAGCCTCGTCAGCGACCCGTTCAGGAAGCTCTGCCGCAGGCTGGCGAGCGGCCACGCGCCGGACTCCTTCAGCGCGGGCGGCCAGTTCCGCTCGATATAACCCGCGCCGACGGATTCGTTGAGAAGTGCCGCGGACTTGAGCGCGTCAATGACCCTGCCGCACAAGGTCTCACCGCTCGAGGAGTGGCCGGCTCCGAGATCGATGGCCTTGAGGCCATCACCCTCCTGATAGTCGGCAATTACGACGAAGCAGTAGCCCCCCCAGACCTCGTCCTTGGCGGCCTCTCCTGCGGCGGCGACCTTCGACTGGAGATCGGCGCGATCCGTCCGGTCGAAATCACCCCCCAGCGTGCCGTCGACCACTTCCCGGGCCACCCGCTTCCAGGCGAGCCACAGCTCCACCTTCTCCCGCAGCTCCCGCCCCGGCTTCTTGATGCACCACACGAGCGATCCCGGGTAGAGGCGCGGGGATCTGCCGCGCTGCTTGGTCCATTCCGCAAGCTGGCTCTTTAGCGAACCGCCGCCCGTCCACTCGGATTCCGGCTCGAGGATCACCAGCGTGAGCTTTGGCGCGTCGGGGACTTCAGCGCTGTCCTCCGGGAACGGCACAACTGGGATGCTGGCCCCGCGGCGAAACTCCTCCTCGACGAGTTTGCGCATGGCGGGCTTGATCTCGCTCTCTTCATCCAGGGAAGCCCTCCGGTCGTTGACCGCTTTTCGGATCGTGGCCTTGTGGTAGACCTTGAAACCATCGGAGCCGACTCGCTGGATGTAGTAGGCCTTGGCTTCCAGTGCGAAGGCAGCATTGTCCACGGACGTGGTGTCCACCTGGGGCTCGCCGAGGGCGAAGCGCAGTTCCGGCAGGTGCGCGACCTTGTCGGCCTGGCCACCTGACGACTCAAAGAGGATTGCCGTTCCGACGCGGCGGTGGATGTCACGGAGCGGGCCCTTTGTGTCGGCGTCCAGCGCTTCCGCGTGCGAATGCTCGCCGGCGATATCCGACCTTATAGCTGCATCGAGCCGGGGCTCACCCAGCTGGCCGAGGATCGTGCTGAGAAACCCGGGGTCGTGCAGAGGCGCAGACCCCAGAGTGATTAGAGGTTCTCGCCGCGCCGTGGTAAAGCCCTCGCGATACGCCCAGGCGATCCACTGCGCCAGCATGGCCAGCGTCCCCCGCGTCTGCTGGTACTGCGGCAGCGTCTGCCACTTCCGCTGGAAGACCGAGAGGGTTGCCGGGTGAAAGGGATAGCATGCCTCGAACCGAGCGCGGAGGAACTCCCTCGCCTTGGCTTCCGTCGCCGCCGTGTCCACGGCCGTCCATTCCGGTGGCAGTTGCGCCCGCCGTTCGAAGCACCAGTCCGCGAAGGCCTTCGCCACGTTCCTCCTGGTGCGCTCGCTTCCCAGATCCTCAAAGAGCCGCCGCCGGACGACCTCGCTGATCTCCTTCTCGTCGTTGGCAATGAGGTCCTTGGCGACACGCCGGACAACTTTGGTGATCTTCTCCTGCCACTGCATGTCCCAGTCGGTCATCTCCACCTGGCTGCGCGGAAGGCTGATCACCGCCGCGCCGTGCGTCGTTCCTGTCATCGCGACCGTCAGGTTCTGGATGAAGGCGTGGAACGACTCCGCCATGCCGCGATGCCGGTTGAGGAAGTTGAGGACCTCGTCGAAGAGGAGGAGCACGGGCGCGTCCGCCGCCCTGAAGACGCGCGCGATGGACTCCGTCCCCGGCGGGGTCGTCTTCGCGGCCGTGCCCAGCACCTCGACGCCCTTGTCGCCCGCAAGCTGGCGGGCGATGTCAATCCAGGGGGTCTCCCGACCGTCCTGCGGGTCCCAGGCGTTCCCCACGAACACGCCCACCCGGGCCTGCGGCACGGAGGAGAGGCCGGCGTGGCGCAACAGGTCGGAGACCCCCGAGTAGCCGACCGCCTCGTCGCCGCTCGTGCCGAGGTGGTAGAGGGCGGTGAGGGTATGCGTCTTGCCGCCGCCGAACTGGGTGATCAGGGTCAGTACCGGGGCGGTGCTGTCGGTCCTGCCCGAGAGCCGCCGCAACACCATCCCCGCGTGCTCGCGCAACGCCCGGGTCCAGCACGTGCGAGAGAAAAACTGAGCCGGGTCCCGATAGTCCTCGGGAGCCGTGCCACCCACGACCTGTTCGAGGGCGATGGCGAATTCGTCGGGGTTGAAGGAGCGTCCCTCCCGGACCTCCTTCCGCGGTGTGGCGACCTTGTACCAAGGTTCCATGACGGTCCTCCTATGATCTCTTCATGCTCTCGAACAACTGGGCCGCAGATCTCTTCAGGCGGGCGAGGTTCGCGTAGGCAATCGGTTCGAAGTCGCTCTGGCAGGAATACATCCGGTAGCGGATGCCGTCGGTTACGACCACGTCCCTGGGCTGCCCGAGCGCCTTCACGTAGCCCTTCGCCTGTTCCAGCGCCCCTTCCACACCCGCACCCAGGCGCTTCGCTTCGATCACCAGGTGGCAGTTCTCCGGGGTCCGGGGGAGAGCCCGGAAGACCGCGACGTCGATGTGCCGCCACTTGACGGCGATGCGCTCCGGCGGCCAGCCCAACGCACCCAGAAACGGAACCACGAAGTGAGCGATCATCTCGTCCTCGCTCGGGTGCTCGCCGAAGGCCTGCCGATCCCGCAGGAGCAGGAGGAAGTCGTTCGCGACTGCCACGAGGCCCTGGAGGGCCGTCGGCACCTCCTCAAGGGGCGGTTCCTCCGCCGGCAGGGCCGGCAGCGCTCCCGTCTGCCAGTGCGTCGGCGGCGAATTGAGAAAGCGGTCAACGTAATCCAGGACCTCCTCACTTTGAGTACGCGACAACCTCGGTGGGTTGGCCCCGAACACAGGGCCATTGAAGCTGTACTCGTCGGGGAGGCTGCACCAGCGCACCCGGCGTGCGTGCTGGAGGTCCCACCCGCTCACGTCGTCGAACTGATTCAGGTACAGGTAGTCGCTGGCCACGATCCCGACCGCGCTGATCTTCGAGATCCCCGTGCGCAGCAGGAAGACGTCCCCAACCTGGACCTCGCTGGCGAACCGGCGCACGAAGCCGCCCTCGAACTCGTCATCGTCGCGTTCGGGCTTCCACGGGCCCGCGTCTCCGGGACCGATGAGGCCGACGCCGTACCTCAAGAAGACGTCTGCATACCGCCGCGACGCTTGGCCGGCCGCTAGTTGCCAGACACCTCGTGAGGACGTCTTCGCGTTCATCGCCATCATCTCGGGACCGCAAGGAGCATCGCGTCGAGCAGGCGCTTCTCCTCGCTGCCCTTCGGGTAGAGGGCGGAGAGCGCGTTGGCAAGACGCAGGAAGTCCGGCCCGCGCTCCTGCTCCGCCTTGAGCAGTGCCCGCAGCGCGTTGGACTGGCCGCCGGCCTGCAGAAGCATGGCCGCGTGAACCCGGTCCAGCGTCGTCGCCTCACGATCCTTCTTGAGTTCAGGGTCCGCCGAGTTGCCGGCGGAAACGATGCGCCCCTGCTTCCTTCCGCGAATCTTCGGAGGCCTCTCCGATAGGAGCTCAGGGAACAGGACCTGCTGAAGGTCCTGCATCGGGTCACGCTCAAGCTGGTGCGCGACGGCCTCGGCCCCGTCTTCACCGAAGAGTTGCTCAGCTCGCTCCTTGACCGCCAGCAGACGCACGATTCCCTTCTGCGTTTCGATGATACGTCCCTCCCATTTCGGAAGCTCGATACCGAGGGGCTGGGCGAAACGCCGGACCACGTCGAAGACCAGGCTGTAGCCCTTTGCCTTGCCCCTTGGGGCGGCTTCCTCCTCATCCTCGTCGCCGCCGGCCCCGTCCTCGGCCTCCTCGTCTGACTTCCCGCCCGGGCCGTTCTGGCCATTGGTGGACTGGAGCGTCCAGAGGAAAAGGGCCGTCAGGCGGGCATCTTCTTCCAACGCCCCGGCCGCGCCGTTGCGGGCCTTGGCCTCGGCGGTGCTGAGCACCTGCTCCAAGGCCGCGCGGCCGACGACTTCCCAGACCTTCTCCAGAAACTCTGCCAGTTTCACCTCACGGCCATCGGCGGTCTCGACCTTCGCGTAGCGGCTGAAGATCTCGAGCGCCGGGCCGATGCAGGCGAAGACGAGGTCTGCGCCGCGAATGCCCTCGCCCTGAAGTCGTTCCATCCAGTCGCCAACGCGCTTGGGGAGTTCCCGCAGGACTTCGCCCCAGTCGCCGACCGGCGCATCGTCGGGCCGCGGACGGCAGACGAGGTGGACGCTCGTTTCAAGCGCCGCGTAGCCTTGACCGCGCATGCGCTGTCTACGTTCGGTGGCGATAGGCCATGAACCGGTCGTGCGCCAGCCCGCCTGCACCAGCGCCGAGATGAGCGCCTCCCAGCGGTCGGTGTCCTTGTGGGCGAAGACCACGGAGGCCACGCCGTCCTCGCGGATGACCCGCTTCATCTGGGCAAAGGCCTCATACATGTGGCTCTCGTACCACTGGCGGTCATGCACGCCGCCGTCCTTGACGGCGCGGTTCTCGGTGAGTTCACGGGCCTTCTCGGTCTCGGGGTCCGTGAATGCCTGCGGCAGGCGGCTTCTCATGCCCAGCCGGAGCCAACCGTAGAAGAAATCAGAGAGGTGCGCGTAGGGAATCTGGTTGGCATAAGGCGGGTCGGTGAAGACCACGTCCACGGACTCCTCCGGCAGGACCGCGTCCAGCACGTTCGCCAGAAGCGGCGACGACGGCTGGTAGCGGACGGCGGAGAGGTTTCGAAGGGTGCTCTGGACGCTGCGAATGGAGTAGCCCAGCCCCTCGCAGTTCGGGCTCAAGGGGTTGCCTTCCACGAAGTCGGCGCGCATGGGAACGCCGGAACCCTGTATGAAGATGGACGTTACACCTTCCGAGAGCCACACGCAGAGCGAGGTGTGGTACTGCCCGTTGTCCGAGTAGGCCGCGTAGAGGCATGCAGCGAGGGCGTCGAGAAGGTCCTTATCCTTGGTCTTCTTCGCCGCCTCCTTGAGCGCATCCTCGATGACTTCATGGAGTACCCAGCGTGAGAACCGCTGGCGCGGAGCGAGGACGTCGGCCCAGTTGGTGATGCCGTATGGACGCGGACGGAAACCCGTATCGCCCTCTGGCGGAGCCGGTGGCATTTCGATCTTGATGGACTTGGACTTTGTGGCCGCCTTGGAGAAGGCTTCCATGTCCTGGCGGTTAGGCGGTTCGTAATCCTTCCCGCGTCCGCTCGTGTTTCCGCGAACCACCGCTAACAGAATCGCGTCATCCGCTCCGCCGTGCTTCTCACGTAGCTGTGCCTGAACCCGTTCGCGCGGCGTGACCATGTGGCATTTTAGGCAGGTAGCGTTGTTCCCGGCAACCGTGCCGCGCTCGACTTCTCTGTCGCTTACTGGGGCAAAGACCTCGATGCGTGGTTCAAGTGAGCCCTTCGGATAAACGATCCGAAGGGCCTTCTTCCGGCCCTTTGATGTGGAGAGCACCAGATTGCGGACAAGCGGAATCCGCGCCCCGCACCCGGCGGCCTCGCACCGCACGGTTCGCGCCCAGAGGTAGGCGAGCGGCTTCCGTCTTTGCGCGTCGGCCGGGTAGTATTCGGCAAGCCGCTTCTCGGCTTCCTTTAGCGTCCACTCAGCCCATTCCTCGAAGAGGTCGGCCAGTTCCGGCCCCTTGCGACCGCACCATTCGAGAGCGATCTTCAAGAGAAGCCACGCGACCGGGTTCACGTCCGAGGCGGTCACCTCGCAGCCGAGGCGCTGGGCTTCCAGCGGAATCGAGCCGCCGCCGGAGAACGGGTCCAGGACGTGCGGAATCGCGCCGTGCGCGGCCTTCACCAGCTCGCGAGCCGTGGAGACATAGCCCGCCACGCGCACGATGTCCCAGTTGGCGATGTCGGCCACAAAGGCCAGAAGCGCCTTCTGAAGGTCAGCGTCCTTTAGCCCGACCTTTCTGTGTTGCTGAAGCGCCTTGCGCGCCGCCGCCTTGAACTCCGCCGGGCAGAGCGGGTCGCACGGGTCAGGGAGAAGCAGCGTCAGGAGGAGCGACCGGCAGGAAGCCAGCGGACGCCGCGCCCACCACGCGTGAAGCAGGGATATATGGCCGCTATCCACCCGCGTCTTGCGGTTGTTCTCCTCGACGCAGGCGTCGTTGACGGCGGACAGGGGAAAATCCACCTCGGCCAAGCGTTTGCAGTTCTTAGGGATCATTCGGCTATCCTCGTCTTGTTGTTTGTCAAGTGTCAACACCCTCCAGCCAATTTCAGTGCGCGCCTCACGAAGCCGCGGAGCTCAGTCGGCGAAATCGATGGGCTTTGACCGTGCTGGAATTGCCTGGCGTACTGATTGATGGCTGCCAACTCGTCCAGTTCAGTTTGGCCCAATTGAAGCGTGCCGTTGCGTACAGCCCGCCGCGCTTTGACGATGAAATCTCCCAAGGTATCCGCTGGCAAAAAGATGCCCGGGAAACGAACGCGGTACAACTCTTCCAGAAAAGGACGTATTGCCTTGGCCACATCGAGCGGCACGCCAGTCGTTGTATCGCGATAAGCGAGAAGGGCACGGAAGTGGGCCTCGTAGGCGCTCCGCGTGGCAGCATCCATGTCCCACTCGGTGATGACCGTATTGTCCTGCCCGGCTGGGCGCATCTGCAGGGCCTTGACCTCCCCGTCAGGCACGCCCATGCGAATACCTCTCAGGAAAGCGGCTTCATGTGAGAAGACGATGACTTGTTGGGCAGACTGAAGGACGCGCCGAATGCTCTGCTCCGTCCACGTTCGGCGGAAACAATCCATGCTGGTGAATGGGTCGTCGAACACGACGATTTTCTGGCCAATGTCTGCGTCCTGCTTGAGCACGGCAAGGAAGAAGGCCAAGGCCAGGGCGCTGCGGTCCCCGGAACTCAGGGATGTCTTGAAGCACGGGGTTCCCGCCGAGGTTCGGGCATCCCCGAGGTCCAGGGCAGTGCTGTTGATCTCGATTTGGTAATGACAACTCGGCGTGCCGCCAGTGTAGAGATGTCGCGTGTTCGTGATGCGGAACCCCGCATTGAATTGGTCCAGGTACTCGTTGATGGACTGCTCGTAGGTGTGGAGAAGGTTACCGCAATACTGATCGAGTTGCTGGCGGGCGGCTTCCTTCCTCCGTTCCAGACCTGCCTTGGCGGTTAGTGCGTCCTGATAAGCTTGGCAAGCCGCAGCCACCTCTGGCTCGAACCGTTTCTTCCGGGCCTCCAGTTGGGCCAATTCATTCCTGAGCGCCGGGAGATCGCTCGGCGAGCTCGCGGCGGCCTTCTGCTCGTTGACCCGGGCATTCGCGCCATCCACGGCCGCGTTGTACGAGGCGACAAGCGTTCGCAGGGCGTCCACTTCTGCAAGGGCGGCGGCAAAGTCGGCACCCGGCGTGACCGCTTTGGTCGGGCTGTCCTGTTTTCTCCTGGCGAGTGTCAGACACTTCTCACGGAGCGTGGCGTACTTCTGCTGGATGTCCGGGAAGGAGATGGCTGGCAGGTCAACTGGGGTGAACTGCCTCCAGAACTCCGCAAGAGCAGCGTTGCCCGCAATTGCCTGCTGGGCGGAGCCAAGAGCCGTTTCGCCAATCGCGCCGTTGACCCGCTGTCCCAACTGGGCGACCTCCTGCTTGAGGTTCGCATACGCAGCGCTGAAGTGAGAACGATACGCCGCAATCAGGTCGTTCGCCTGCACGCCTTGCCCGCAGAAGGGACACCGGTTGTTTTTGACGTAGGCCAAACCCTGAGACAGCCAAGGTTCACCCTGATGCCCCATCTGGTGTTGGGAAATCTGTTGGCGGACCTTCGTCTCCGCATCAGCAACGATATCCGTCAGTTGCTTCGCAAGGACCGTGGCTAAGTCAGGCGACAGGGAAGGAAGCTGGACTTTGACGAGCAGTCCCCTGGTCTGGATTTCGCCGGACTTCGCAGCGGCACGCTGGCGACTGTCCAATTCCTCTGTCTTTTGCTGTATCTGCGCGTCGACATCGGCAAGGGGCTGCCATTGCAGATAATCGTCGAGCGCAACGCCGGGCGGCACGTACTTGGAGACGGCATCCTTCTTGGTCCGCAGATCGGCGCTTGCATCTCGCATCTGGCCGTCCAGTTCTTCAATCTGCTCGGCGAGCTGGACGCCCTGAGCCCCGACGATGACCCGGTATAGGTTCTTCTTGTGCTCGTGCTCGACGTAGTCCCCCGAGTAAACGTTGTCGTTCACGAACACCGGGTCGAAGATGAGGATGTCGGGATGCGTTACGGTCCACGCACCGTTGGTGAACTGATAGTCGGCGCTGTTGAGCCGGATGTGGACAAACGGTGCGTCAGCGGCCCCCAGAGTCTTCCGCTCCGCGATGAACTCCGGCTGGCCGCTTTGCAGGGAACGGAGTATCGCGCAGAGGGTGGTCTTGCCGCGACCGTTTTCTGCATAGACGAGCGTTAGTTTACGGAATGTCACGTCCCCGCTGGCGGCGTAGTCCCGAAAGCGACCGATGCTCTTGATTTGGACGGTCTTCTCAAGCATGGTCATCCTCCTTCGCCTCTGGCGCGGCGAGCGCACGAGGCGAGGTCTCGACAGGTGACAGAGGAGGTATCTCGCTGCCGGTTGCGGCCCCCAGGTCCCTGAACTTGCGGGCCGCGGGCAGGACTCGGGCTTCCATGGAACCGACGGCGCTGTTGTAGGCGGCGTTGGCCTTCTCCAAGCCCTTTCCGATGTCACCGACGTGCTCGGCCATGGTTCTCATCCGCTCGTAGAGCTGTTTGCCGAGGTCGCTGATTTCCTGGGCGTTCTTCGCGATCTGTTCCTGTCGCCATCCGTAGGCCACGGCGCGAAGCAGGGCGATGAGCGTTGTCGGGGTCGCCAGGACTACGCACTGCTTCAGTCCGTCCTCGATGAGGCTGTGGTCCGCATCCACCGCCGCGCCGAAGAATGACTCGCCGGGAATGAACATCACGACAAACTCTGGTGTTCTCGTGGACTGCCGCCAGTATCGCTTGTCGGCCAGGGTGTTCATGTGATTCCGCACCTGGGCGGCATGCCTCGCCAGGGCCGCCTTGCGGTCTTCTTCCGACTCCGCCGCGATGGCATCGAGGTATGCTTCCAGAGAGACCTTGGCGTCAACCACGATTTCGCGCCCTGCGGGCAACCGCACGACGAGGTCGGGGCGCAGTCGGCCGTCCTCGGTGTTGGCGCTCACCTGTTCGGCAAAATCGCAGTGCTCGGACATCCCCGCCAGCTCCGCGACCCGGCGCAAGGTCATCTCACCCCAGCGGCCGCGCACCTGCGGCTTGCGGAGAGCCGTGACCAGATTCGCAGTCTCCTTCTGCAACTGCTGGTGACTCGTGGCTAGGAGCTTCAGGTGCTCGGTGAGCCCCGAATATGCCTCCTGCCTGTCCTTCTCAATCGTGCGGACATGCTCCTCGAACTTTGCCAGCGACTCCGCGAGGGGTTTGACCAGGCCTTGAATTGCCTCCTGGCGCTTCCCAAGATCTCCACGTGCGTCCGTCAGCACCTTGTCCAGCGTTTCCTTGGCCAGTTGCAGAAATGCGGTCGTGCTGCTGCTGAGGGTGTCGCCGGCCAGGGCCTTGAAGGTGTCCGTGAGTGTGGACTTGGCTTCAGCAAGCAGGCTCTTCTCTTCTTCGAGTCGCTGTACGGTTTCCGCCAGTTGGGTTTCAGCCTTCACCCTGGTGCTGTTCTCACTGGCCAGTTGCTCCCTGACCTTCGCAAGGTCCTCGGAGACCTTCTGGTTCTGTGAGCGCAATTCCGCAAGCGTCCCGTCCAGCGCGGACGCCCGACCTTCGGCCGTATTGGCCCGGCGATCAGAGTCCTCTATCCTTGTGGCAAGGGACTTCGTGACACGAATGGATGCGAGCAGCCAAGCCACAAGGCCACCTACGAGCAAACCAGCCAGGACACAAAGGGCGTATTCCATCTCTATCGGGCCTCCCTGGGTGACGATCCATACGGGGGCGAATCTTCCCGCACCTGCATTGGCTGCGTCATGGCGTTCACTTCCAGCCAGTAGTGCGCCACCTTGGAAACCTCGTGCCACGGGAAGCGGGCGGGGTCGCGGATGGGTTCCTGCATCACGGGCTTGGTGGCGCAGCCGGTGACGACGTAGAGCCAGTAGCAGTCGCGTCGGTCTTCGGCCACGCGGCGCTCGTTCGGCGTCAGCAGGATCGTCCCCGTCGCGTCGGCCAAGCCCTTGACCTCGATCAGGCGCAGTTCGCCGGAGTTGATGTCCAGGCTCGTCAAATCGTAACCAAGATTCCTGTCGTGGACATCATAGACCTGGCGTCCCTGGGCCTTCTCGTATTCGATGACTACCCGCATGGCCGCGGCCTCGGTCTCGGCACTGGGCTGGAGTCGCTGCAATTCCGGCGACTGGCGGTCGGGATGCGGCAGGACAAGGACGCTGGCGATGCGCTCGACGGCTTGGAGCGTCAGCGAGCGCTGCTGCTGGAGTTCCTTGCGGCGGCGCTCGCGCCGGGCCAAAAGTTCGGCGTGGCGGTTCTCGGCCTGGGCCAGTCGGCCGTCCGCACCGGCCACGCCCTTCTCCTTGTCCTCGTTGGCCTTGCCGATCTCTTCGTCCGCCCGCTGAAGCAGTTCGGTGAGTGACAGTTCCACGTGCTCGGCGATCCGCGCGACCTCGGCCAGGCGTTCCTTGCGAGTCTCCTCCAGAAAGGGCTGGAGGGCGTTCTCATGCAACCACGCCGACGCCTCGGGCAGCAACGCGACCGGTGGCAGTTCCCCAGGCGCATGGGCAGGCATGAAGTTATTGAGTGCGTTCGGCTCGCGCAGGCACGGGTCGCCGTTGCCGGTGAGTTCCACCGCGAAGAGCCGCTCGCGGACCACATGCCCCAGGCCGTCCACTACCCGGGCGCGATAAAAATCAATCCGCGCAGGCGCCTCGTGCTGCAGAGAGTGAAAGCAGGCTCCCTTGCTGAAGGCTTCAGTGGCCTGGGAGCAGGTGTGTCTGCGGATAGCTTCGAAAAGTGGATGGCCGGGCGTGACCCATTCGAGGTTGTTTTTTTCGGCGGTATCGCGGTCGGTCGAGCAGCGCGGGTACTTTGCCGCCAGGGGCGGAAGCTTCCAGTCCGAGTCGCGCTCATACCGCTGAAGCACCGACGGCGTCCGAGCGGGCTCGAAGGTGTGAGGCATGGTCTCGACGACCTTGAGCTTGAGCGGAACATACTCGGCGGCCTCGCAGAGGAAACGCGCGACCGTTTCCGGCACGACACGACGTTCCTGGGCCCGCGCCCGGCGCTCGATGAGCATCTCCAAGTTGAGTCTCTTAGTGGCTAGGCCCTCGAGAGCGTTCTGGCAGATGGCGCGGAAGCGTCCCTCGTCAACGTTCTGAAGCAGGCGCTCCTCGAGGTCGGCGTCGCCCAGCTTCCCTGCGTAGTAGTCCCGCAGAATGCGCTCCACGTGGGCCGCCGGCAGGATTTCACCGACGACGTTGAAGACCGCATCGTCGTCGAGCGCATTGCGGATTTCCTGGAGCTTCTCCAGCAGCCGCTGGAGCACGCGGCCCTCGATGGTGTTCGTGGCCACGAAGTTGAAGATCAGGCAGTCCTTGCGCTGGCCGTAGCGGTGGATGCGGCCCATGCGCTGTTCAAGGCGGTTCGGGTTCCACGGGATGTCGTAGTTGAAAAGGACATTGCAGACCTGGAGATTGATACCCTCACCTGCCGCCTCTGTGGCTAAGAGGATTTGAATTGCGCCCTCGCGGAACTGCTGCTCGGAATGCAGGCGCGTGCCCGGCTCGTCGCGGGAGCCGGACTTCATCCCGCCGTGGATGCAGCCGACGCGGAATCCCCAGCCTTTGAGTTTCGCGACGAGGTAGTCGAGCGTGTCCTTGAACTCGGTGAAGATCAGCAGGCGCTTGTCCGGGTGGTCGAAGAAACCCTCCCTGTGGAGCAGGTCCTTGAGCTTCGACAGCTTGGCCTCCGAGTCGGTGCTTTCGACGGCTTGTGCCTGTTCGGCAAGTTGACGGAGTTCGACAATCTCCTCGCGCACCTGCTCGGCGTTGCCGGCGAGCGTGATGGCTTCGAGCATCTCTTCCAGACGCTCGCGCTCACTCTCCTCCATCTCCTCGATCTCTTCCGGGTCGGGAAGGTCGGGTGGAACAAGTCTGACGAGTTCCTGAGCCTTCTTCAGGCCCCCTTCGAGCCTCCGAGCGCGATTCTCAAGGCTGTGGCGCATCGAATAGGTGCTGGAGGCCAGCCGGCGCTGGTAGAGGGACATCAGGAAGCCCACAGCACGCGCACGGGGATCGTCGCCTTGGGCCGCAGCCTTCGTGCTCTGCTGTTTCACGAATCGCGTGATGTCGCGGTAGAGGTCGAACTCGGGTCCGTCGATCTGGAATTCCACGGTGTGCGGGATGCGCTTGGTGAAAATCTTCTCCGCCACCCAGGTGCCATCGGGCCTGCGCTCAGGGAAGTAGACCATGGCCTCTTTGGTGCGGCGGAGATAGAACGGCGCGCGGCGGCGGTCCATCGCCTCGCGGATGGAGCGGACGTCCGCATAGGCGTCCGCATCTAGAAGCTGGAGGAACAGGCTAAAGTTTTCCGGATCGCCCTTGTGCGGCGTGGCCGTAAGGAGGAGCAGGTGATCCGACGTGTCGCGCAGCAGCTCGCCCAGCTTGTACCGCAGGCTCTTGTGGCTCTCGTCGGCGGCCGACATGCGATGCGCCTCGTCCACGATGGCCAGGTCCCAGTGAACCTGCCTCAAGCCGGGCAGGATCTCGGTCCGCTTGGCGAGGTCCAGGGATGTGATGACCTTCTTCTGCTCCAGCCATTGGTTGACACCAAACTGGTCGCGGATGTCGTCGCCCTTGAGGACAAGGAACTTCTCGTCGAACTTCTCCTTGAGTTCGCGCTGCCACTGGAAGGAGAGGTTCGCCGGGCAGGCCACAAGAATCCGCTCTGCCAGACCGCGCAATTGAAGCTCTCGGATCAGCAACCCGGCCATGATGGTCTTGCCGGCTCCGGCGTCGTCGGCGAGGAGAAAGTGGACTCGGGGCAGCTTCAAGATGTAGTCGTAGACGGCCTCAAGCTGGTGGGGCAACGGGTCAACACGTGAGATGGAGAGGCCGAAGTAAGGGTCGAACTCCCAGGCGATGCCAAGCGAATACGCCTGAAGGCCCAGGCGAAGGAGGCGTCCGTCTCCGTCGTAGCTGAAACCCGCATCAAGGATGGTGAGGCCAGCAAGGTCCTGGCCAGATAACGTCACCTTGCGGAATCGCTCGCTCTGAGTACCCACGAGACCGAGAACCCACGTTCCGTTCCCGTTGTCATGTACCGTCTCCACGCGCATCGGCTCATTAAAGAGCGAGCCAGTGAGAATCTGTCCTTGGTGGAGGATCTGCTTCTCACTCATGAGGCCATCCCCATCCGCAATCTGTGCCCCCCGCACGCCGGATCGGCACGCCGTACTGCCAGCGCTTGTCGTCGCGCAACCGCTCGCCGCCCCAGTCAGAGACGTTGAAGGGCGGTTTGGCGGAGATGGTGCCGGGGGTCATGGACTGTTCACTCCTCGAGGAAGAAATCGTTATCCACCTTCTTGACCGAGTAGGTTCCAACGGGAGATACACCCACGCCGTTCTCAAACATGAGGTTCGCAAGCTGCTCACCGTCAATGAGCACGATCTTGCTGTCGATTTTCTCGACGTACTCCCAAGCTTCCTTGCTGAAGCTGGAGGTGGTAATGAACACGCCTTTGCGGGCGCGATGACCCTGAAGTGCACCAGCAAACTTTTGGATTTCTGGTCTACTGACGAGGTTTGTCCAACGCTTGGCCTGAATGTAGACGACATCGAGCCCAAGTCGGTCCTCCTTGATGATGCCGTCGATTCCTTCGTCGCCACTGCGCCCCACGGCACGGGCGGCTTCCTGAAATGAACCGCCGTAACCCATGCGCACCAGCAACTCTACGACCAGGCGTTCGAAAAACTCGAACGAGACCTGACTCACCCGCTCCAAGAGCTCGTCCAACACACCTTGCTTAAGGGTCTCGTACGCCCGTGCAAGCGACTCTTCTGGCGATGGCTCGTCGCCTGTTGCTAAAGCCTGATCTGTCGGTGCAGTAGTTTTTCTCAGCGCGCGGAAGGCGCGGAACTCCTCGAAGCGTTCGAGGAAGTGATCGTCGATACGCTCGGGTTGCTCCTTGAGCACGTTGAGCCCTCGCTGGCTAATGCGTACCCAGCCCCGGCGAGAACTTTCCAGCAGGCCGGCTTTTTTCATGTAGGTTCTCGCCCAGCCCACGCGGTTGTCGAAGACAGGTTGCTGGCCACTCGGCAAAAGCTCCTTGCGTTCGGCGTCGGTGAGAGCGAATTCCTCAGCCAGCTGGGTAATCAAATCGCGTATGTTTTGCTCCGCGCCGTCTCCGAGGCGCCTGAGTAAGGGCAGCATCAGTGACTGATAATCAGGAATAGGCATGGTTCCATCCTCCTTTCCATTCTTCTTGAGCGATGCACTTCGTGCCATGACGCGGAGCGACACGGCACACAACAGGCTGCTCGACCCGCCCGTCGCTCCCGCGGGTGGCCAGGTTCATCTTGGCAAGCCGCCAGGTAGCGTAGTTTGACTCCTGGCCGTAGATCCAAATGTCGGCGCGGGCACGGCCACCGTTGCCGTTGCCAGTGGCATGGGCGCGGTATTCATCGGGGTCCTCGGGGTCGGCGCCCTCTGTCTGCTCGGCGACGAGCCTGGCATGCTGCTCCTCGAAGGCGTCGGAGATGTACTTGAGGAAAATCAGGCCGAGCACCACGTGCTTGTAGTCGGCGGCGTCCATCGACCCGCGCAGCGCATCGGCCATGCGCCACAGCTCGGCCCCGAAGCCTAGGTCCCCGCCGGTGGGGTTCGTCCGCCCTCCCCCCTTCCTCGCCCTGGGCATGGTCCCACGCCGAGGATGGTAGCGATCGGGCCCAGATCGGACAACACCCGCCTACCGGCGAACGCCGGCGCTCTCGATCAGCCCTCCCCGGCCCGCGCGCCCGGCTCGGGAGACGGGGGGCGAAGGGCCCAGCGGGTGCCCTCGGGCCCGTCGCGGAGCTCGACCCCGAGCGCGAAAAGCCTCTCCCGCACCCGGTCAGCGAGGGCGAACTGCTTGGCCGCCCGCAACTCGGCGCGCAGCTCGACAAGGAGCTGAATCAGGTCATCGGCAAGAGCGCTCGTGGCCGGTCGAGGGGCCTGGAACAGCCCCAGGCTCCCCCCCAGCCGCCGGATAAGGGCCGCCGCAGCCTTCGCCCCCCCAAGGTCCCCGGCCTGGCGGCGCCCGTGCCCCACCCCCACGATCTCCTGGAGCACGCCCAGCGCCCCGGGGGTGGTGAAATCCTCCTCGAGCACGCCGTGGAACCTCGCCTCGAGCTCCTGAAGCTCGGGGCTCGGTTCCGTCGGGGCCTCCACGGGGAGGGCCTCCGCTCCCCACAGGAAGTCGTACACCCGGTTCACGGCTCGCCCCGCCTCGGCCACGGCGTCGTCGGAGAAGTCGAGGGGTTTGCGCCAGTCGCGGGAGAGGTAGAAGTAGCGCACCGCCTCGCCGCCGTGCTTGGCCACAACGTCGCGGGCGTACTCAAAGTTCCCCACAGACTTGCCCATCCGCTCGCCGCGCACGGTGAGAAGCCCGTTGTGGAGCCAAATGCGGACGAAGGGCTTCCCGGTCGCGGCCTCGGCTTGGGCCAGCTCGTTCTCGTGGTGGGGGAAGATGAGGTCGCTCCCCCCGGCGTGGATGTCCACCGTCTCCCCAAGGAGGTCGCGGGACATCACCACGCACTCCGTGTGCCAGCCGGGCCGCCCCTCCCCCCACGGGGAGGGCCAGGAGGGCTCGCCGGGCTTGCTCCTCTTCCACAGGGCAAAGTCGGCGGGGTGGCGCTTCTTGTCGTCGACCTCGACCCGTGCCCCGGCCTCCTGGTCGTCGCGGGCCCGCCCGGAAAGCTTGCCGTACTCGGGGAAGCTCTCCACGGAAAAGTACACGTCGCCGTCCACAACGTAGGCGTGGCCGGAGGCGACGAGCTTCTCCACAAACGCGATCATCTGCGGGACGTAGGCCGTGGCCCGGGGGGAGTGGGTGGGCCGCGCCACCCCCAGCGCGGCCAGGTCGCGGAAATACTCCTCGGTGTAGTGGGCGGCGACCTCGTCGGCGGTGCGCCCCTCCTCCTGTGCCCGGCGGATGATCTTGTCCTCGATGTCGGTCACGTTCTGAACGTAGATCACGGTGTACCCGCGTGACTCGAGGTACCGGCGCAGGGCGTCGAACACGATCATCGGCCGGGCGTTCCCGATGTGGATGAGGTCGTACACGGTCGGGCCGCAGACGTACATCCGCACCGTGCGGTCCGGAACGACGAGGTCCTCGAGCTTCCGAGTCAGCGTGTTGTGCAGGCGGATCGGCTGTCTGTCCGTGGTCACGCCGGCAATCGTACGCGGGAGCGGGGCCCCGCCCAAGGCCGGGCCGGGCATAATCCGCGCATGGACTGGGGCGGGGTGGGCCAGGTGCTGCTCGTCTCGGCGCTCCCGATCGCGGAGCTGCGGGGCGGGCTCCCGCTGGCCCTCGCCCTCGGGTTCTCCCCGGCCGCCGCGTACGCCCTCGCCGTGGGGGGGAATCTTCTCCCGGTGCCGTTCCTCCTTCTTGGCCTGGACCGGATCGTGCGCCTCGTTCGCGTCCTCCCGGGGCCGCTCGGGCGGGCGGGGCGGTGGTACCTGGCCTGGCAACAGGAGCGCCACCACGCCCGCTTCCGGCGGTGGGGACCGTGGGCGCTCGTGCTGTTTGTGGCGATACCGCTCCCGATGACCGGCGCCTGGACGGGATGCCTCGCCGCGTTTCTCCTCGGGATCCCCCTCCGGCGGTCGCTCCCCCGGATCGCCCTTGGAGTCCTCCTCGCGGGCGGGATCGTGCTCGCCGCCTCGCTCGGACTGATCGCCGTTCTGTAGCCCGTTCCGTCGTGTGGGCGGGACCGGGGGTGGCGGGTATAGTCGGCTGTCATGGCTGAGGAACCGACCCCCCGTCTTGATGTCTCGGCGCTCCTTCGCCGCCATCCCGCCGAAATTGCGGAGATCCTGGCCGCGCTGAACGAGGACGAGGCGGTGGACCTCCTCCACCGCCTGTACCGGCGGCGGGCGGCGGCGGAACCGCTGGGGGAGATGGAGCCCGACGAGGCGGCGCGGCTGCTGGCCGAACTCAACCGCGAGGACGCGGCGCACATCTTGTCCCACATGGAGCCGGACGACGCGGTGGACCTCCTCGCCGAGCTCCCCCCGGAGACGGTGCAGGACATCCTGTCCCGCCTCGAGGTGCGGGAGGCGAAGCAGCTGGGGGAGCTCCTCGCCTATCCCCCGGACAGCGCGGGTGGCCTCATGTCGACCGAGGTCGTGGCCCTGCCGGCGGACATGACGGCGGAACGGGCGATCCAGGAGCTGCGGGCACGGGCCGAGGACGCGGAGACGGTCTACTACGCGTACGTGGTGAACGGAGGAGGCAAGCTGCTGGGCGTCCTGTCGCTGCGCGACCTGGTGCTCGCCCGCCCTGACACGCCGCTCCACCGGATCATGCGCTCCGACCCGGTCACGCTGCCGGTGACGATGGACAAGGAGGAGGTCGCCCGCACGTTCGACAAGTACAACTTCCTCGCCCTCCCGGTGGTGGACGAGAACCAGCGACTCCTTGGGATCGTCACGATCGACGACGTGATCGACGTGATCCGTGAGGAGGCGACCGAGGACGCCCTCAAGCTGGGCGGCATTCCGGCGGGTGAGGACCACCCCCTCGATCCGCCCCAGGTGTCGGTGCGGAAGCGCCTCCCGTGGTTGATGGGGCTCGTCCTGCTCAACCTCACGGTGGCCGGGGTGATCAGCCGGTTCGAGGCCACGATCGCCGAGATCGCGTTCGTGGCTTCGCTCATGCCTCTCATCGCCGACATGAGCGGGAACGCCGCGGCGCAGGCCCTGGCGGTGGCGATCCGCGGCATCGCGGTGGGCGCGGTTCACTGGTCGGATCTGCCGTGGATCATGTGGAAGGAACTGCGGGTGGGAGTGCTCGCGGGCGTGGCACTCGGCGCGCAGATTGGGCTCATTGCCACGCTCCTGTGGCGGAAGCCGTTGTTCGGGGCCGTGGCCGCAATCGCGCTGGCCGGAACGACGATTGCGGCGTGCCTGACCGGCGGTGCCCTCCCGTTTCTGTTCCGGCGTCTCAGACTGGATCCGGCGATGATGTCCGGACCGGTCGCGACCACGATCGGCGACCTGATTGGGATCGGGTTGTTCCTCGGCCTGGCGACGGCGTTTCTTCCCTACCTGGCATGAGGGCTGTCGCGTTCCTTGCGGGTAGCGTGGCGGTCATCGGGCTCTCGCTGGCCGTCGTCCCCTATCCCGTGGCGTGGCGGCTGGGGGCCGGAGCTCTGCTTCTCGTCGTGTGGGGGTACGGGCTGTGGCGCGAGAGCCGGGGCACCCTCGGGCCAACGTCCCCGGTTCGGCTCCTTCCAGGGCACGCCCTCCTGCTCCTCGCGCTGGGGGTGGTTGGCTCGTCGACGGGGTTCTGGGCGTGGATTCCGGTTCCGCTTTTGACGATTGCGCTCGACCTCGCCCGGAGCCGGTCGATTGCCGTCGTGCTGTACGCTATACTTTGGTTCGATCTTTTCGCCCTGCTGCACCATGTAGTGGCGCTGGGCCGCGACCTGACCGGGCTGGCGTTCGCGTTGTGGAGCGGCGGGATTGCGCTGGTGGCCGTCTTGTACGTGGCCGCAGGTGCGCGCAGACTCTGGAAGAGAAAGGAGTGGTGTCAAGATGGATGACCCCCAGACGTCCCAGTCCATGATCACCCTCGTGGTGATGCTCGTGGCGTTCGCCGCCATCTTCTACTTCCTCCTGATCCGGCCCCAGCGCCGCCGTCAGAAGGAACACCGCGACCTCCTCGGCTCGCTCAAGCGCGGTGACCGGGTGATCACGGCCGGCGGGATCTTCGGCACGATCGAGGAGATCAGCGAAGACTCCGTGACCCTCACCGTGGAGGAAGGCAAGCTGCGGCTGTCCAAGGGCAGCATCGTGGACAAGGTGCGGAAGTAGGTGCGGCGATGAGACGCTTGGATTGGATTCGGTTTGGCTCCGTCATCGTGGCGCTGTTCGCCTCGATTGGCCTTCTGTACCCGTTCCTCCCGTTCCAGGAAGTGATCAAGCTGGGCCTCGATCTGCAGGGCGGGGTGCGGCTGGTGATCGAAGCCCAGGTCATCGACCCCGAGACCGGACAGCCGGTGCCGCTGCGGGAGTCGCAGATGGAGCCGTCGAGGCAAGAGGACGCGGTGAACCAGCTGGTGACGATCTTCTCGGAACGGGTCGACCAGTACGGGATGGTCAACGCCGAGATCCGGCCGTTGGGCCGTGACCGGGTTGAGGTGAGGGTTCCCAAAGTGCAGAACCCCGAAGAGGCGCGCAAGCTTCTCGGGAGCACGGCGCTCCTCGAGTTCCGCAAGGTGATCGACGTGGCCCCAAGCTGGTTCGATCTGGAGGCGCGGCGGACGCTCATCCAGGAGATCCTGCCCAACACCGACAAGACGGAGTGGTACCTTGTCGAGGGTGAGCCGCTGCTCACGGGGGATGTGCTCGACAACGCGGTGGTGCGCACCTCCACTGACCCCCGCCAGCCGGGGTTCTTCATCGCCCTGACGTTCAACCGTGACGGGGCGGAGCGGTTCGTGGACGCGCTGCGTCGCCTCCAGGTGAACGATCGTCTGGCAGTGATCCTGGACAACGTGGTCTACTCGGCCCCCCAGGTCTCGGCTTCGATCAAGCAAGCGGCGCAGCAGGGGTGGAGGGCGGTGCAGGACTCGACGACGATCACGGGACGGTTCACCCTGGAGGAGGCGCGGCTGCTGTCTGTCGTTCTCCGGTCGGGCGCGCTGCCGACGCAGGTCGCTGTGATCGAGGAGCAGACGGTCGGGCCGACGCTGGGGGCGGAATACGTGCGGCGGGGGATGACCGCGCTGGTCGTCAGCTTCGTCCTCGTCCTCGTGTTCATGGTGGCTTACTACCGCTGGCTGGGATTGGTCGCCGATGCGGCGCTCGTGATGACGATGCTCCTTGTGTTCGCCGCGCTGCGCGCGTTCGGAGCGACGCTCACCCTGCCGGGGATCGCGGGGCTCGTGCTCACGATCGGAATGGCGGTGGACGCCAACGTGGTCATCTTCGAGCGGATCAAGGAGGAGCGGCGGACGGGCAAGGCCCCCAAGGCCTGCATCGCTGCGGGGTTCGCGAAGTCGCTGTCGGCGGTGCTCGACGCGAACATCACCACGCTCATCGTGGCGTTCATCCTGTTCTTGCTCGGCTCGGGGCCGGTGGAAGGGTTCGGAATCACCCTCGGGCTGGGCATCGCCGCTTCGGTGTTCTCGGCGTTGATCTTGTCGCGCCTGCTCCTCGAAACGACGGGCCTCGGCGAGTTCATCCCCGCGCGCCCTGTGCAAGATCGAGCGTGAAGAGGTGGAGTGCGGCCTCGGGTGAGATCTGCCCGGTCTTGATCTGAACATCGAGCTGCTGCAGGGAGGCGAGGCCGCGCACCAGCCTTGCCTCCCCCCAGCGGCGCGCCTGATCTAGTCTCCGGCGCACGAGCCACGATGGACCGGGAGGGGTGCGCCCGGCCGCGGTCGCCCCAGCCGCTGCGAGCAGGGACCGCAGGTGGGCAACGAGGGTGAAGAACAGGCCGGACGGGTTCCCTCCTGCAGTGAGCAGCCGCCGCAGCTCGGCCAGGGCAGTGGGGGTGTCTCTCGCCCCGACCGCGTCGAGGTAGGCGTAGGGAGGACGCTGCGCGGCAAACACGAGGTCATCGAGCTCCCGTGCGGGAACGGTCGTCCTCTGCCAGATCGCCAGCTTGGCCACCTCTTGGCTGAGGCGGAGCGTGTCGCCGCCGGACGCCTCGACGAGAATCTCCACCACCGCTGCCGACCGGGGCAGGTCGGCCTCGGCCAGAAGCTCGCTGGCCAGGGCGCGCAGCGCCCGCCCCGTCGGCGTGGGGAGGAACAGGGCGTCGTCGGCAGCTCGGACCACCGGCCCGCTCAGGGACTCGCCCAGGAAAGCCAGCGCGAGGTTGGAGGGCACGCCGGCCGCCACGGCCCGCGCCAGCCGCTCCTCGCCCATCAGCTTGTCGGCACGACGCACGACGATCGCACGCGGTTCCCCGAACAAGTCGTCGCTCGTGAGCTCTGCGAGGAGTCGGTCGATGCACGGTTCGTCCCCGAACAGGACCACGCGTCGCGCCGGACCCCATCCCTCCAGCGCGCGGGCCAGTGCCCGCTCCACGAGAAGGGGATCTCCCCAGTAGGCAACGATCCGCGGCCGAGCCACGGGCGAACGTTACCCGGGGGGACGGGGGGGAACAAATGTTGAGCTCCCGGGCCTGCGCGGCTACCATGCCCCCGCGCCGAGGTGGCGGAATTGGCAGACGCGCTGTCTTGAGGGGGCAGTGGGCTTCGGCCTGTGTGGGTTCAAATCCCACCCTCGGCACCAAGAACGGTGAAGCCGCGGATCGTCGTGGACGTGATGGGGGCCGACCGTCCGCCTGCAGAGCTTGCGGCGGGCGCGATCCGCGCCGCAGAGCGGCTCCCAATGACCCTTGTTCTGGCCGGCCACGGGCTGTCCACGCTCCCCGGTCTCCCGTCCACGGTTGAGATCCTCGACTGCCCTTCCCCCTCCCTTCCTGAGGAGACAGCGGTCCGCGCGGCGCAGCGCGACGAGACATCGATCGCGCGGGGCCTCGATGCGGTGGGGCGGGGGGAAGCCGATGCGTTCCTGTCGGCGGCGAACACGGGCACCGTGGTCAGTGCGGCGATCCTGCGGTTGGGACGCCTCCCCGGCGTGCTCCGCCCGGGGCTGTGTGTGTCGCTCCCCACCCTCCGCGGAGAAGTCCTCCTCATCGATGCCGGTGCAACGGCGGACCCCAGACCGGCGTGTCTTGTCCAGTTCGCCGACCTTGGTTCCGTCTACGCGCAAGCCGTGCTGGGCGTTGCCAGGCCCGCGATTGGCCTCCTCAACATCGGCACAGAGCATGGCAAGGGGGACCGCCTGGCGCGCAGCGCGCACGAGCTCCTCGCTGGTCGGGACGGGTTCGTGGGCAATGTGGAACCCCACACCGTGCTCACCGAGCGCCCGGTGGACGTGGTGGTGGCGGGGGGGTTCGCGGGGAACCTGTTCCTCAAAGCGGTCGAGGGAGGGGTGGAGGGGCTGTTGGGGATGCTCAGTGGTGAGCTGCGGAGATCACGCCGCGCCAAGCTCGGCGCCTGGCTCGCCCGGGGTGCGCTGCGGGCGGTGAGCGATCGAATGCGCTACGAGGAGCGCAACGCCGCTCCTCTTCTCGGAGTGAACGGCCTGGTCACGGTGGCCCACGGGCGATCGGACGCGCGGGCGTTCGCGGGCGCGGTCCGCCGCACCTACCTGGCAAGCAAGGCCTGCATCGTGGACGCGCTCCGTGGACGTCTCGCCCCGGTGCCGGCCGGCCCGGGGCTTGCCAACCCCGGGGACCCCGGGATACCCTCCGCCGCCCCGACGTCTGCCCAGTAGCCGGCCGGGGAAGCGGGGTTTGCAGTTTTCGCGGACGCCCTATATAACTGGCCCACGCCGCCCCAGGTGCCGACGCGTGCCTGGGCCCGGTGGGCTCACGAGGAGGTGTGGGAGGTATGAGCGAGATTGCTGATCGGGTACGGGAGATCATCGCCGAGCAGCTGATGGTGGATCTCGACGAGATCACCGATGAAGCTTCCTTTGTGAACGATCTTGGTGCGGACTCCCTCGACACAGTCGAACTGATCATGGAGTTCGAGGACGAGTTCGGCATTGAGATCCCGGACGAGTCGGCGGAGAGCATCAGCACCGTTGGAGAGGCGATCGCGTACATCGAGAGCCGTGTCCACGAGAAGGAAGGAACGGCGGGGGCGTAGGGCGCCCCGCGTAGCGCAGACACCATGAAGCCTGTCTACATCGAGGAGCTCGATCGGCACGTCGGGAGTGACGTGTGGATCCAGGGTTGGCTCTACCACAAGCGGTCGTCAGGCAAGGTGCGGTTCATCGTCGTCCGCGACGGGACCGGCCTCGTGCAGGGTGTGGTCACCCCGGACGCCGACCCGGTTGCGTTCGAGCTGGCCGACTCGTTGCCCCAGGAAGCTTCGCTTCGCGTAGGGGGGAGGGTGCGAGCTGAACCACGGGCCCCGGGCGGATTCGAGCTGGCGGTCTCGCGCCTCGAGCCGGTGCATGTTCCCACCACTCCGTTTCCGATCGGACCGAAGGAGCACGGGACGGGCTTCCTGATGGACCACCGCCATCTGTGGATCCGCAGCCGGCGCCAGACCCCGATCCTCCGCATTCGCGACGCGGTGCTGTGGGCGATTCGGCGCTTTTTCCACGAGCGGGGGTTCGTGGCCACGGAGGCGCCGGTGCTCGTGGGGACGTCCGTCGAGGGGACGACCACACTGTTCCCTCTGGACTACTTCGGGACCCCGGCATTCCTTTCACAGTCTGGACAGCTCTACCTCGAGGCGACCTGCGCGGCGTTGGGGAAGGTGTACTGGATCGGCCCGGTGTTCCGGGCAGAGAAGTCGAAGACCCGACGGCATTTGATCGAGTTCTGGATGGCGGAAGCGGAGCAGGCGTTCCTCGACCACGAGGGGAACCTTGCCCTGCAGGAGTCCCTTGTGCGCTACGTCGTGGAGGCGGTGGTTGCGGAGCGCAAGCGCGAGCTCGCTGAGCTTGAGCGTGACACGGCCGTTCTCGTCCGCGAAGTGGGGGAGCCGTTCGCCCGGATCACGTACCGGGAGGCGGTGTCGCTGGTTCAGGCCTCGGGTGTGGAGATGGAGTTCGGGGATGACTTCGGCGCGCCGGCCGAGGACTGCCTATCCCAGCACTTTGGGCGTCCGGTGTTCGTCGAGCGTTTTCCGGCCTCGATCAAGCCGTTCTACATGAAGCGTGACCGAGCACAGCCTGACCTCGCGCTGTGTGCGGATCTCATCGCGCCCGAGGGGTATGGGGAGATCATCGGTGGGTCGCAGCGCGTGGACACGGAAGACGAGCTGGTGGCCCAGCTCCACGAGGCCTCGCTGCCCGTCGAGCCGTACCAGTGGTACGTCGATCTCCGGCGGTGGGGTGCCGTGCCGCACTCCGGGTTCGGCCTCGGGGTGGAGCGGGTCGTGCAGTGGGTGGCCGGGATCTCCCACATCCGCGAGGCAGTGCCCTTCCCGAGGACACTAGACCGCCTCTACCCTTGATCTCGAGGGTGGCGCGGGTTACACTGCGGGACGCGGATCCGGGCTGACCTGAAGGTACAGGGTTCGGGTCGTGGTCAGCAGATGGGCTTCGTGTTGAGCCGCCTCCTCGAAACGGCTGCACCCAAGAGCGTGGGCGGCTGCTTGGCGCAGCCGCCCACCTCTGCCCCTGACGTCTGAACGTCAGCCCTTCTTCACCGTAAGCTGGCCGCGCTGATCCACTGCCTTGAGGCGCTTTGCGACCAGGGTCTTCAGGTTCTTGCCTGGCTTGAACGCCGGAACGACCTTCGCCGGCACCATGATCCGCCGCTGGGTCTGCGGGTTGATGCGCTGAGACTGCTTCCTCGTGCGCACCTCGAACTTCCCGAACCCCGTCAGCAGGACCTCCTCGTTGGCGGCGATGCTCTCCGTAACGATGTCAATCGTTGCGTCGAGCGCCTTCCGGGCGTCCTTTTTCGTAAGCCCAGTCCGCTGTGCAATCCGATCTACCAGTTCTCCCTTGTTCATCGTAACACCCCCTCCCTGGGTCAAAGATGCGCTAGTATAGAGCGCTTCCCGAGCGTTGTCAAGTGCGAACGTACTTCCCATGCCCGTTTCCGGGGAAGAACGGTTGACGGGGCAAGATGGCATGGGTAGAGTTCGGGGTGACACGCATTATTTCCCAAAGGAGGAACGCCGGTGGCCGGTGAGGTACGCGACTACGAGATGGTGTATATCCTCCGTCCCGACCTCGACGAAGAGGGAAGACGGACGAAGATTGCCAAGGTGCAGCAGATCATCGAGGCCGAGGCGGGTACCGTGCAGACGACGGACGAGTGGGGTACCCGGATTCTGGCCTATGAGATCAACCACTTTCGGGAAGGGTACTACGTATTCGTCACCTTCAGCCTTCCGGCGGACCGCGTCCGCAAGGTTGAGGAGCGACTGGCGATGGACGACGCGCTGCTCCGCTATCAGACCGTGCGGGTGACCCAGTAGAGATGAGTGATCTCAACCGGCTCGTTCTCACCGGTCGTCTCACCGCGGATCCCGACCTGAAGTACACCCAGAACGGGCGGGCCAGACTGCGGTTTGACGTCGCGGTGAACCGGCGGTGGGTCAACCCGGAGAGCGGCCAGCTGGAGGAAGAGGTAACGTTCCTGCCGATCCTCGTGTGGGGGAAGCAGGCCGAGAACTGCGCAGCGTATCTGCGCAAGGGGCGACAGGTTGCGGTGGACGGCCGCATTCGGGTGCGATCGTTCACCAACCAAAACGGGGAGCGGCGACGGACGACCGAGGTGATCGCCCAGACGGTGCACTTTCTCGGGGGCCGCCCCGCCGCGGACGAGCCGACGGTCGAGGCGCCACAGAGCGAAGAGGGAAGTGACGGTCACGCCGATGTTCCACCGGAAGAGGAGGTTCCGTTTTGATGATGCAACGTCAGCGCAGGGTGTGTCGCGTCTGTGACCAGGGGCTGAAGCTCCGGTACACGGACCCGGAGACGCTCCGTCAGTTCGTTAACCGCCGGGGCAAGATCCTGTCTCGGCGCGTGTCCCGGCTGTGCGCCAAACACCAGAACTGGATGGCGACGGAGATCGATCGCGCACGCAAGCTCGCCCTGCTCCCCTACGAGGACAAGCCCTAGTCCGACCCCTCCATGCCCCGGACGGTCGCCTTCCTGTTCGACAGCGGGGGCGGAGATCTGGTGGGTCGGACGCGCACGGCGGCGGCACGAGCGGTAGCTCGACGCGTCGGCGCGCACCCCGAGGTCACCGATGTGGTCGTCGCCACACCCTACCCGCAGCTGTGGAGCGGTGAACGGGTCGTTGTCGAGGAAGACCCGCCGGGTCCGTGGCGGTTCGGCGCCCGCCTCACCGAGCTGGCGCGGAAGTTCAGGGCCGATCGGCTCCTGTACTTTTCCGCGGGGAGCGGGTTCCTCCTCACGGATGATCTGCTGGACCGACTGATCACGGCCCGTCTTCCCGCGTCAGCGTACGCGGTGCTCAATAACTTCTACTCGACCGACTTCGGGCTGATCGTCCCCCCGCCCGCGCTGGGTGACCTGATGCGGGACAACCCGATCGGGGCTCGACTGTGGGGCGCGGGGTACGCCTGCTACGAGCTGCCGCGGTCCGCGGGGACCCAGTTCGATGTGGACACCCCTGGAGAGCTGCAGATCCTGGCCCTGCACCCCGCCCTCGGGGCCGAGCTCCGCGAGGTCCTCGCAGCCGTGCCCACTGAGCGCGCTCAAGCCGTCCTCGACGTCCTCGTCGACTCAGAGCGGGAGCTCGTGATCCTGGGGCGGGTCGGCGGACACCTGGCGCGCTGGCTGGAGGGAGAGGCGGCGTGCCGGGTGCGTATCGTGTCCGAAGAACGCGGGATGGAATCGAGCGGGCGGGCTGAGCGGGGGGCGGTGCGCTCGCTGATCGGAGCGCTCGCCCACGGCCGGACGATGGTCGACCTGGTAGAGCTGCTGAGTCAGTTCGGCGATGCTGTGGTGTGGGACACCCGGGTCCTCATGGCGCACTTGGGGTTCTGGCCCACACCGGCGGAGCGGTTCGCGTCGGATCTGCTCGACCAGACCGGTACCTCGCATCCGGTCCTGCGGGAGCTGATTGGCGCGTGTAGGAGCGCCTCGGTGCCGTTTCTGTTGGGCGGACACGCCCTCGTCTCGGGGGGAATGTACCTTGCGGTGGAGCTGGCATGGGAGCACGCGGACCGGGCGGTCCGGTTTCGTCCCCTGCCGCTGCCCGATTAGGAGCCGATCATGGATGACGCGCGAATGTGGACGGTGGAGCTTGCGGCAGCAGACCCGGTGCTGGAGGCGCTCGTTCGGGCGGAGGAGGCGCGACAGCGGGACAAGATCATCCTCATCCCGTCCGAGTCGTTGACCCCCCACGCCGTTCGTGAGGCGATGGGATCGGTGTTTACCTCGATCTACGCCGAGGGGTACCCGCGCGAGGAGATGCTCCGCCTTCCGGAGGACCGGCTGGCGGAGACGGCGGAGCAGCTCGCCTACTTCCGCCGGTACAGCGATCGGCGGTTCTACAAAGGCGTCGAGTTCGCGGATCTCGTGGAGGCCCTGGCCTGTCGACGTGCGGCGGAGTGCTTTGCCACTCCGGCCGTGCGGTCCGACGACATCTACGTGAACGTTCAGGCGTTGTCGGGTGCGGCGGCGAACATGGCGATCTACGAGGCCTTGCTCACGCCGGGGGACACCCTGATGGCGATGGATCTGTCCCAGGGAGGACACCTCTCGCACGGGTCTCCGTTCCACCAGTCGGGGCGGCGGTACCGGATGATTCGGTACGGGGTCGATCCGCACACTGAGCGACTGGACTACGACCGGATCGCCGACTTGGCCAAGGAGCACCGGCCCCGGCTCATCATCGCCGGGTACACGTCGTACCCATGGGCACCGGACTGGAAGGCATGGCGGGAGATCGCGTCCGGGTGCGGAGCGTACCTGATGGCCGACATCGCCCACACGGCGGGAATGGCGCTTGCCGGAGCCTACCCCAGTCCCGTCGGGTACGCCGATGTGGTCATGTTCACGACCCACAAGACGCTATGCGGCCCGCGGGGCGCGATCGTCCTGTCCTTCGACCCGGAGATCGCAGGGCGGATCGACGCCGCAGTGTTCCCCGGAGCGCAAGGGGGGCCGCACGTGAACAAGTGGGCCGGGATCGCCGCCGCCCTCGCCCTGGCTCGAACCCCGTCCTTCCGGGAGCTTCAGCACCGGACGGTGGCCAACGCCCGTTCGCTCGCTGCGGCCCTCGAACGACGTGGGCTCCGCCTCGCCTACGGGGGGACCGACACTCACCTCCTCGTCCTCGACCTGCGTGCGGTGCAGACGCCGAACGGGGGTGAACTGATGGGTGAGGTCGCGGCGCGGATCCTGGATCTGGTGGGGCTGGTGGCGAACAAGAACACGATCCCTGGCGACCTGTCGGCCGCGGACGCACGAGGGGTTCGCTACGGAACCCCATGGGCTACCCAGCGGGGGATGGGGGAGAGGGAGATGGAGGAGATCGCGGAGATCTCCCGTCTCGTCCTGACTGCGATCCACCCGTTCTCCTACCACGGTGTGACGGGGGACCTTCCCCGCGGCAAGCTTCCCCTCTCCGTGCTCACCGAGGCCCAGGAGCGGGTGCAGGCTCTGGCGAGGCGGTTCGGCGGATCGGCGGGGACGTCGGCCCCGCAGCCGGCGTCCGGTGGCGTGACCACGCTGCGGGTACGGGGCGGCCGGGCGGCGCTCCTGCTCCACGAGGCGTGCACGACCTCGGTGCTTGCGCTGGAGGCCGGCCGGGCCGAGCAGACCCTCTTCCTCGACGAGACGGGGACGCCCCTTGCTCCCGCAATCGTGGGGCGGCTGGGCGACGATCGGTGGGGGCGGCCGGAGTTCGTGGTTGTCGTTCCCAGCGAGCGAGGCCCCGCTGTGCAGCGCTGGCTAGCCGGTCTTGCCGACGGCTACGTGCTGTTTGACCCCAATGACGTCTACCGCAAGGTTCAGGGTCCGGCGGTTGTCGAGCGATTCGCGGGGTCAGCCTCGGTCGAACTCGCCGATGGGACGCGCGTCGTGGTCGGTGATGCGCCGCCTGGAGAGACACAACGCCTGCTCGCGCTCGCCCCGCCGACCGGCGCGGACACCCAGGGGGCCATCGCGCCGGTTGCGCCCCGCAAGCCCTACTTCGTCGGATGCCACCGCATCCGAGGGGCCGGGGATAAGAAGCCGTTCGTGCCCGAGTCGGCCGCGCCGCAGACGGGCCGCACCCCGCTCGCCGACTGGCATCGGCGGTCAGGGGCGCGCATGGCCGAGTTCGCTGGGTTCGAGATGCCTCTGTGGTACACGTCGGCGCTTGCCGAGCACCGCGTGGTGCGCGAGCGGGCTGGGCTGTTCGACCTCGGGCACATGGGGGCGTTCGAGGTGGAGGGGCGCTACGCCGAGAGCTTCCTCAACCTTGTGACGACGAACTACGCGGGCTGGCTCCGGCCTGGTCAGTCGCAGTACGCGTTTCTTCTTGCGCCGGACGGGACCGTGATCGACGACCTGATGACCTATCGCCGGTCTCCCGACCGGTTCCTGCTCGTGGTGAATGCGGCGAATGCAGGGAAGGACTGGGAGTGGCTCTCGGCTGTCAACTCCGGGCAGGTGATCCTCGACCCAGAGCGCCCGTGGATCGAGCCAGACGGTCCGGTCACGCTGCGCGACCTGCGGGGCACGGGTGCAGAGTCGGTCGTGAACCTCGCGCTCCAGGGGCCCCGCTCGCGTGCCGTCCTCCAGCGGCTGCTCGCGGCAGCGGACACGCACCGCCTGGCTGCGCTGCGGCGGACGGAGTTCTGCGACCTGGTCTTCAGTGGGACTCCCACCCTCTGTGCCCGCACCGGGTACACCGGGGAGCCTGTGGGGTACGAGATTCTCGTGCCGGCCGGCCGCGCGGTGGAGGTGTGGGAAGCGCTGCTCGACGCGGGCCGCCCGCACGGGGTGCAGCCGATCGGGCTCGCTGCCCGGGACTCGCTGCGAACCGAAGCTGGGCTCCCCCTCTACGGCCACGAACTCGCAGGCCCGCAGCGGATCCTGCCCCACGAAGCGGGGTTCGCTCCCTACGTCAAGCTTCACAAGGCGTTCTTCGTGGGAAGGTCTCCCTACAAGAACGCCCTCCAGCACTGGACGCGGGAGATCGTGCGGTTCCACATCCCCGCCGGCCAGCGCCCGGTGAGGGCGGGCGCCCCGGTCCTGGACAAAGGCGGGCAGGCGCTGGGTTGGGTGACAAGCTGTGTCATGCTCGATGGGGGCCAAGTGGGGATGGCCGTTGTCGCCGCGCGAAGGGTTCCCGAGGGGACGGCGCTCGGGTTCATCCTCGGTGCCGAGCGGGGCCTTCCCGCAAAGATCGAACCGGGGACGAGGTTCCCCCTTGTGGTGTGGGGGGAGACGGTGCCGCGGTTCCTCAAGAGGGACACCCTCCCGAAGGCGGGGGACGACTAGCAGCCGGGCGCTCGTCGGGAGCGTACGCCTGCAGACGCCGCAGGGCTCCCGTGGCCGGTGCCGAAACGGCGGGCCGGCTCGGCGTTGGTGGCCAGCGGTGCCGGTCAGGCGGTCTTCTCGTCGTCCGGAACCGGCCGCTCGGCCCGGAGCTGGGCGCGGATCTCGTTCAGGCGCTCTTCCACACGGTGGAAGAGGGTACCTGGAGGGTAGGTTCCGTCGGCAGCCGGTTGCCCAGCGGGGAGCCCGAACAGCACCTCGACCCCTTCTTCGACGGTGGTGCAGCTCCAGAGGTGAAACCGTTTCGCTGCGACGGCCTGGACCACGTCCTCGGGGAGCATGAGGTCGTCCACGTTGGCCGCGGGAAGGATCACACCCTGGTTCCCGTCCAGCCCGAGCTCTCGGCAGACCAGGAAGTGGCCCTCGACCTTCTCGTTGATCCCCCCGATCGCCTGGAGCCGGCCCTTCTGGTCCACCGCCCCCGTGACCGCCACTCCTTGGCGGGCGGGGACTCCAGACAGGGCTGAGAGAAGGGCGAACAGCTCCGCCGCGGACGCGGAGTCCCCCTCGACCCCGGAGTAGGATTGCTCGAGGGCGAGGCTGGCCCCGAGGGAGAGGGGCTTGCGTCCCCCGAACTGGGCAGCGAGGTAGCCCTTGAGGATCATGACCCCCTTCGTGTGCAGCTTCCCCCCCAGCTCAGCCTCGCGTTCGATGTCTACGACCCCGCTCCTGGCGGTGAACACGTTCGCGGTGATCCGCGTGGGCTTCCCGAACGCAAAGTCCCCCAGGTCGATCACGGCCAGACCGTTGACCTGGCCCACCGACTCTCCGTGGACGCGAACGACGAGCTTGCCCCGACGGATCCACTCCCGCACGCGCTCCGCGAGCAGGGAGTGACGGTGCCGCCCCTTGGCGATCGCCTGGCGGACGTGGTCCCCGTCGACCGCGGTTGCTCCTGCTGCCCGTGCCCAGAAGCTGGCCTCGGCCACCAGCGAAGCCAGCGCTCCGAACCGGGTGGCGAGCTTCGTCTGGCTGCCCGCGAGTTCCGCGGCGTGCTCGACGAGCCGCGCCAGTCCCGACGGTGTGAACGGGAGTGCTGCCGGGTTGTCGTCGCGGCACGTTCGCACGAACCGGGCCAAGGCCTGTACGGATTCCTCGGTCCAGGGCATCTCGGTGTCGAAGTCGGCGCGGATTCCGAAGAACTTCCGGAAGTCCTCGTCGTAGTAGTGGAGGAGGTAGTATAGGTACGGAGACCCCACAAGGAGGATCTTCACATCGAGGGGGAGCGGCTCCGGCCGCAGCCCCTCCGTGGACGCGAAGCCGAGCATTTGCGCGGGGTCCTCGATCCGGATCTGCCCGGCCTTGAGCGCGATCTTGAGCGCCTCCCAGGACAGGGGAAACCGGAGGAGGTTCGTCGCGGTGAGGACGAGGTACCCCCCGTTCGCCCGATGAAGGGCCCCTCCTCGAATCTGGGTGAAGTCCGTGGTCACGGCACCGAACTGGACGCGACGCTCAATGGTCCCGAACAGGTTGCTGTAGGTGGCGTTGCCCTCCACGACCACCGGCGCTCCAGTGCACCCCGACCGATCGACGACCACGTTGACCCGATACCGCAGGAACCGGTCTCCCGTGTCGGGAACGGGAATCGGGAGCATGGGTGGGGCTTTCTTGTTCGCGCCCTGGAGCTGCTCGACGTTCTCCAGGATGTCGGCCTTCACCTCGGCGAGGAACGTCTGCACCCGCTCGAGGCCGCTGTACTTGTCCCGGAGCTGGGCGAACCGCGGCTCGACGAGGAACTCGACCGCCTGTTTGGTCAGAAGGTGCTGAGCCTCCTGCCAAGTCTCGTCGAGCCGGTTCAGACGCTGAAACGCATCCCGGATCAACCCCTGAAGCTCCTCCTGCCGGCGCAGGATCTCGCTTCGCTCGCCTTCGGACAGCGATCCGTACTCCTCCTGGGAGTAGGGGGTCCCGTCCTCCTTGAGAGGGATGGTGTTGATGCCGACCGGGGTGCGCTGGATGGAGAACCCCAGCTGGGTTGCCTTTCTCTCCAGTTCGTGGAACTCGGCCTCGCGCTCGCGGGAGAACCGATCGCGCTCCTTTTTCGCCCGGGCCTTGAACTCGTCGGAATCGAGCACCCGCGGCAGCTCATGGGACAGGAACTCGATGCAGCGCTCCATGTCGAGCTTGAGCTCCTGACCACGTCCTGCGGGCAGGAGGAGGTACCGCGGAACGTGGGGCACCCGGAAATTGTGGACATAGCAGATGTCCGGGGGTACGGGCCTGTTCTGGGATACCTGGGCCAGGAGCCGCGATATGGCGGAGGTCTTGCCCAGCCCTGGTTCGCCCGACACGTAGAGGTTGTACCGGTGTTGGGGATCGTCAAGCGAGAGCCCGAGCCAGAGGGCTTCCATCGCCCGCGCTTGCCCGACGATGTCCGTGAGGGGCTCCAGGCTGTCGGTGGTCGCGAAAGAGAACGTCTGCGGATCGCACACCCGGCGGAGTTCGTGGGGGGCCAGCTCGCGGCTCATGGGTCTGCTATGATAACCAGCGATGAAGTGCTTTGCCATTCTGGTCTTCGCGGTGGCGTGGACAGGGGTCGGGATCCCAGTGGTGCCGCTGGGGACGACGCCGGAGCTCCCCATGTACGACCCGTTCGTGACCCAGCTCATCGCGTCGGCGGAGCGGGAGGTTCTCGCTGCTCTGTCGGACATCCGTGCCTACGCGGGCAACGGGGCGACGGCGGACCTGCTGGGTGCGCTCGCCGCTGCTGCGCAGCGGGGGATCGACGTTCGGGTGCTTGGGGAGGCGCGGGCTGCCGGACCCGGCCCGGACCAGAGAGCGGCGTTCGCCTACCTCGAGGGGCGGGGGGTCGCCGTGCGGTGGGATGATCCCGAGGTGACGCTGCACGCGAAGTTCGTCGTGATCGATCGGCGCTGGGTGGTCGTCGGGTCGACGCACTGGACGATGTCAGCGCTCACGCGAAGCGTGCAGCTGGATATCGCCGTCGAGGACGAGCAGCTGGGCGACGCGTTCGGACGGTTCTTCGATCTGCTGTGGGATGGACAGCTGCGAGCGATCCCCGAGCTGTCGCCACCCCCGTGGCCTCGTCCCGCTGTGGTTCCGTTGCTTGACTTCCCCCAGGGGGGGCTGCATGCCCAGACGGTCCCCGAGATGGTCCGCGCGGCAGGGAGATCGCTCCAGGTGCTCCTCTACCGGCTGACCTACTACCCCGCGTACGCGGGCAGTCCGTCGAACCTGATCGTGGACGAGCTGTGTCGCGCCGCAGCGCGGGGTGTGGAAGTGCGGGTCCTGCTGGAGGGCGGGGAGGACTTCGCCGATCTCGCCCACGGCAACCGCGTGTCGGCAGCCTATCTCGCCGCCTGTGGGGTCGCCGTTCGGTGGGACAGCCCGGGAACCACGCTGCACGCGAAGGGGCTGATCGTGGACGACCGGGATGTTCTGGTCAGCTCCGCCAACTGGTCCTACTACTCGCTCGTCCAGAACGTGGAGGCCGGGCTGGCCTTCCTCGGCGTCCCCGAGCTCGCGCTCCCACTGCGCCACTGGTTTGACAGCCTGTGGGATGGCGCGCGCCCACAGCCCTAGAAGCTCACCACGCCCGCGATGCGCGCCTCGATCCTCCGGCCAGCCTGGTAGGCGCTGGCCGTTCCCGAGAGCCGCGCTGAAGATCCCGCAGCCGAGGGGGGATACAGCGCGTACACGATCTGGACAGCCATTCCCGGGTCGAGGTACGTGGACCAGAGGACCTCGAGCACATCGCCCCGCCGGTACACCGCCCCGCCATCGTCCACCACGACCGCTGCCCAGCCCGGGGGGACGGTCTCGGTGAGGGCTGGCGCAACGAGGGACTGCTTGGCGAAGAGGGTCACGGTCACCTCGAGGGCGCCTGCGTTCCAGCGCGCGACGCGGAACGCGCCCAGTTGGGCATTGGCGGCTACGGCCGCGCTGAGTCGCGACAGGACTCGCGCGTTCTGAACGACCTCCACCGTGACCTCCCAGTACCCCGCGGGGACTGTCCAGCTGGCCCACGGCTGGTTCGTTGTCGCATCGGGGCGCCCGTCTCCGTTGAAGTCCCAGCGAAACTGCGCCCCAGCCGGGGCACCTGTCACCTGGAACGAGATCTCGGTCCCGGGATTGGGGATCGCGGTGGACGGGACGAGGGCCATGGTCTGCGCGAGACCCAGAACTCCTGCCAGTACGCCGGAACATGTAGCTAGGACGAGCGTTCGCATCATCGCCTCCTTCGGCGGGCAGGCGGGGGCCGTCTTCCGGCCCCCGCCACCCTCATGGTGAGGAAGAACCAGCGCTTTCAGATCAGCGGTCGCAGATTCCCGGTGCTCGACCGGGCAGCGCTTCACAAATCGGGGTGCCCGTGATCCAGAGGGCGATGATCATCTTCATCGTCTCGTAGTCCACGACCCCTGGAGCGCAGGTCCGCGGGACCTTCGTCCCCTCGAGCCAGAACGCGATCGCGCGTTGCACCTGTGGGAACGTGATCTTGTCGGAGAGCGAGAGATCGATGGTGTCCCGAGCGACATCCCACCGCGAGATGGCCACGATCACGTTGAGGCAGTCCGTCAGATCCACGCGGTTGGCCCCCGTGACCTCGACCTCAATGCAGGGATGGCCGCTGTCGGCACGCCCGGCGATGAGCGCCGTGGAGAGGATCTTGCACGGGTCTGGCGGTGTCGTCTCGACCGTTACCGTGGGCGGAACTTCGACCTGATAGATGATCGTCTTCGTCTGCCCAGCCTTGAGCACTCCAGTGAACGCCCACTGATCCACACCTGGCTTGTAGACGAAGCCGTCGTTCTGGATCGGGGTCACCCGCCAGCCGATCGGGAGGTCCTCGTCAAGGCCCACGCCGTAGACATCGCGGTCGGTGGTGATCTCGACCTTCACTGTGAACCTGTTGCCGACCACGTTGCCCGCGGAGTCGTAGAAGCCAATGACGACGCCCTCGCAGGGGATGGGGGTGATGATCCACCGCCGTGCCTGGAGGTTTGCCGGAGGCATCGTGGGTAGCGGCTGATCGATCGCGGTGCAGCTGATGGCGTAGGCAGCGATGAGCTTCAGCATGGACAGGCTGATCCGTTCGCCACAGGTCTTCACCACGGGTCGATCGGTCCGCCACAGCTCGGTGGCGCGCTCGAGCTGTTCCATCGTGATCGCCTCCGACAGCCGGAGGTCGATTCGGTCCTCTTCCCCTGGCATGCTGGCGGGGACGAGGTGAGCGACGGCCTCGAGGATCGACAAGCAGTCGTTGACGAGGAAGCACGACTCGCCAGCGACCTCGAACTCAAAGTCAGGCGCCTTGGCCTGGAATGTACCCGTGATGCAGAACTGCTGAGGGAGACGGATCGACGCGAGCAACTCGACGCGCGGGACCGTCACATCGTAGATGATCACCCGCTCGGTGCCCGCCTTGATCGGCTCGAGGAACACCCACTGCACCTCGGCGCGCTTGAAGATCGCTCCTCCGTTGGCCACCGGGGTGATCTCCCATCCCACTGGCGGGTTCTCGTCCAGACCGGCTCCGGCCAGGTCCTGATCAGTGTGGATCCTCACCTGGACCCGGAATGTGTAGCCGGGAAGGGCGGTTGTGGTCGAGATCGACCGGACTGCGGTGACGGTCACCGGCGACACGTACAACGGCAGGGTGAACGTGCCCTCCATGCCAACGTTGTCCACCACCGTCAGCCGCACGGTGTAGGATCCTCCCGCGAGGTAGGCGTACTGGACGACAGGCTCGGTGCTCTCGAGGTCGACGACTCCGTCGCCGTTGAAGTCCCAGCGGTAGCGCACGATCGTGCCGTCGGGATCTCGGCTCCCAGACGCGTCAAACTTCACCTGCTGGCGCGCGCGGGGGGCGGCCGGCGACACGACCAGGTTCGCTATCGGCGGCTGGTTCTTCATCCCCTGGATCACGATCGGGTCGGTCGTGTTGAGCTCGAGCCGGGTCGGTGCGTTGATGTTCCCCGACTTGAACACGATCCGCTGAACCCCGCTCATGGCACCCGGCGTGACCGTGATCTTGAACTCGTCGCCCAACGGGCCGAACACACCGCCGTCCGTGTTGTTGGCAACCCAGGTCCAGAGGACCTGGTACTCGCTGTTCGTGCGCACGTACTCGTCGTTGAGCTCCGGAAGGAAGATCGCGAACAGGGGGAACCCGTCGTCATCCTTCACGACCCAATCTGCGCCCGCGGGGAAGTCCTGGATCGTCAACCTCAGGCTGCCCCCCGTTCCGGTGTTGGCCTTGTTCACGATGAACATCAGGTAGAGATTCAGCGTGGACGGCTCGCGATACAGGAACATCACCAGGTTGCCGGTCTCGGGGAACCGGTCGTCCATGTTGCTGCGGGACTGACCACTGTCGTAGGCGTAGAACTCCGCGGCCGTCCTCGCCCCTGCGATGGGGGGGATCGCGGCCTTCACCGCTCCCTGGGTCACCTGGAAGTAGCCCTGCGCACTCAAAGGCACAGCGACCACCAGGGAAACCAAGAACCATAGGCTGGTCTTCCTCAGCATTGTCAACCTCCTTACCTTGTGGACCTCTGCCAGTCTAGCGGCAAATCCTGGCTGTGTCTGTAACTGGGATCACCCCCCACCTTCGTCCTGATCATGGTCTTCGGAGGGAGAGGCTACCCGAGGCTGAGGCGGAGCCGGAGGAAAGAGGAGGACCCCCCGCCCCTGGTTTGTCTGGGGACGAAGGGACCTAGGTCACCTCGGAGAAGGGCGCGTGGTGTCTACAGCGAGAGCGGCGACGGAGCCTGCGCAGCGTGCGGGTGCTCGGAGCCCGGGTAGATCTTGAGCTTGCGCAGCATGCGCCTTCCGAGCTCGTTCTTGGGGAGCATCCTTCGGACCGCGATCCGGATCGGAATCTCTGGATGGCGCTTCTGGACCTCCCGGTAGGGGGTCGCGGTGAGGTGCCCCACGTACCCGGAATGGCGATAGTACATTTTCTGGTCCCACTTCTTGCCCGTGAGACGTACCCGGTCGGCGTTGATCACGATCACGTAGTCGCCTACGTCAAAGAACGGGGTGTAGGTTGGCTTGTGCTTGCCTTGAAGGATCGTCGCCAGTTTGGAGGCGAGCCGTCCGAGCGGCTGGTCGGTGGCGTCCACGACAAGCCACTCGCGGCGGAACGTGACCCCCGCGTCGCCCTTCTTGGCCATGTAGGTCTTCTGCATCCCTTCCTCCTCGTATTGGACCGGGATCATAAGCGCCCGCGCTGCGGACATCAACCGGAGAGGACTCCGTCATCCGATGCGCACGCGGAGAGCGCCAATCCCCTCGATGGTGACCTCGACCTCGTCTCCGGGGTGGAGTTCCCCCACTCCAGCGGGGGTACCGGTAAGGACTACGTCTCCGGGAACCAACGTCATGAACGAGCTGGCAAACGCAAGAACCCGCGACACGGGGAAGATCATGTCCTCTGTGCGCCCATCCTGACGAAGCTCCCCGTTCACACGGGTCCGGAGCGACACGTGCTGGGGGTCGAGGGTGGTCTCCACCCAGGGCCCCAGCGGCAGGAAGCCGTCGGCTGACTTCGCTCGAACCCACTGCAGATCGCTCTTCTGACGGTCGCGGGCCGTAAGGTCGATGGCACACGTGTAGCCGAGGACGTGGTCCAATGCGGTCTGCTCGGGGACCGACCGCATCGACTTTCCGATGACGACGGCGAGCTCGCCCTCGTAGGACAGCGAGCGGGTGAACGGAGGGTACGGAATCGTCGCTCCGGGCGCAGCGAGGGCATTGGGGGCCTTGAGGAACAACCCCGGCTCGGCCGGAGCCTCGTCAGGGTGTCCCATCTCGCGGATGTGCTCCCGATAGTTCCGTCCCACACACACGATCTTCGTTGGCCGCGCCGGCGGGAGCAGGCGGACCGCGTCGAGGGCGAACGCCCGTCCCGTGCGACGTCCACCTGGGCCAAGGGTGACCCAGACCCTGTCATCATCGACGGCACCCCAGGTTCCACGGCCGAACCGGACAATCCTCATCCGCCCTCCCGCTCGATGATCGCCGCGGCGCCCGGCCCTGTGCCGATGAGTTCCACCGCGGCTCCTACCTCGTCTTCGATCCGTCGCACGAACCGCTGGGCAGCGGGGGGGAGTGCCGCGAAGTCCTGAGCGCCAGCGATGTCCGCATCCCAGCCCGGGAGGCGATCGTAGACGGGTTCGGCACGGGCGAGGTCAGCTGCCCGGGCCGGGAATCGGTCCACGGTCCGTCCCCCGATCCGATACCCGACGGCGACCGCGATCTCGTCCAGCCCAGAGAGAACGTCGAGCTTGGTCAGCGCAAGCCCGGTGAACCGGTTCACCTCGTGGGCGTACCGTAGGGCAACGAGATCGAGCCACCCGCAGCGCCGGGGCCGCCCGGTGGTCGCGCCGTACTCCTTCCCCCTGTTGCGCAATCGCTCGCCGGCCGGGCCCGTGTCCTCGCTCGGGAACGGCCCCTCACCGACCCGGGTTGTGTACGCCTTGGTCACGCCGATGATCCGGGTTGGCTCAGCGCGGACCCCCGTTCCCCAGCAGATCCCGTGAACGGTGGTCACGGAGGAGGTCACATAGGGGTACGTGCCGAGGTCGAGGTCGAGGAGGGTGCCCTGAGCACCCTCAAACACCACGGGCTCCCCGCGGTCGAGGGCTGCGGTGATCCACTCCCGAGCGTCGCCGATCCGGGAGGAGAACCGCTCGCGGAACCGAAGAAGATCGGCGACGATCCGATCGAGATCGCCCGTGTACGCCGCGTCGCGGGCGGACCGGTGCACGTGCTCCTCGACAAACAGCCTGTCGTCGAGGTCGGCCAGTCGGAGGCCGCGCCGGGCAACGCGGTCCTCGTAGGCGGGCCCGATTCCGCGGCGGGTCGTGCCAATCCGGTCGGCATCTCCGCTCGCCAGTTCCCGCGTGCGGTGGTAGGGGAGGACGAGGTGAACCCGATCCGAGAGGTAGAGGTCCGGCTCTGGGCGTCCCTGCGTACGGAGCTCGGCGAGCTCCTGTTCCAAACCCCATGGGTCAAGGGCTACACCGTGGCCGATCACCCCCTGGCACTCGGGGTGCAGTGCCCCGGACGGCACGAGGTGAAGGCGGGCTGTGCCCCACTCGTCCTCCACCGTGTGCCCCGCGTTGGCTCCTCCGTTGAACCGGACGCACATCCGCGCCTTCCGGCACAGGTGGTGAACGACCTTTCCCTTCGCTTCATCGCCCCATTGGGCGCCGATCACGGCGATCGCCGACACCGCTACCTCCTGCTCCGCTTGAGCCAGACTGTCCCGCTGCGACCGTGGACCACGAGATCCACCTCGTGTTCAGCGCCGGGTAGCTCCCCTTGGGTGATGGCCACGGCGAGGACCTCGGCCCCGATACGGTCCGAGAAGCGACGGAAGATCGCGCCGATCGGTCCATCGTACCCGAGTTCGATCCGGTCCGTGACTGCAAACCCCGCCTCCTTGCGGGCGAGCTGGAGGCGGTGGACGAGTTCCCGCAGGTCGCCCTCCGCCTTGAGCACCTCGTCGAGCTTGAGGTCAAGGGCCACGGCTCCATCCGGGCCCGCTGCCACGGCGTACCCCTCGGTCGCCTTCCACTCCACCCGGACCAGGTCGGAGTCGAGCGTGAGCACCTCGCCGTCGATCTTCAGCTCGATCCGACCTCGGGTTGCGAGGTCGGCCGCGGCGCGGCGGGGGTCGGTGTGGCTGAGGGCGGCGGCGATCTTGGGCGCCCGGTCCCCGTAAGCGGGGCCCAGCCGCCGGAAGTCGGGAGATAGCCTGGGAACGCGGTAGGGATCGAAGGTATCGGCCCGGACAACCGCCTTGACGTTCACCTCGTCACGGACCAGGGCCCACAGCTCGTCTGGGATACTCTCGTCTCCGTCGCGGTGGAGGACGTAGAGGGTGGACAGGGGTTGGCGGACCTTGACCTTGGCCAGGTTGCGCGCCGAGAGCGCGAGCGAGGCCACGCTTCGCACGCGGGTCATCTGCGCCTCGAGGGCGGGATCGCGCTGCGGTGCCGTCGGCCAGTCCGCAAGGTGCACCGAATCTGGGTCGTGGTCCATCCGAAGCGACATCCACAGCGCTTCGGCGAGGAATGGGGTGAACGGGGCAAGAAGGAGGGCGAGTGTCCGCAGCGCCTCGTACAGGGTTCCGTAGGCCGCGATCTTGTCTTGGGTCAGCCCCCCGCCCCAGAACCGGGGACGGGAGAGACGGATGTACCAGTTGGAGAGGTCATCGACGAGGGCCCCGATCTCGCGGGTTGCAGCGAGGGGGTCGAACCCATCGAGTGCTGCTGTGACCCGTTCGACTGTGGTTGCCACGCGGGAGACGAGCCACCGATCGAGCGGGGGACGCTCCGCGACCGGACGGACCGCCATGTCCGCGGAGAACCCGTCGATCTCGGCGTAGAGAACGAAGAAGTCATGGCAGTTGCGCACCGTGTCGAGGAACCCGAACCGGGCCTGTTGGGCCCCGCTCTCATCGTAGCGCCGCTCGTTCCATGGGGCGGATTCGGAGGCGAGGTACCACCGCACCGCGTCGGCGCCGTGAGCCTCGACGAGGGGCATCGGGTCGAGCACGTTGCCCCGTGACTTGCTCATCTTCTGACCCTCGCGATCGAGTCCCATCCCGGTGACGAGGACGTTCCGGTACGGGGCTGACCCGTGCAGGAGGACCCCCGTGACGAGCATCGTGTAGAACCAACCTCGCGTTTGGTCGAGCCCCTCGCTGATGAAGTCCGCGGGATAGTTCGCCGTGAACTGATCCTGGTTCTCGAACGGGTAGTGCCACTGCGCGGTGTGCATCGACCCGGAGTCAAACCACGTGTCGAGCACGTACGGCACGCGGCGCAGGGTGCGGCCGCACCGACAGCGGAGCTCGACCCGGTCCACGTAGGGTCGATGGAGTTCCACCGTGCGCGCGAGGTCGGGGTCGACCGCCCACTCCACAAGCTCGGCGCGGGACCCGACAACCCGCACCGCGCCACACCCCGTGCACGTCCAGACTGGCAGGGGAGTCCCCCAGTATCGGTCCCGTGACAGGGCCCAGTCCCGCATCGAGGCGAGGAAGTCCCCGAATCGGCTCTCCCCGACGTGCGGGGGGTGCCACGCCACGGTCTGGCTCGCCGTGATGATCTCGTCCTTGGCTTGCGTGGTGGCGATGAACCACGAGTCGAGGGCGTAGTACAGGAGCGGCGTGTCGCACCGCCAACAGAACGGGTAGTCGTGCTCGTAGTCCTCTCTGCGGAACAGCCGCCCTCGCTCGGCAAGATCCCGGAGGATGGTTGGGTCTGCGTCTTTCACGAACATGCCGGCTGCAAGCTTGAACTCGTCGGTGAACCGCCCTCCCCGGTCCACCGGTTGGAGGAAGGGTAGATTGGCCTCTCGGCCCAGCGAGTAGTCCTCTTCCCCAAACGCAGGAGCGATGTGGACGATTCCCGTCCCCTCGTCCAGCGACACGAAGCCCGCCGGCTGCACTCGGTACGCCGCCTCGCCCGTCGCCAACCGGTACACAGGTTCGTACGCCTTGCCCACGAGTTCGTGTCCCGGCAGGAGCCGGAGGACCCGCGCGTCGTCGCCGAGCACCGCCGACACCCGGGACGCGGCAAGAACGAGGCGCTCCCCGTTGTACTCGACCTCAGCGTACGGGGCCTCGGGCTGGATGGCGACCGCAACGTTGGCGGGCAGCGTCCACGGGGTTGTCGTCCACACCAGCAATGCCACGTTCGGCGCATCAGCCAGGGGCATTCGGACGAACACCGAGGGGTCCGCCACCCGGGCGTAACCCTGGGCCACCTCGTGCGAGGACAGCGAAGTTCCGCAGCGGGGGCAATAGGGGAGGATCTTGTGACCAGGGTAGAGGAGCCCCCGCGCGTGGATCTCCTTGAGCTCCCACCACAGGGTCTCCACGTAGTCGTCGGCGTACGTCGTATAGGGGTTGCTGAGGTCGATCCAGAACCCGAGGCGTCGGATCATCTCCTCCCAGGCGCGGATGTACGTCTGCACCGACTCCCGGCACCGGGTGACGAACGCTTCGACTCCGTACTGCTCGATCTCGGCCTTGGTGGTGATGCCCAACGCCTTCTCCACTTCGAGCTCCACGGGCAGGCCGTGGCAGTCCCAACCCGCCTTGCGGCCCACATAGCGGCCCCGCATCGTGTGGTAGCGGGGGAAGAGGTCCTTCTGCAGTCGGGCGAGGAGGTGCCCGATGTGGGGGCGCCCGTTGGCTGTCGGCGGCCCCTCATAGAACACAAACCGTGGCCCGTTGCGGCGCGCGTCGAGTGACCGCGCGAACGCCTGGCTCTCCTCCCAGAACGCGAGCACCGCGCGTTCGCGGGCCCCTGGATCTGCCTCAAGCTTCATGAACCCCACGCCTTCCTCCTTCCCCAAGCACGAACCCAATACTCTGCTCTGCTGTTGCTGACTACCGGAATGCGCTGGAGTACGTTATTCCTGCCCTTGGGGGGGCAGGATGCGTCGGCAGGCCCAGTGTGGCGCAGGCATCGTGATCTCCTCACCCAGTATACCCGTGGGGCCATGCCCGGTCGAACGCCACGCCGGCGTCGCGAAGCGAGTTGCTCAGGTCGAACACAGCCTCCAGCTCCTCGCGGCTCAGCCGGTCGCGGATGGCCGGGTCTTCGCCAGCAACGCGGGCGAGGTCTGCTCTGCGCTCCCGAGCTTGGGATGCCAGACGGGCGACCAGGGCGTGAGCCTCTCGCCGGCCCAATCCCGACCGCACGAGCGCGAGAAGGAGCCCCTCGGAGAAGGGAAGCCCGCCTGCTTCGACGAGGTGCTCCTTCATGCGATCCGGAAAGACGACGAGCCTGTCCACAAGATCCGCTGCCCGGGCCAGCATGTAGTCGACAAGGGTGAAGCACTGGGGAAGGAGCACCCGTTCGACCGATGAATGGGACATGTCCCGCTCGTGCCACAGAGCATTGTCCTCCAGGGCCGGGTTGACTGCAGCCCGCACGACCCGCGCCAGACCGCACAGCCGCTCGGACAGGATCGGGTTCTGCTTGTGGGGCATGGCCGACGACCCCTCCGGGGTTCCCTCGGCAACTTCCCCTACCTCGGACCGCGACAGGAGCCGCACCTCGAGGGCAACCTTCTCCACGAGCGACGCGGCCGAGGCGAGGGCGAACACGACCTCGGCGTGGCGGTCGCGGGACACCACCTGGGTCGTGACCGGGCACGGCCGGAGCCCGAGCGAGGCGAGGGCCGTCTCTTCGGCCTGGGGAGGGAAGAAGGCATGGGTTCCCACCGCTCCGGAGAGCTTGCCCACTGCGATTCGGTCGCGCGCTCGGTCAAGGCGGTCCAGCACGCGGCCCAGCTCATCCGCCCACGCCAGTACCTTGAGGCCGAACGTGGTTGGCGCCGCAGCCTGGCCATGGGTTCGGCCGAGAACCGGGGTGTCGCGGTGTTGCACCGCGAGCTTGCGCAGCGTGGCCTCGAGGCGCGTCGCTCGGGTGCGCACAAGGTCAAGGGCCCGGACAAGGGTCAGGGCGAGCGCGGTGTCCTTCACGTCGGACGAGGTGAGCCCGTAGTGGAGCCAGCGGCCCTCCCGTCCGGCCGTCTCCTCCACCGCCCACAGGAAGGCCACGAGGTCGTGTCCAACCTCCCCCTCCCAGAACCGGATTCGCTCAGGGTCGACGCGCGCCCGCGCGGAGACCGCAGCGGCAGTGCCGGAGGGGACCACCCCGTGCTTCTCCAACGCGGCCAGAGCAGCGAGCTCGACCTTCAACCACGTCGAGTACTGGGCATCGGGCGTCCAGAGGTCGGACATCGGGACGAGCGCATAACGGTCGTGCGTCACGGAGAGAGGATAGACCGTTCCTGCCCCAGATGCCAACTCGGTTGGGGGGTGTACGCGGTCCCCACGGCGGCGGCCACTGAGGAGTCCCGGAGCAGCGCCCGGACCGGAGGGGGCGCGTCGGGTACGGTCCTGCTGTGCGCGATGTCCACGCCGCGATGCGGGGGAGCGCCTGGCGACCCGCGGTGGTCGACGCGTCCGGTGTACCTTGCAGCACGAGCAGCTTGGGATGGGCAGGAGTGGGCGCAACGTTCTTTCGTGTTCGGAGCGACGGACGCGCTGGCTATAATCCCTGCCACGATGAGGAGGGGCCCGTGAGCCGAACCGATGACGAACGCCTAGCGGTGAGCGCTGCGCGCATCCTTGCCGTGGAGATGGTGGAGCGGGCGAAGTCCGGCCATCCCGGACTCCCCCTCGGCGCAGCACCGATGGCGTGCACGCTGTGGACGCGTCACCTCAAGCACAACCCACGCGATCCCACGTGGCCGGATCGCGATCGGTTCGTCCTGTCGGCTGGGCATGGCTCGGCCTTGCTGTACGCCCTCCTCCACCTCGCGGGGTACGATCTATCCCTCGACGAGCTGCAGCGGTTCCGCCAGTGGGGAAGTCGCACCCCCGGCCACCCCGAGGCTGGCCTCACGCCGGGGGTCGAGGCCACGACCGGCCCTTTGGGCCAGGGGTTGGCCATGGCTGTCGGGATGGCCATGGCGGAAGCCCACCTCGCGGCGCGGTTCAACCGGCCGGGCCATCTCGTGGTCGACCATCGAACCTACGTCTTGGCCAGCGATGGCGACCTCATGGAGGGGATATCAGCGGAGGCGTGTGCCCTTGCCGGACACCTCCGCCTCGGGAAGCTGATCGTCCTCTACGACCAGAACGGGATCTCACTCGCCGGCGCTACCGATCTTGCGTTCAGCGAAGACGTCCCGGACCGGTTTGCGGCGCAGGGGTGGCACGTGGTCGAGGTCGACGACGGGAACGACCTGTCGGCGGTGGATCGCGCCCTCGCGGCGGCGAAGGAGAGAGCGGACCAGCCGTCCCTCCTCTGCGTGCGGACGACGATCGGCTATGGTGCGCCAACGAAGGCCGGGACGTTTCACGTCCACGGTGCCCCGCTGGGGGAAGCGGAGCTGCGGGCAACGAAGCACGCGCTGGGCTGGCCCGACGAGCCCCCGTTCTCTGTCCCGGACGGGGCACGGAGGCCGTTTGAGGAGGCGGCGGCCCGCGGGGCGGAGGCCGAGCGGCGGTGGACTGAGGCCGTGGCGCGCTATGCGGTGGATCACCCGGAGCTGGCCCGTGAGTTCGCGCGCCGGGTGAGCGGCGATCTCCCGGGGGGCTGGGACCGGGACGTGCCTCAGTTCCCGGGAGGAGCAAAGGGCATCTCGACCCGCAAGGCTTCCGAGGCCGTCCTCCAAGGACTCGCCCCAAACGTCCCCGAGCTTGTGGGGGGGTCGGCAGACCTCAATCCGTCGTGCCTGACCTGGCTTCGCGGTGAGGGCGACTTCGGGAACCCGCCGGGACCGGCGGACCCACAAGGCGAGGTGGGCGGCGGCTGGAGCTACGGCGGCCGGAACGTTCACTTCGGGGTCCGCGAGCACGCGATGGGGGCGATTGCGGTGGGAATGGCCCGTCACGGTGGGGTGCGGCCATTTGTGGGCACGTTCCTCGTCTTCTCGGATTACATGCGCCCCTCGATCCGCATGTCCGCCCTCATGCACGTGCCGGTCGTGTTCGTGTTCACCCATGACTCGATTGCCCTTGGCGAGGACGGCCCGACCCACCAGCCGGTCGAACACCTGGTCGCGCTGCGCGCGATTCCGAACCTGACCGTGATCCGTCCCGCCGATGCCGCCGAGACCGTGGAGGCATGGCGGGCTGCTCTCCGCCGGCGGGATGGCCCCACGGCCCTCATCCTCACGCGGCAGGACCTCCCCGTCCTCGACCGGACCCGTGTTGCCTCCCCTGACGGCCTGCACCGGGGGGGGTACATCCTGTGGGAGAGCGCACCGGGGAATGATCCTGATCTGATCCTCATCGCGACCGGATCGGAGGTCCACATCGCGCTCGACGCGGGGGAGCAGCTGGCCCGGGACGGCCTCCCGGTGAGGGTCGTCGCGCTCCCGAGCTGGGAGTTGTTCGACCTCCAGCCGCGTGACTACCGGGACCAGGTCCTCCCTCCCCAGGTCCGTGCGCGGGTGGCAGTCGAGGCCGCGCACCGGATCGGGTGGGAACATTACGTTGGCCTGGACGGAGAAATCGTCGGGCTGTCATCGTTCGGGGCCAGCGCGCCTGGCCCCGTCCTTCTGCGGGAGTTCGGGATCACCGCCGCCGCCGTGGTCACCGCAGGCCAGCGAGCCCTGAATAGGGTTGCCGTCGGCAGGCGCGGGGACTACCATGGGCAGGCGGGTCCGTAGCTCAGGGGTAGAGCAGCCGGCTCATAACCGGTGGGTCGCAGGTTCGAGCCCTGCCGGGCCCACAGGCCGGCGCGGCGCAAGACGGTGGGGGGAGGAGGAATCGTGCGCAAGATCTTCGTGAACGTCGACGGAACGTCGCGCGGTAACCCCGGGGAGTCGGCGGTCGGGGTGATCATCACCGACGACAAAGGCCAGGTCCTGGAGCAGCGGTCCGCGCTTGTGGGGCGGGGGACCAACGACGCCGCGGAGTACAAGGCCCTCCTCGAGGGGATCCGTCTTGCGATCGGGCTTTCTCCGGAGGAAGCGGTGTTCCTTACCGACAATCAGCTCGTGGCCAACCAGGTGAACGGGTTCTACCAGGCTCGTGAGCCGCACCTCGATCTCCTCAACCGCCAGGCTCTCGATCTTCTGTCCAGACTTCCCCGCTGGCGTGTGAACTACGTCGAGCGCGAGATCAACCATCCCGCGCACCGGCTGGCGGAACAGGCGTTCCGGGAGCGGAATCGTCTGGAGCGGGAGCGCACCGAGCTGGCTCGGGAGATCCATTACTTGATCGAAGGCCTGTCCGTGGAGGAGCTGCGTCGGCTCGTTGTCCACGTGCGCTCGCTTCGGTCGTAGACGCAGAATGCGCATTGTCCTGCAGCGCGTGACCCAGGCGTCCGTAAGCGTCGGTGGCCACGAGGTCGCGCGGATCGGCCGTGGCCTGCTCCTCTTGGTTGGGATCGGACGCGGGGACGCGGAAGACGAGCTGCAGTTCTGGTCGCGGAAGATCCCCGACCTGCGCGTGTTCCACGACGACAACGGCCGGATGAACCGTTCGCTGCGGGAGGTGAAGGGCGAGATCCTGTGCGTGTCCCAGTTCACCTTGTACGGTGATGCCACTCGTGGCCGCCGCCCCGGGTTCGACCAGGCAGCACCCGGTCCCCTGGCCTCCGCCCTGTACGAGCGATTTGTCCGTCTGCTTCGTGAGGAAGATGTCCCGGTCAGGAGCGGCGTGTTTGGGGCACGGATGGAGGTCGCGCTCGTCAACGATGGGCCGGTGACCTTGATCTTGGAGCGCGTGCCGGCACAATTGGGCCACACCTAAGGAGGATGGATGGCTGCAGTTCCCAAATCGAGACGATCCCACCGCGAGGTGAGGCTCCGCCGAACCCACTGGCGGGCGCGGATGGTGCCCGCCACCTCGTGCCCCCAGTGTCACGAGTTCCGCCTCCCCCACCGCGTGTGCCCGTCCTGCGGGTACTACAACGGCATGGCTGTGGTGGAGACCGGCGAGAAGAAGAAGTAACCCCCTACGACACCGGGCGCCCCTCCACCAACAGGATGGGGAGGGTGACCACCATCAGCATCGCCCCGAACAGGAACGCGGCACGGAACCCGATGAAGTCGGCCACGAAACCGCCGGCGAGGGCACCGAGCACGTTCCCAAGCCCGGCGACCGCGTTGTAGATCCCGAGTCCCTGACCCTGCTGTGCGTGGGGTGAGAGGCGGGACACGATTGAAGTCACGGAGAGCTGGAAGAACGCCCATGTCGCCCCGGCAACTCCCCACAAGATGGGGAGCAGCCAGCGGGCGGTCACAGGGGTGGCAAGCGCGAACCCAACGAACATTCCGGCTCGTCCAAGGAGGGCAAGGGCCGCGGCGGGGCGGTGACCCCACTTGGCAACCGCCTTCCGGGCCCAGCCGAAGGCCACCACGCTCACCCCGTGGTGGGCCACGGACAGGGCGAACACGAGCGCGCTTGACCATCCCATTGCCTGCCGCACGAACACCGGGAACGGGGCGAACACCATCGCGAATCCAACGAACGCCAGCAGCGCTGAGTAATAGACCAGAACAAGATCGGGACCGAATGAAGTCCGTCCCTGAAGGAACCGCACAAGCTGCGACGGTCGCAGGGCCTCGTAGAGGTGAATCGGGCCCGTCCGGAACCGCTCGTAGAGGAAGTTGCCGACGCTGAGGACCACGTCACGGAACGACGGGGGCGCGACGCCCTGCTGCGGATCTCGGATCGACCGTACGGCAAAGGCAATCGCTGCCAGCGACAGAGCACCAACGAGCAGACCGAGCGAACGGAGCCCCCACCCCTCACCTAGCCACTGGATGACAAGAGACGTCCAGGCCGCACCCACGGCGAGACCCACCGTCCAACCGACGCCGCAGTACACGTTGAACCGTGCGATCTCCTTCTCCCACTGCTCCTTGGGGAACCGGGCCAGCACGAGCAAGAACGACACCGACGACCCCGCCATCCAGGAGAACGCGGCCCAGCCGTTCACGAGGAACAGCTGGGGAAGCTGAGTGACGAGCGGCAGCGCAAGATAGGCGATCGCAACGCCCAGGAAGCTCACCGAGATGAACAGACGGCGACGGGGTGTGGCATCGAGGATCCGGCCCCACACGAGGCTCGCGACGACGTTCATCGCGCTACCGACGGCGGTGAGCGTTCCCACCCCGCCCGCCGTCGCTCCGAGGAAGTAAGCGTACAACGGCAGGAGGGGGGAGGCCGCGCCCATCGCGGCATTGGACAGAACGAACGCCCAGTACCAGCGCGGGGCTCTCATGACTCCGCTGTCCTCGCGAGCACGGCCAGCGACGCCCGCAAGCCGTCGGGATCAGGAATCTCGAGCACGACCGGGCCGGCGTACCTTGCCTCGTCCAACGCGGCCAGTGCGGGCTGCCACGCCACGGTGCCGCGGCCCAGGGGTAGGTGCTCGTCTCGGTCTCCCCGGTTGTCGTGGAGGTGGACGTGGACGAGACGTCCCGTCAGGGCAGCGATGTACGCGGCCGGGTCTCCGCTCGTGGTGTGGAGATGTCCGAGATCGAGACAGGCCTGGAGCGTCGGGAACTGCTCCAGTGCCCGAAGGTGCTCCGCCGGAGTGTGGACCATGTCCCACCCTCTGCCGCGTTGCTTGTTCTCCAGTGCGACCTGGACCTCCCTCGCCCCCGCGTGAGCGAGGATGGCGTCCATTGCGAACGAGAACCGACGCCAGGCACGGTCGCGTTCGCCATCGAGCGGCAGGTAGTCCTCGTCCACGTGGCCGGGGTGAACGACCACGACTTGTGCCCCCACGTCGGCCGCGAGATCGACCGCTTGGATCACCTCTCCCAGCGCCGCCGCGGACAGGGCTGGCGACGGGGAGCTGAGGTTCATGTCGTAGATCGGGGCATGGACGGTGGTCCACAGTCCCCGCTCCGCGAACTGCTCGCGGAGTCGCTCCCGCGCCTCGGGCGCGAGATCGCGGGGCCCGGCTGCCCGCGGGTCGGCCCGCAACTCGACCCCACCCAGTCCCAGGTCCACAGCAAGCTCAATCCACCTACTGCAGGACATCCCCGGCCACAGGAACGTCGAGAGCCCAAGTCGACGCCGATCCATCGCTAGTCCATACGGAGTCCGCCGTTGGCAGACACCGTCTCCCCGGTGATGTAGCTCGCCTCGTCGGCGCACAGGAAACCGACGACGGCCGCGATCTCCTCCGCGCTCGCGACGCGCCCGAGGGGAATCTGAGCGCGGATCTCGTCACCGCGCGCGGCGAGGGCCTCCCGGTTGATCTCGGTCGCCACGAATCCCGGACACACCGCGTTCACCGTGATGCCATACGGTGCCACTGCCAGAGCGAGGGACTTGGTGAACCCGAGGAGTCCGGCCTTGGCCGTGGCGTAGTGGATCCCGTGGGCGGCGCCGGTCAGCGCGCGGAGGGACGAGATGTTGACGATTCGCCCGAACCCTCCCTCTCGCATGTAGGGCACCGCGCACCGCGCAAGAACGAACGGCGCGGTGAGGCCGACGCGCAGCATGCGGTCCCAGTCCTCCAGCGATAGCTCCTCCCATGGGACGCGCTGCACATAACCGGCGTTGTTGACAAGAATGTGGAGCGCCCCCAGTCCCTCCGCCGCCTCGTGGACGAGACTCCGCGCCTGTCCAAGGTCGGCGAGGTCGGCCTGAAGGATGAGCGCCCGGCTTCCAAGGCGCTGAACCTCGGCTGCCACTTCCTCCGCAGCCGTGCGCTGGGTACGGTAGCTGATGGCGACGTCACACCCCCGCGCAGCCAGCTTCACGGCGACCGCCGCGCCGATCCCGCGGGACCCACCCGTCACCAATGCGCACCGTTTCACGGGACCAGGGCTCCTAGGTGCCGAACAGCCGGTCGCCGGCGTCGCCAAGCCCCGGGCGGATGTAGCCGTGGGCGTCGAGCTCTCGATCGAGGGTTGCCGCGTACACCGGGACATCCGGGTGGGCCGTCTGAAGCACCTTCAACCCCTCCGGGGCCGCGACAAGGCACAGGAACCGCACGTCCTGCGCTCCGCGCTCCTTGACGATCTGAACTGCATGCGCTGCCGAACCGCCGGTGGCCAGCATCGGGTCGACGACGATGACCAACGCATCCCCGAGGTGGGCGGGGAGCTTGGCGAAGTACTCCACGGGCTGGAGCGTGGCTGGGTCGCGGTAGATCCCGATGTGGCCAACGCGGGCGCTGGGAATGAGGGACAGCACGCCGTCGAGCATCACGATCCCCGCTCGGAGGACGGGGACCAGCACCACCGGCCGCGCCAGTTCCACCCCCGCGGTGCGCTCGAGGGGGGTTTCCACCTCGATCTCGCGGAGGGGAAAGTCGCGGGTGATCTCGTACACCATGAGCGCGGTGATCTCCTCGAGGATCTGCCTGAACTGGAGACGGTCCGTGCGCCGGTCACGCAGCAGGGTGAGCTTGGCGTGAATCAGCGGGTGCTCGACGAGGACAAACGTGGCCATGTCGTGGCCTAGGGTAGCGTCCGAGAAGACGATCGCAACCCTAGATGAGGGAGAGGTAGTCGTGCTTCTCGCCGAGAACGTTGTCCAGGTGCACTTGCCACAGCTTGAGCGTCTTGTAGAGCGAAGCAACGAGCCAGTGTCGCACTTCATCGCGAGGGCCGATCAGCGCGTGGACCTTCTGCCCGATCACGGTCCGCGGCGTGCGCTCTTGGAGCCAATCGGCAAGGGAATCCCCGATCTCGCGTAGGATCGCGATCCTTTCTGGATCGAGCTTCGGAGCGATCCGGAGGGCGGGGACGCATACCACAGCCGACGGTGGTTCCCCGTTGCCGATGCAGTGAGCGAGGCGCTCGACGTTCCACAGGAGGGTGTACGCGCAGGGATGGTGCGCGATAACGGCCAGCGGCGCTTCCTCCCCATCCACAAGGATCCGCGCCGGGGAGAACTGGGCGCGCTCGGCCCATCGCTCGAGGACCGCGTCGACCTCAGCCGGGCCGCGACCGATCCCCAGGATCACCTCTCCCATCGCGCGTGCTGCCTCGGCCCGGTCCGCTGTGTGCGCCCCGAGCCGACGAACGAGCGGATCGCCCGCAGCACGGCCCCCGTTGTCCGACCACTGCACAAGGGCCGCCCCGAAAGCATCCAGCTTGCGCTGCACCGACAACGGAACGTCCCCGCACCCCCCGAATCGCGCCCACACCCGCCCTGCCCCGATCATGGCGAGTACCTGCTCCAGACCCTCGAGGAATCGATGCGCGCACGGCTCGAATCCCCACCGCGGCATCCGATCGCGGACAAGGATCGCCCACCGCGGGAGCGCTATCTCCTCAGTCAGGGCATTGAGGTAAAGAATCTCCTCATCAAACGCATCCCGGGCCTCGATCCCCGGTGCTTCCCACCACTCGGCGATGCGTCTGTCGGAGACCTTCACCCTCCCCCCTTGACCTCACCGGCTCCTGTCCGAAACAGGTATCCACGGGCTCTAAGCGCAACTGGGAGCGACCCCGAGAACGGGATTCTACAGCTCGCCCCGTGTCGGGCAACGGGACGGTGGTGACGGGGGGGATGCCCTCGGCCTGGTTTCGTCCCGCGAGACTGCCTTGCCGATCCTGTCTGCCTGGTGCCGCCACTGCGCTCACGTTACTCGCCCGCCCCGCCTCTCCCACAGCCGACGGAACCGGTTCTCCTCGCCGCGGACCAGGCGCCGGATGTTCGCCCGGTGGGTGAAGAACACAACGGGCACGAGACCCAAGGTCAGCGCCTGCACGGCCGGGTGCAGACTGGCCGTCCCCGTCCTGTGAAGCAGGTACGCCGCCAGAGGCAGCGTCGCCGCCGCGGTGAGCGACGCCACCGAAACGATCCCTGACGCAAGCACAACCAGGGCGAACACTCCCACGGCGATCGCGGTGGGGAGCGGGGCAAGGGCAAGGAGCACTCCGGCCGCGGCCGCGACCCCCTTTCCCCCGCGAAATCGCAAGTATGGCGAGAGGATGTGCCCGACCACCGCCCCTCCCCCGGCGCACAGTCCGAGGTAGGGCCGGTCTCCCACCCACCAGGGAAGGTTCGGGAGGAGGCCGGCAGCCACGAACCCCTTGGCCACGTCCGCTGCCATCACTGCGACGCCCACCTTGGCCCCCCACACCCGAAGTGCGTTCGTCCCCCCCACGTTGCCCGATCCGAGGCGACGGATGTCCACCCCCCGCAGCCGTCCCACGACAAACGCCGTCGGAACACCGCCCAAGAGGTAACCAACGACAAACAGGACCGCACAAGAAGCCACGAACATCGTGTCGATCATAGCGCGAGCAGCTCGCCGTGCACGCCCGTGAACCACTCCCCGTGTCCCGGTGTATATCGGATGGAGGTGACTGGAATGAAGAAGAGCCTTGCCGCGATCGTTGTCCTGGCAAGCGTTGCCGGGTGGGCCCAGTCAGGGCCGTCCCCGCTGGGACTGGTCCCGACTCCGGTCCCTGGCCTGTCCGCTTCGATTTGGACTGAGAAGCCCCAGTACGCGGTGGGCGAGACCGCCCGCATCCACTTCTCCATCTCCCAAGCTGCGTACGTGTACATCTTTGACATCGAACCCACCGGAAGAGTCCGCCTGATCTTCCCCAACCCATACTCCCCGAATGCCTACCGTCCTGCGGGAACCCATGCCCTTCCCGACCAGCCGACCTATCAGTTTCGCGTCGCTCCCCCGATGGGAACCGAGACCCTCCAGCTCGTCGCTTGCACCCGACCGCTCTCCATGCCGTTGGGAAGCTACTCCGATCCCTACCCGCTTCTCGGACCGGACCCGGAGTCGGGGCGGGCGGCAGTGCTTGGCCTGGTTCCCGAGCCCGGCTGCGGGTGCTGTGTCACGGCGTGGACCACGTTTCAGATCGTGAGCGCGTCATCAGGGTCCGGGTTCTGGCCGTGTCCGCCCTGCTGGGGGCTCGGTCCGTGCCCGCCCTGTTCGGGGTTTGGGTTCGTTGGGTCAGGTGCGGGGTGGTTCCTGGACGCGACAGGGACCTGGAGGTTCTTCGTCGGAGACTGCCCCAGCGGTCCCGGCTGGTGCTGGTATCTCGGCCCTGACGGAAGGTGGAACTTCAAGATTCAGCTGTGCTTCGGGAACTGCCCCTAGCGAGGGCCAGCCTCCCCAGGGGGAGGGGCTTCCCCGACCCCTCCCCCCCCTCCTCTCGGATCGTGTCGCCGCGCGCCGGTGGCTAGGGGGAACCGAGGGTGAGGTGATAGCCGACATCCTCGGCATCCGGACCCGACGCACCCCGTTCGCCCTCTGAGCGTCGGCCCCATCCGACCGGGGGACGCTGACCGCGAGGCCTGTTCGCCCAACCGCTGCCGCCGTCCCCCCGCGGGTGATACGAGCAGACGGCAAACTGGAACGAGCAAGATCGAATGGCAGTTGGCCTCATTGATGAGACGGGGCAGGCCACCCGCGGATCGCCGTTTCGTCCCGGCACCTGCACGCGCCACGGTGATGAACGGTGCCGCGTCGCACAGCGGCTACGCCCTCTCCGCCACAACGAAGAACACCGATGTTCTCCCAACGGGAACCGCGCCGTACATCCGGCCGAACGCGCGGGTGATCGCGTCCATGTGCGGCGCAAGCGGGGCGAGATGCCCCGCTGTGTGGAGACCGAGGAAGAACTCCCGCGCGAGCCAGGTGATGTTTCCGTACGCCCGGGCGCCTCTGAAACCCGCGGTGACGACGACGTCGATCGTCTCGTCGGGGGTTCGGTGCCGCAGCTCGAAGAACCGCCCCCGGAGGAGGCGCGGCCGGGCCCCCTCGAGGATCGGGACCCCGAGGTTGGGGTCGTCGGATGAGACAGGGCGCAGCCCAGGACCGTCTCCGGCTGTCTGGAACGTGGGGACGGGCGCGACGTGCTCGACGGCGCGGCGAAGGTCGGCGTCGGCTCGGAAGCGAAGCTCGTACTCGGCCTCGCGCGGGGGGGCCAACGAGCGGTGGACGAGCCGGTACACAACCTGCTCCCCATCCAGGTACAGCTCGGCTGCCTCCTCGACCGGGGTCCGCAGCTCGGCGGACAGGTCCTCGAACGTGGCCGCGAACCATCCGCCTGGCTGCAACACGCGAGCTGCCTCACGAAGGGCCGTCTCCGGATCGGTGCTCTGCTCAATCGCGCACGCGGACACCACACCATCAAAGGAGCCATCTGGAAAGGGGAGGTCCTCGGCCGGTGCGCACACGACGGTCACGTTGGCCAGCCCGAGCCGGTGAGCGTTCTCCCGGGCCAGGGCAGCGCGCCGCGGCGACGGGTCAAGCGCGACGACCTCGGGCACGTGTCGAGCCAGCGGTAGTGCGGGCCAGCCGTCGCCGGTCCCGATGTCCAGGACGCGGCGTGGAGCGCGAAGTGGAGCGAGAAAGGATCCGATCCGTGCCTCCTCCACCCAATCGAACGGTTGAGTGGGGTCCGCAGGACGGTGAACCCACGGAAGGGCCTCTGCAGACTGCCAGACCATTCGCTCGTAGCGAAGGGCAGCCGAGGTGGCGGGCTCGAGGGGCACGCGGTCGCGGATCCACTCCTCGATCGTCATGGTTCGGCCAAGACGTCAGCCACACGCCAGATGCGTACCACTCCGTTGTCGGAAGCCGTGACAATCAGCATCCCGCAAGGGGAGAACCCGACCTCTTGGACCACAGCGCCGTGTCCTTCGAGGACCGCCACGCAGTGCCCCGTCTCTGCGTCCCACAGCCGGGCGGTCTCATCGAGGGATCCCGAGAGGTACAGCCGCCCATCGGGCGACACCGCAACTGTGATCGCGCAGCTCTCGTGCCCCCACAGCTCGTTGTGGTAGAGGAAGCCCACTGCGGTATCCCAGACCCGTAGGATCTTGCCCCATCCCACAACAACGAAGTACCCGTCTGGAGTGAAGGCCACGTCCCACGCCTTCCCAGGAAGTGAACGGATCTCGGTCCAGGTCGCTGCGTCCCAGAGGATGGCTCGGTCATGGCCCGCCGAGACCGCAAGCGATCCATCGGGGGAGAACGCTACCTTCTGGATGGGAACGGTGTGCGGGGTCTTGACCCACAGCGGCCCCCCTCGGCCCAGGTTCCACAGCGACAGGGTGCCGTCGCTTCCGCCGATGAGGAGGGTCCCCGGCGGGCCGAACGCGATCCCCAGCGCCCGCCCGAACGCCCCGCGGACGGTGACGATGAGCTCCTGATCCCTGACACTCCACACGCGGACCTCGTTCACGGCCGCCGCGGCCAACATCGCGCTGTCCGGGGAGAACGCGAGCGCAAATACGGTCGTGTCAGGAAACGGCAGCCGTGCCCACTCCTCCCACGTGTCTGTCCCGTAGAGGATCACGCCGTAGTGCGTTCCCACAGCGAGGTACGCGCCGTCGGGGGAAAAGGTGGCCGAGGAGAGCCACCCGACGTTCCAGGCCGTAACCACGTCGGGAGCAGCCCCCGCGGTAGCTGCCCATGCGACTGCCAACACCCATCCGATCCGCCGCATCGATCACCCCTTGATGCACACGAGGGGCCGGACCCGCGCCACAAGGGCGTTCAGGCCGGAACCCACCGCCGCCTCGACCACGAGATCCACGTCCTTGTAGGCTCCTGGCGCCTCTTCCGCTGCTCCCGCGTAGGAGTGCGCCCGGACTGCGATTCCCTGACCCGCGAGATCCCGGATCAGCTCCTGCCCTCGCCATCGTTTCTTGGCCTTTGCCCGGGACATCGCTCGCCCCGCCCCGTGCACGCCAGAGCCGAACGCCTTGTCCATCCCGAGGTCAGTTCCCCGAAGGATGTACGAGGCCGTCCCCATCGTCCCCCCGACGAAGATGGGGTGCCCCACCTTCCGGTACCGGTCAGGGTTCTCGGGCCGGCCGGGCCCGAAAGCGCGCGTGGAACCCTTGCGGTGAACGAGCAGCTTCTTCGGGTTCCCATCGACCACGTGCTGCTCGAACTTCACGTTGTTGTGCCCGACGTCGTACAGCGTCCGGATCTTGCCCGGTGGGAGGGAGAACAGAGGGGCGAGTGCCTCGCGGACGAGGTGGGCGATGACCTGGCGGTTGGCAAACGCGCAGTTGATGCCGGCGTAGACCGCCGCGAGGTACTTCTGTCCCTCGGGGGACTGGATGGGAGCACACACCAGCTCGCGCTCTCGGATCGGGATCCCGTACTTCCGGCTTGCCCGCTCGAGTTCCGGTAGTGCGTCCTGGCCGATCTGGTGCCCGAGACCCCGCGACCCGCAGTGGATGGCGATCAAGATCTGGTTCTTCTCCAGGCCGTAGGCCCGAGCGGCCTCGAGATCGTGGACTTCCTCCACGTACTGGACTTCGAGGTAGTGATTGCCTGAGCCCAGAGTTCCAATCTGGCGGAACTCCCGTTCCTTGGCCTTGAGAGAGACCGCCGATGGGTCAGCCCGATCCATCTGTCCATTCTCTTCGATGTACTCGAGGTCTTCGGGAAGGCCATAGCCGCGGTCGAGGGCGAACCGAGCGCCCTTCTCCAACACCTCGTCCACTCCCTGCAGACTGAGGCGAATCGTTCCTTCCGAACCCAGCCCCGCCGGAACGTGAGCGAACAGAACGTCGGCGAGCTGGTCCTTCCGGGGCTCAATGTCCTCCCGGGAGAGAGGAGCGGTGAGGACCCGCACCCCGCAGTTGATGTCGAACCCTACCCCGCCCATCGCCACAACTCCGTCAGCAGGGTCAAAGGCTCCCACTCCGCCGATCGGGAACCCATAGCCGGGGTGGACGTCGGGCATCGCGATCGACGCCTTCACGATTCCCGGGAGGCAGGCTACGTTGCGAATCTGGGTCAGGGCGTTCCAGTCGTGCCCGCCGCCGCCCTCGCCGTCCGCCTCGGCCGCTCCGGACAGCAGTGGCTGGAGCAGAGGCTGAGACACGAACACCCAACCCGGAACCCGCATCTCACCAGTTGGGGGAAGTTCCCACATGTACTCCCCTCGTCGGATCAGGTTCTCTGTGGTCATCTGTCCTCCTAGAGATCGACGACGCACTGCGCCATCCATCCGTCGTGTGTAGGCTTGACCCGGACCCCGGCGTAGGTGGCTGCCTTCACCTCGACCCCCAGTCGGTGCCGACGACGGTCGATCGGTTCCCCCCAAGCCTGCCCGATGAGGTGCCATCGTTGACCTCGCGCGGTGATTCGGGTCTCGAACCGGGAGAAGAGCATCCCCTGCACATCGCGCTCCCGCAACAGCTCTCCGAGCCATTCGACAAGAAGGCTCTCCAGGGAGTCGGCCTCCACCTCCAAGGTCACAGCGGTCTTGGGCTCGATTCGATCGAGGTCGCCCATCAGGGCGAATGTCCCTCGGGCGGCCTCGGCGAACGCCTCGTCAACCGTTCGCCCGATTCCCCGGACCCCGGCATCCGCGACGTGATCGAGGATTTCATAGGGCACCCGATCCCCCTCGGAGCGGCCACCGGGCGACCGGCGTGTAGAGGGGGCCCTGGGGACGCAACTCTGAACTCATCAGCGTCAGACTGTCGACGGTGGTGCGGAGCAGGGGCAGAGCGGTCCCCTCGACAAGTGCGGCCAGGTCCTGCGGAATACGGAGCCGCGCCAGCGTGACGTGGGGGTGAGCCGGTCGGCGTTCGGGGGGGAAGCCGAGCGTCTGGACGTCATCCTCGACTCGCTGAGCGAGGATCGCAAACAAGGCGCTCTCGGCGGTCGGCCCAACCCACACCACGCGGGCTCGGCTCGGATGGGGAAACGCGCCCAGCCGCTCCAAAGAGAGATCAAACGGCGTTGTCTCCCGGGCGATGCCCTCCCCGAGGTCACGAAGCGCGGGAAGGAGGTCCTCGCCGACCTCCCCCAGGAATCGCAGCGTGATGTGGAGGTTGTCCTCGCTGACCCACGTCGCGCCGCGGATCCTGGTCTGCAGCGGGCGGGTGGCCCGCGCCACCGTTGCCCGGACGTCCGCCGGCAGCTCCACGCAGTAGAAGAGGCGCATCGGGGCCGATTATAGCCCCGGTGTAGCGCGCCCCGGCGCCCCGCGCTACCATCTCCCGACTCAAGGGAGATGGCGATGGCGCCGAAAGAGGAACAGGTTGAGCTCAAGCTGAAGGTGGCCGAAGCCCACCAGCCGGATGTCGGACGGGGGATCGCCCGTCTGACCTCCGAGAACATCGAGGCGCTCGGGGTCTCGCCGGGCGAGCCCATCGAGCTCGAGGGAGCTCGCGTGACGGGGGCGATTGCCGCCGTGGCGTACCAGGCGGACGCTGGCCTCGACATCGTTCGCATCGATGGTTTGATCCGCGCCAACGCCGGCGTAGGTGTGGGGGAGACCGTCCAGGTACGAAGGGCGAAGTGGAAGCCCGCTGCTCATGTCACACTGGCTCCGGCGCGGAAGGGACTCCACCTCGTTGCTCCCCCGGACAGCCTGCGGGCGATCCTCGCCGGCCGCGTCGTGCGCACCGGCGACGTCGTGTCCACGGCGGCCCGAGCTGAGGGGAGCCCGTTCGGCGACAACCTTCTGTTCGAGCGCATCTTCCGGGAGTTCGCCCAGATGGCACCTGGGTTCGGCCTCGGCGAGATTCACCTCAAGGTTGTCAGCACCCAGCCGGGCGGCCTCGTCCGCATCACCCCCGATACCGCAATCGAACTCCTTCCGGAGCACGTCGAGGTTGCGGAGCGGGGCCGCGACGTGCCGGAGGTCGCCTACGAGGACATCGGGGGCCTCCGCGACGTGATCCACAAGATCCGCGAGATGGTCGAGCTTCCGCTGAAAAAGCCCGAGCTGTTCGATCGTCTCGGGATCGAACCTCCCCGCGGGGTCCTTCTTCACGGACCACCGGGAACAGGGAAGACCTTGCTTGCGAAGGCGGTGGCCACGGAGACCGATGCCCACTTCATCGCACTCTCTGGACCGGAGATCATGTCGCGGTTCTACGGGGAGTCCGAGGGCCGCCTGCGGGAGATCTTTGAGCAGGCAGAGAAGAACGCACCGGCGATCATCTTCATCGATGAGCTGGACTCGATTGCCCCCCGCCGCGCCGAGGTGACGGGTGAGGTCGAGCGGCGCGTGGTGGCGCAGCTCCTCACCCTCATGGACGGGCTCAAGCAGCGGCGGAACGTGATCGTGATCGCGGCCACCAACCGGGTCGAGGCCATCGACCCCGCCCTGCGTCGTCCAGGCCGGTTCGACCGGGAGATCGAGGTTCGCGTTCCAGACCGCGATGGCCGGAAGGAGATCTTGATGGTCCACACCCGGGGGATGCCGCTGGCCTCGGATGTTGACCTGGACAAGCTCGCGGGGCTGACGCATGGGTTCGTGGGCTCGGACATCGCTGCGCTGGCCCGCGAGGCGGCGATGAACGTTCTCCGGAAGCTCCTTCCCAAGATCAACCTCGACGAAGAGGGGATCGCCCCGGAGGTGATCGAGGAGCTCATCGTGCGGTGGGAGGACTTCGATCGGGCGCTGAAGGAGGTCCGCCCGTCGGCGATGCGCGAGGTGATGGTGGAGGTTCCCACCGTCACATGGGCCGACATCGGGGGCCTCCAGGAGGTCCAACAGCTGTTGCGTGAGGCCGTGGAGCTCCCCCTGACGACCCCGGAGGCGTTCCAGCGGCTGGGGGTTACCCCTCCCAAGGGGATCCTCCTCTACGGTCCGCCCGGGACGGGGAAGACAACGCTGGCGAAGGCCGTGGCGAGCGAGTCCCAAGCGAACTTCATCACCGCCAAGGGGTCCGAGCTTCTCTCCAAGTGGTACGGCGAGAGCGAGCAGCGGATCGCCGAGGTGTTCCGTCGGGCGCGACAGGTTGCGCCGGCGGTGGTGTTCCTGGACGAGCTTGATGCGCTCGTGCCTCGTCGCGGGTCGGCGCTCGGCGAGCCCCACGTCACAGAGCGGATCGTGAACCAGATGCTTGCCGAGATGGACGGACTCGAGGAGCTGCGGCGGGTGGTTGTCATTGGGGCGACGAACCGGCCCGACCTTGTGGATCCGGCTCTCCTCCGTCCAGGGCGATTCGATGAGCTGATCTACGTTCCAATCCCGGATGTGGGCGCCCGGCTGGCGATCTTCCGCGTGCACACGCGGGGGATGGCCCTGTCACCCGACGTGGATCTCGAACGTCTGGCCGCTCGCACCGCAGGGTACACGGGGGCCGACATCGCCGAAGTGTGTCGCAAGGCCGGACGAATCGCCTTGCGCGAATCGCTGACTGCCACCGCGGTCACGATGCCCCACTTCGAGCAGGCGCTGGAGAAGACGCCGCGGTCGGTGACTCCTGAGCTCGAGGAGCAGTACAAACGGTTGGCTCGAAACCTGCGGGGAGCCGTGCGGCGGATCGGACTGGTCCCCGATGAAGACAAGGAGCCGTCGTCGTGATCCGCTACGGGGTCATCGCCTGTCTGGCAGTGGGAATGGCCGCTCTGGCCAGTGATCCGGTGGCGGTGGTCAACGGTGAGCCTATCCTGAGAGAGGAGCTGGATCGGGCAACCGGTCTAGCTGAGATCGTGTTCATGTTGTCGCAGCAGTTCCCGGGGTTCGCTCAATCCCTGTTGCTCACGGATGAGGGGAAGGCGTTTGTTGCTCGCTACGAACGGGATGTTCTGGAGAAGCTGATCCTCCGACGCATTCAGCTCCAGGAGGCGACCCGCCGCGGTCTGGCCGTGGACGAAGGCGAGGTTGCCCAGCGCACCCGGGGCACGCTGGCCCAGATCTACGCCCACTACGGACTGACCGAAGCCGAGTTCGAGGAACGGCTGCTTGCCCAAGGGTACACCCTGGAGCGGTACAGAGAGGACATCGCCCGCGACCACCGCGAGAGGTTGCTTCTGGCCGCGCTCAAGGCGTCCGTGGTGGCCGAGATCGCGGTGTCTGACGAGGAGATCCAGGCGTACTACGATGAAGACCCGTCGCGATTCGTCGATGAGGATGGGCAGCCCCTGGCCCTCGACGACGTCCGAGACAGGATCGAAACGCTGATCCGCCGGGACAAGGGCGAGGCCGTCTGGCAGGCGTGGCTCGTCCAAGCCCGGCAAGGGTCGACCGTGGAGATCAAGCTGTAGACGGCTTGAGAAAGAGCATCGCTAGCGGGGGAAGCGTCAGGGACAGCGACTGGGTGAAACCGTGAGCCGGTATCGGTTCTGCCTCGGTCCCACCCAGGTTCCCCTGACCGCTGCCTCCGTAGTCGACTGCATCCCCGTTCAGAAGCTCAGCCCACCGCCCGGGATGGGGTACGCCGATTCGGTACCCGGAACGGACAACGGGTGTGAAGTTCCCCACCACCAGGATCACGTCGCGGTCGCTGTGTCCCCGGCGTAGGAACGCGACCACGCTCGATGCGGCGTCGTTCGGTTCCACCCATTCGAACCCGAGGTCGCCGCAGTCCCGCGTGTGCAGAGCAGGCTCACTCCGGTAGAGGTGGTTCAGGTCCGCCACCCAGCGGTGGAGACCACGATGGGGACCGTGCTCGAGCAGTGGCCAATCCAACGCTCGCTCGTGATCCCACTCCCCCCACTGCCCGATCTCCCCACCCATGAACAGGAGTTTCTTGCCGGCGCTTGCATACAGGTAGCCCAGAAGCAGCCTGAGATTTGCGAACTTCTGCCAGTCGTCTCCCGGCATCTTCCCCAAGAGGGAGCCCTTCCCGTGCACGACCTCGTCGTGGGAGAGGGGTAGAACGAAGTTCTCATGCGCTGCGTACAGCATTCGGAACGTGAGCTTGTCGTGGTGATGCTGGCGGTGGATGGGGTCCTTGGACATGTAGATGAGGGTGTCGTGCATCCACCCCATGTCCCACTTCAGACCGAACCCGAGCCCCCCCATCCATGTCGGGCGCGATACCATCGGCCACGCGGTGGACTCCTCAGCGATGGTCTGCACGTCGGGGTAGCGGCGGTAGACCTCCTCGTTGAGGCGGCGCAAGAACGCGATCGCCGCAAGATCCTCTCGCCCGCCCTGCTCGTTGGGGAGCCACTCCCCCGGCCTACGGGAGTAATCGAGGTACAGCATCGAGGCCACCGCGTCCAACCGCAGCCCGTCAGCGTGGTAGCGATCGAGCCAGAACAGGGCACTGGACAGGAGGAAACTCCGCACCTCGTGTCGGTTGTAGTTGAACGTGTAGCTCCCCCAGTCGGGATGCACTCCGCGGCGCGGGTCGGCGTGCTCGTAGAGGTGAGACCCGTCGAACTGGCCAAGGCCATGGCCGTCGGTGGCGAAGTGAGACGGAACCCAGTCCAGAATGACCCCGATCTCCCTCTGGTGTAGGTGGTCGACCAGGGCCATGAAATCCTGGGGCGTCCCGTAGCGGGAAGTGGGGGCGAAGTAGCCGGTTGTCTGGTAGCCCCACGACCCATAGAACGGGTGCTCCATCACCGGGAGGAACTCGACGTGGGTGAACCCGGTGTCCCTGACGTGCGCTGCGAGAAGGGGGCCAAGCTCACGATACGTGAGGTACCGACCATCGTCCTTCCTCCGCCACGAGCCGAGGTGGACTTCGTAGATCGCGATCGGGGCATCGAGGGCATTTCGGGGGCCACGCCGGCGAAGCCAGGCGGCGTCACCCCACGGGTAGGCGAGGTCCCACACCACGGACGCCGAGCGCGGAGGGACTTCCGAGTAGAACGCGAACGGATCGGACTTGAGGACCCGCGGGCCGTGGCGCGAGGCGAGGTGGTATTTGTACAAGGCGCCTGGCCCGACCCCGGGAACGAAGCACTCCCAGATGCCGGATTCGCGGTGGGGCCGCATTCTGTGTCGGCTGGGGTCCCAGCTGTTGAAGTCTCCCACCACGGACACGGCCTCCGCGTCAGGGGCCCACACAGCGAACAGCGTCCCGGTGGTGCCTTGTACCGACAGCGGGTGGGCGCCGAGCACTTCGTAGAGACGGCTGTGTGACCCTTCGGCGAACAGCCAAAGGTCGTCCTCCGTGAGAAGGGATGGTTCCCCAGCCTGCATTCGTACTGCGCGCTCCCCCATCGTGGATCACTCCTTCATTCGCCATGATAGGGTTCAGTTCAGGCCAGGGCAACTCACGACCTGGGGAACGATGGAATCGGCGGCTACAATGCTGTTCAAGATGGAGAACTCACCGCTTCAGCACCTGCCACCGCGCATCGCGGGCCTGGGCGAGCTGGCCTACAACCTGTGGTGGAGTTGGCACCCCGAGGCCCGGGAGCTTCTGCGCGCCCTCGATCTTCAGGCGTACCGGGAGAGCGTGCACAACCCGGTGCGCATTCTGAGTATGGTGTCGCCCGCAGTTCTCGCCCGTGCGGCACAGGACCCAGCCTTCCTCGCCCGCTACGACCGGGTGATGGAGCAGTTCCGTGCTGAGATGGGATCACCGTTGCGTGGACTTCCTGGACAGCCCGAAGGACCGCAAGGTCCGGTGGCGTACTTCTCGGCGGAATTCGGAGTTCACGTGTCGCTGCCGGTGTACGCGGGAGGCCTGGGGATCCTCGCTGGCGACACGCTCAAGGAGGCGAGCGACCTTGGGCTGCCGATGGTCGGGGTGGGGCTCATCTACTCCCACGGTTACGTCCGCCAGCGGATTCGGGACGACGGGTGGCAGGAGGAGGTCCACGAGCCCCTGGACAGCTCGTCGTACCCCATCCGCCCTGCTCGATCGGCCGATGGGCAACCCCTTGTCGTGTCGGTTCCCCTGTTCGATCCTCCGCTCCGGGTCGCGGTGTGGACAGCCCAGGTCGGACGTGTCCCGCTCTACCTACTCACGACTGACGTCGAGGGCAACCACCCGTGGGATCGGGCGATCTCTCAGAACCTATACACGGGCGATCTCGAGCAGCGACTCCGGCAGGAGATCGTTCTTGGGATCGGCGGGATGCGTGCCCTGCAGGCCCTCGGGATCGTGCCGGGCGTGGTCCACCTCAACGAGGGGCACCCTGCGTTCGCCATTCTGGAACGCCTTGCCACTCGGTTGGCGGACGGGGCGACCTGGCTCGAAGCGCTGGACGCGGTTCGGGAGAGAACCCTATTCACGACCCACACGCCGCTCCACGCCGGTACGGACGTGTTTCCATTCCCACTCATGGAGAAACATCTTCTTCCGTACTGCGAGCGCGTGGGGATACCCCGCGACGCGTTCCTCGCGCTCGGGCTGAACCCGCACGATCCAGGGGCGGGGTTCAACATGACCGCGTTCGCGATCCGGGCTAGCCGGGCCACGAACGCCGTGAGCCGGCGTCACGCCGAGGTAGCGAGCGCCATGTGGTCCAGCGTGCGTTGGGATCACACGCCCGTCACGATTCGGGGGATCACGAACGGCATTCACCTCTCGACGTGGATCGAGCCGCTGCGGGTTCAGACCCTTTTCGACCGGTACCTCGGCCCCTCATGGCGCGACCGCCCCGACGATCCCGCGGTCTGGGAGGCGGTGGCTGGCATCCCCGATGAGGAGCTGTGGGCGATCCACGAGGACCGGAAGGTAGCACTCCTTGCCGAGATCGACAGCCGCGCCCGTCGACGGTGGCAGGCAGGGATCGCCAACGCGGCCAGCATCGTCCCCACCGGGGCCCTTCTTGACCCCAACATCCTCACCCTTGGCTTCGCGCGCCGGTTCACCTCCTACAAGCGGCCGACCCTCATCCTGCACGATCTCGATCGGCTGCTGCGGCTGATCACTGACCCGCTGCGGCCGGTGCAGCTCGTGTTTGCCGGGAAGGCCCACCCGGCAGATCTCGAGGGCAAACGGCTCATCCAGCAGGTCTATCGCCTGGCCCTCGATCCCCGATTCGCGGGACGGATCGCGTTCGTTCCCGAATACGACCAGCATCTGGCCAAGTACCTCGTCGCCGGGGTTGATGTGTGGCTGAACACCCCGTTGCCACCACTTGAGGCGAGCGGAACGAGCGGGATGAAGGCGTCGGTCAACGGTGTGCCCGTCCTGTCTATCCTCGACGGGTGGTGGCCTGAAGGGCAGACCGGTTCGAACGGGTGGGCGTTCGGCGGGGAGACGATCGACGGTGATCGCACCGCCGCCGACGCTGCCGCGTTGTACGCCCTGTTGGAGGGGGAGATCGCTCCGCTGTACTACGACCGAGGGCCCGATGGGATCCCCCACGGGTTCGTCCGGGTGATGAAAGAGGCGATCCGAACGGTGGCCCCGCGGTTCTGTGCCCGCCGGATGATGCGGGAGTACACCGAGCTTTACCTCGCGGCGTTGACACCAGCGGAACCGAGAACGCAGGTCCCTGGGCCAGATCCGGCGTAGGGTCCTTTGCCGGCTGGCCGCGCGTCCGGTGGTGGCAACGGTTCCGCCGCGATCCGCCGTCGAGCGGTAGGCCGGCCAGCTGCCGGCGGTCCTATAATCCCCCCATGGGCACAGGGACTCTACGGGTTGGGACGTCCGGGTACAGCTACCGGGACTGGGTTGGGCCGATCTACCCCACGACCCTGCCCTCCAAGGAGTGGCTCTCCTACTACGCCCGGGAGTTCGATGCTGTCGAGATCAACTCGACCTACTACCGCGTCCCGTCCCCGCACATGACCGCTGCTCTGGTGCGCAAAGTGGACCCCACGAAGTTCGTGTTCGTGGTGAAGGTGCCGGGGGAGATGACCCACGATCGGGGCAAGTTCGACGAGACCGTGGCCCCGTTTCTTGCGGGCATCGAGCCCCTTCGGGATGGGGGATGCTTGGGGGCGCTGCTCGCCCAGTTCCCGTACTCCCTCCCGCGGGAGGGTGAGGACGCATTCGGCCATCTCGAGAAACTGCGTACGGCGATCCCGGCGGAGATTCCCGTCCATGT